>JANWKP010000398.1 GCA_025451315.1 Nitrososphaerales archaeon | reverse complement strand
TGATAAATGAATCTGGATATACGAACTTTCTACCTTCTTTGTTCTTATTCATCTCTATTAATTCTGTATTCCAGTTATCAATAACATCAAAATCAAGTAATATCTCTCCTCTCTTGACCAGAGATTCATTGTAATTCTTCCAATTTCTCACATACTAGGACTACAAGAGGTTAGCTAAATTTGTTAGCAGTAATGAGTTGTGCAACACAGCAGAAATTTCTATAACACCATACTCTATTTCTAATACCAAATTTTACCTAACTCTATAACGACTAGAGTCGAGCGCCGGGAGTGGAACTCGAACCCTTATTCATCATAGAATAGATCGTGACAAGATTGGTAAACAGTTTTTAGATCTAGCAAATAAAGCAATAGAGAAACGAAAAATAGGTTTAAGGGCATTTGGAGATATAAAAATCTTTTTTGAAAGAGGATATGAAAAATATATTATTGAATTTAAAAAATCATTTCCACCTTCATTTGATTTTCCAATGACATCTATATGTGCTTATGATTTAGATGATTTTGAAAAGTTAGATCATCGATCTAGAAAAATACTTTTTGATCATCACAACCTACATCTTACAAATAATCTATTTCGAAATATATTTGATGATTCATTTTCTCATAGTCTGACTGAACATAGTTGTATGTATTATGAGAACGAATTACAACCTTTTTCTTTTTCTGATTCTTTTGTAACTAGTCTATTACGATATCTTTGTGAAGGATTGCAACAAAATCAATTATGTATTTATTTTTCTATGCATAATATGAAAAAAGATCATCCAAAAACAATACTATCACAACTCACTAATCTAAAAAAGTCTTCAATAAAAAAAAATTTTATGGTAATTAAAAATAGTGATAATTATTATATCAATGCAGTATGTAACAATCTAAAACCATTTGAAGACTTAAAAAAAGAAATTTTTGACAAAGCAATACTAGACAATAAAAAAGATATTAGAATAGTATGTGATATTCCAAATTTTCTCTTTAGAAATAAACATTTTGATCAGTGTATTGCTCTAGAAGAATGGTGGGATCAAACAATAGAAGAATTGAATAAAAATCATGGATTAAATGTGTCGTTATTATGTTCATATAATCGTAATAATTTTCAAAATATTCCTTTTAAATATCATAGATATAGAATAAATGATATTCATAGTATTGTTTGTGATTCTGAGGGAATAGTACACTCAAAATATTCAGAATTTGATTCACACAGATAAGAGAAAAAGTGAGAAAGTAGGATGAAGAAGATAAATGTTAGAGGATATTGGAAATCATAATACTAATGAGATTTCAAATAATAATAAGAAAAAAACAATTCTACTAGTTACAGATAATATTCAACATTATCAACAACATTTTAATAATTACAATATCAATAAATATAAAATAACATTAGTCAACTGGAATGATATTTTGACTTTTATTACTAATCTTGATAATGATGCTAATAAACATAAAAACCTTGAATTAAGTATTTTAGATATTTCTACAACAGTAGTAGTAGAACATAAAAGGATCAATCAAGTATCTACTACTATATTTAGAGAAATAAAAAAAATATTTCCTGATAAAAGAATATTTTTTATATTGCCATCAGAATCCATGATAGAAAGATTTGTATCCATGGGAATATCTACAAAGGAAGATATTCGAATTCAACCATTTTCAGTATTCGATGTAATAGATTTAATTTCCACAATAAAGAAAAAGAAAAGACTTGATCGATTAAAACTAAAAGATGATTGTATGATTACTTATTCTTCTACTGATGATAGTATCAAAGATGCAATTACATTTCTAAAAATAGGACTAGAAAAAAATGAAACAACTCTACTGCTATGTGTTTATAATTATAAACATATAACACAATTATCAGAAGATCAAATCAGAAAACTAGTATTATCTCATAATACTGTTTGGATATAAATTAAATATTTTTTTTAGATTTTTTTATAATTTATATTCTAATTATTATCATATTAACATCACTAATTTATCTTTGTCTTCTTTTTGTGGTTGTTGGTTGAATAAAAGTGAATGAACTTTAGTTCTAAGTTCGTTTAACCAAATTGATTTGTGTATAACAATCTTTTCAATATCGAGATTATTTCTTTTAATGTGTTCTATGAATTTTTTATTTTTAGTAATAAAACAACATAATAGAGTAGGATCTATATTTTTCAATTTGTGAGATAATATTATACCATTCATTTTGGGTGTTTCCAAATCAAGTAAAACAAGATCATATATATTTTTTCTAAAAGAGTACAAAGCATCAATAGGATCGGTAAAAGCAACTACTTTGTAACCATCATATTCTAAAAATGTTTTAAATAGATCAATGAGATCTTCATCATCATTTACTATCAATATATTTTTACCTTTTGTGGTAGACATTTTTACATGTTCTCTTCTAGTTCAACAACAATCTTCTTTATAAAGATTGTATGTAATTATTAACACTTCCAGAACTATGGATAAATATTAGTTAGTATAGTTATGAATTTCAATAAATTTCACACAGGAAAGGTCAAAATATTATTTTAATTATAATTTTATATTGTGGGAAATTGAGTTCATATCTGCTTGATCCCATTCAAGAAAAGATTCAATATTTTTGAAATAAGAGTATAAATATGTTACTTAAAATTTACATTATACGGTTAAATGAGATCAGCAAAAGATACAAGGATTATCTACATTTTGTAATTTTTCTTAATGGGATATGAAACAAATTTGACTTAGATAGGGATGTGATTATATTTAAATAATACAGCAACTTGAATTACTAAATATGAAATCTTTGGATAATTAGAATATGATCTTATATAATCTTTAATTTATTAAATTGTATAAATAAAAAAATTTTTTAATGGTTGTAAATCATTTCTGTTATTTTCTTACTAAAATTAAAGTAGTTTCTGATTCCATTGTTATAGTATTTTTTTGCAAGTTCTATTGATATATTAAATGGTTCTATATGTGATTCTAAGAAGTCATTTAACATTCTTGAGGTATTAATCGTATTGTCGATTATAATCTGATTAGTATTATTGTATAATTTTAAATATGCTGTCGGAAATAGAAAATTATTCCAATAATACTTGAATATATTGGTTATAAATTTTGAATATCCTGACTGAAAAGTAGTAAAGATATTCTGTTGTAAACTTATACTATTATCTGAGAATGATTGAATAGAGTTTATTGTTTGCAGTTGATATTTGTTTGTGGTCTCGATACTGTTATCAAGAATCGCTTTATTTGGATGTTGGTATTCATTGATATTATTGCTTTCAGTCGTGTTGTTTGTACTAGTAGTGTCTGAAATGATAGATTTTTGTGTATCTTCTATCTGTTGTTTTTGTTGTTCTTGTTCTTGATCTGTAATTTTGTTATTAGTTTGTTCTTTTATATTTTTGATTTGTTTTTTATTTTCTTTGTTCTGACTTGACATATTAGTCACTAAATTTTACAATATTCTTGCTTATAAATTATAATAAATTAGAAATTCAAATCTAATTTCTTGATAAATTATTATAAAATTATATGAAAATTAGATATCACTAATTTAATTATGAATTAGTAACAACTTGTTTGGTCTTTTCATTAAAAAAATGATCAACCTTTATTCCAGTTCACTCTAGAATAGGTTAAACATAACAATTTGAGACAGTTAGACTCTGAGTTGAGAGCAGGGAGTGGAATTCCTTTTTCAATCAAATTTAAATTTGATTATTTTGATAGCTCTATATCTGGTAACTAACAAATCAACAAAATCCCCATCTTTTATGCCCAATTTTTCTCTAACTTCCTTTGGTATGGCAATATTTCCACCTTTCAATACTCTACAATGTCCAATATTTTTTTCTACAACCATGAAAATAAATAACTAAATCAATTATAAACTGTTAAGTTAACAGAGCCTACAAGACATATATAAAATTAAATTTCAGGGATTTAATATCTATTAGCATAATGCTATTTTAAAAATAAATTTTTGATTTTTATCTTTATCTACGGAATAGGTGCTATTTGTTCTTCAATTAAGTTTTTAGCGTGATGTTTTAGCAATATTTGTAAAACTTTTGCACCGAGATATCCTTATATTTAAAATAAAAAATTCAATTCAATCTCTAAATATAGAAAGTTAAAACTCCATTCTTATGCTAGTAATATACATAAAAAGATATAGATACCTTTTTAAATATGCCTTGGCAATGAAACTTATTCCTAATGAAAACATCATCTGAAAAGGGTGTTTCCAAAGGCATTAGAATTTTGCAGGTAATAGTTGGAATCATTGCCATAGGTCTATCAATTGCAGTAATAATAAATCCTGGATTTGGTATTGAAATTCTTGTTTTTCTACTTTCACTTACATTACTAGTGGTAGGAATAGAAAGAGTATCTATTGGCTTTTTGCCATATATTAAAAAATCATCTACTAGGATTAGTAATATTGTATTAGGTGGTTTAGCAATTGCATTAGCAATAATAGTTATAGCTTTTCCTATATTTACAATAGGGATATTAGTTACTTTACTTGCTCTTGGACTTTTATTTATAGGAGCTGCAAGAATAGTCCATGGAATTTTTGATAAGCAGACATCAAAATGGTCAAGAATATTTCTTGTTGCGGTAGGAATATTATCTATAGGCATATCATTTATGGTCTTTATAAATCCATTAGTAGGAATATTTATTATGACATTTATGTTAGCAGTTAACCTTTTGATAATAGGAATAGAAAGTATTGTACATGGAGTGTCAGGTAAAAAGAATTTAGCATCTTCTGAAACTACTACTAGTACCAATTAGTATGGTCTATGAGTAAGACAAAAATCTATTCTAGATTTTATTGATAAAAAGATATAATACTACTATACATGAGTTTACTTATTCTAGACTTGATTTTATTTTATGTCTTTAAACAGGACATTTTTCAGAACAGAAGTAGTCAATGAAGATGAGGTTTTAAGATGTATTAATAAGGCTATAGAAATAGATGAAAAAGATCCAGATTACACTTTATCAAAAGCTTAGTGATGATTAGAGCGTATTTAATTAAAAATTTTGACAATCAAAGATCAAAAAAATAAAATTATATAATAATCAAAAAGAAAGAAAAAATTTGTATTTTTCTATTGTCTATTGTATGATCTTTCTATTT
>JANWKP010000397.1 GCA_025451315.1 Nitrososphaerales archaeon | reverse complement strand
TTTACTACTGCTGATAAAAACTATATTCAACAATTACAAAAAGGTATTATCGATATTGAAAAAATTGTTTTATATAAACCGGTATTATTGAAAGACCTGAAAAATAAGATTGATTGGTTATTATCTCGTCAAGAAATAATAAATCAACAATGGTGATTCTTTGACATCAATTACTTTTTATTAATATTTTAGAATAAAATAAGTTTCTAATAATAAAAGCTAACTACCGGACAGGTTTCACCAGATTCTTAATGAGTAAACTAATTGAGATAGTAAAAAAAATATTTCTAGTATTTAAATTTAACTAAATTATGAGTATTATCTAAAATGTTAATGTATTGTACAATATAATTATAATTTTATCACATGGTATCTTACGTTTTAGACACATTTGATTGAAAAAATTACTTTACTCCTATAAAATTATAAAAAACATCAAAATAAAATTTAAATAATTTTTTATATCTCATAGTAATAGTGGAATGGCATCAGCCCAAACTATAGCTATCATTGATGATGAGGTAGATTTGGTGAATCTATTTCAAGAAGCATTGGAACATAACGGCTTCAAAGTTTGTGCTTTTACTGACCCAATACAAGCATTCAACTCTTTAGAGAAAACAATTCACGAATACGGATTGATACTTTCTGATTATCGTATGCCTAAGCTTAACGGTCATGAATTATGTACCAAACTAAAACAACTTAATCCTGAACTTAAGGTGATTTTAATGTCAGCATATGATACGGTAGAATGCAATACTTCTAAATTTACGTTTATAAAAAAACCTATTCGAATAGCAGAATTACTTCATATTGTTAGGAATAACTTGGCAGAAAATATTTCCGTAATAACAAAAAAAGTTGAGCGGAAGGGTACCACAATATACAATAATGAATGAAAATAACTTTCATAATATGTTGTTTCATTTTGCATTAAAATTAAATCATCCAAATTTAGCATTCATTAACATAACCGAGTATATTACGCATTAATACAATAATAAACCCTACAATAACAATTTTTATTCTATATCTTTTTTTATTTTATATTAAAATAATTTCCTAATAATAAAAGCTAAATACAATATACTACTATCTTTACATTGGACTCCTCTTTTAGAACCGCTATCGGTATTACTCCAGTCGGGGCCCGTAGTTTTCTCGGGACCACTAGATTTGATAGTAATTTGATACAAGCTAGTATTCATCCTTATCATTATCTATAATTTATTAAATTTGACAATCTCATAGGAGAAAAGACAAGGATAATAGAATTTGCAACAGCAACAACATTTTTAATTGCTTGTATCATCTGAGGATATAACCATTAATTCTTTATTAGTAGATGACTTGTATTTTTTATCAGCTATATCAGTTATATTGTAAAAGTCAAATTTGTTATCAGTTACCAATACATATATGGTTGGAGATTCAAGACCATTATGACGTTTTGGCAATATACCTCTGACAATGGTATCACAAACAAAATCTGAATGAGGCTTAACAAAACAAGCTCTTTCGCCTATTGTTAGTTCAATCCTTCTTTTTTTAATTTTGTTCATTTTATTTTTATTATTATAAGAAAATTCAAGAATGAATTTATCTTCTAAGAGTTTCTGAGCTGATATAAATTTCGGTACTGCAATTGGTTCATTATCTAATAATATCAACTACAACAACAAACCCAAACATTATTCTATATATTGTAGCAAGCTGGTTGTAGAGAGGGGGAGAGATAAGTCAAGTTTCTGCTTAATAATAATATCAACTAAATAACAAAAAGGCATCAAATTGTATAAGAGAATAGATATTAGACTTTGTAACAAATAATTCAACAAATTATTTTCATAATCAATTAAGCTAATAAAAATTAGTAACTATAAGACATGAGAAAGATTCATTATGCAAATTCACTAAGCTAATTTAGTAATACTATGTTAGCAAGTGTAGCTACCAATTTCAATTATATTTTAACTGGTTTAAAAATGTGATGTACAAATCAGCAATAACTGTTAGTTTGTTCTTAATGGTTACATTGATAATGTTAGTACCTTTTACTAGCATAAATTTGCAAAATGTAAAAGCACAAGAATATGGTACTTATGATGATTATGATAATGATATGTATAGTACTTATCCTACGGAAATAAACAAATATGAATGTAGGACAGGTCCATTAGAAGGCTTTTTTGTTAGTTCAGTCGAATTTTGTAAGCAATTTAAATTTGATGACAAAGTTGATAAAGATAGAGAAAATGTAACAGGAATCCAAGGTCCACCAGGTCCTCAAGGCTTACCAGGAGTTAATGGTACTGATGGTGCTCAAGGACTACCTGGTCCGCAAGGCCCAACAGGTCCTCAAGGTGAAAGAGGATTAACTGGTTTGACAGGCCCAATAGGTCCTGCAAGTACTGTACCAGGTCCACAAGGTGCAATGGGATTTAATGGAACCGATGGAATGAATGGAACACAAGGCCCACAAGGTCCATCAGGAATTACTTTTCTAAATAATTCTAATACTTATGTCAAGACAGCAAATTCTGGTTCTGTTGCCCTCCTCGTCTCAATTGCTGAAGCGTACTGTGATATTGGAGATTTTATTATCCATGGAGGCTTCAGCGTTACAAATCCATTCTCAAATGCAGTTACAACTTTCGATGATGAAGTATTAGCAGGTGGACAAAGTGGCTGGAAGGTCGTATTAAGTTCACCTAATTCTATTCAAGATTTTAAACTATCAATAAGATGTTTCGATAATCCACCAGCACACATACCTTAAATCTCCTTAATTTTTTATTTTTTATACTAATAACCGATACTTATTATAATTATTAAAATATTGATTAATTTCAAAACATAGAACGAAAATTAGTAAAATGGATAAATATTGTTTTTTCTATAATTATTGCAATATACTTTGTTCTTGTCCTATAATAGACAAAATTAGCCAAATCGGCATAGTCTGAGTCATCCTCGTTAAGGACATCCTACCATTCAGGCTATGACTTCAATTAAAATAATTAATTGTTAACATTGTTTACTGATTTTTAAATATCTTGTACAACAGAAGGATAATACCAAACAAAACCATAGATAGGCATAATTCCTAATAAGCCATAGCCCCGTATAATTGCTTGAAGCGTAAGAGTAGTGGGCTATGACTTTTTAAAAAACTTCAATGGTATGACTGTTTTTAAATTTCTACATCATTCCACAGAATCCAGCAGTCTGTTATTCTTAAATTATTTTAAAATAAGTTTCTAACAATAAAAGCTAAATACCATGTAATAGAACCCTACTACATGGAGGGCACTACTCCCGACGGGCCCGTAGTTTTCTGGTTCACTATGTTTGATAGTATTTTGACACAAGATATCTATTCATCTTTTCTTATCTTTATCCATAATTTACCAAATTTGACAGTTTCGTAGTAGAAACGACAAGAATGATAGAATCTGCAGCAACCTTCTTGATTGCTTGTATCATTGGAGGATATATTCTAAATGAAAAAGTCACAGATTAACAGCAACATTTTCTAAATAAATAAATCTAAATTTTTATTTTTATTATAATACAATTTACCTGTCCCTTCCTGGATTAAGAAAAGAATATAATCTAAAATATCTTCTTCTTCGCGATATTTCCAAGTTTCATCTTTTAGTATAGTTTTTTGCTTTTTGTTTATGGCTATATCTCTTTTTTTGTCCAGTTCCTTGATAATATTATCTATTATTACTTGTTCGTTCATAATTTGTATATCTACTGCTTCAGTATATTTTTCTAAAACCCAATCTATCAATTCTATAATTTTTTGTTGACTTTCATTATAGGTAGGATGTGAATTATGATGAATCATTTTTTGGCGTTCATCTTTAATAGATAGCAAATGATTTTCAAAGTTGCTTGTTGTAATAACTTTATTATTACTATTTTGTTCAATAATCCATGGGTCAAGATTTGGCATAATGTCTACACAAAATAAGTTATTTATTAATAGGATAGATACATTGAGAGAGGGAGAGATAGTACTGTAAAGTTCCTACATATTGAATAATTATCTCAACACACTAACACAAAGATATAAAATTGTAGAATGAGACATATATTAAACTTTGGAACAAACAATTCAACAAATCATTTTTACAAGTGATTTAACTAATAAAAGTAGCTACTAGAAATCATTATAAACATTAACTAATCTAATTCTCTAATTTGCTTTATATAATATCTTATTCTACTATTATTCGCAGTTCAAATATATTTTTTCTATGTTACCATATTATGCACAAGTCAACAACAACTACCTTTGTACTTTTAGCAAGTACATTGGTAATGTTATCAGCGATGCCATTATTCAACAACAATGCAGCAATGGCACAAGGATACGACAACAACTATTATGGAGATAGTAGTAGTTATAGCCAATACCCAACAGACGATAAGAAATATGAGTGTAGAACAGGTCCATTTGAAGGATTCTTTGTAAGTTCAGTCGAATTCTGTAAACATATTAAGTTTGATGATAAAAAAGATAGAGATGATAAAGTAGGCCCACCCGGTCCACCAGGCCCACAAGGTCCTCAAGGTCCAGCCGGTTCAGGTAACAATAATTCAACATTAGTCAATACAGTCAATTGTATTAACAACAATAACATAAATATCAATACAGATAATAACTCATCATCATCTTCTTCTACTGAACTACAACCAATACAAGACGCAATTGCTCAAGGATTAAATGGCACTTTAGATGGACTGAGTTTAAACAAGACAATTGTCAATCTATGTTTTATCAATGACAATGACAACATTACAATAGTCGATGGAGGAAATGAAAATGAAACAGAACCACAAACTTGTGAAGAATGTTTTAATACAATTCTAACTGAAGAGGAATTAGATGATTTAATCCAGGCATTTGAAGTAGACAGTGATAGTTTAATAACTTCATTAAATGACCTTTGTGAATTGATTACTGACGAAGTAACATTTGCAGAAGGGCGCGCATTTATAAGTGACAGATTATTCGTCTTGGGTGGAAGTGTAGGAATATCTGAAGATAAAATTAATGAACTTTTAGACTGTCTTGAAGAAATATTTGGTGAAGATTTCCCAAGAGAGATTATTACAGATTCCTTAACAGCACAACAAATGTGGAAATCGTTGAAATAATAGCAATAGCCTAATTCAAAGGAACATATACTCTTCATTTTTTTTAGTTTACTAATTTCTTTGGACTTCGATATAGGTGTTACTTCAACTACATTAACAACTTTTAGAATTCAATATTAATAAAGAAATGACTATAATAGGTTTGAATAAACATCATACTGTAAACTTTTATCAAAACAACTTGCTTTATTTAAGCTAAGTTAATCTAGTAATTTATTAAATTTAAAATAATTAAAATATTACTGCAAAATCCTAATTTGTCAAATTGTTAAAGCTATAGTTGATGTTATATTCAAATGGTCAAAAATTATGAAATACCAAATATATTCCGGACCAAAAAAATTAATTACTATTTATAATTTAAGCTAATATTTCCTAAAGTATATTAAAAAAGAAACTTAAATAAAAAAATCTTTTATACTTAATAAATATATAACAATCACTTTTATGAAAATAAAAAGGAGATTCAAGACCATTATGACGTTTTGGCAATATACCTTTGACAATGGTATCGCAAACAAAATCTGAATATGATTTAAGAAAATAAGCGATATCTCCTATAGTTAGTTCAATTGTTTTTCTATTCTTGTTTTTATCATTAGATGAAAATTCAAGAATGAGTTTATCTTCTAAGAGTTTCTGAGCTGATATAAATTTCGGTAAAGACTCTATTCTGTTATCTAATAATATCAACAACAAGTCTCAAAACACTATTCTATTTATTTTAGCAAGCTGCTTGAAGAGAGGGAGGGAGATAAGTCTTTAAAGTTGTTGCTTATTTCATAGCTATGTCTACCAACCGAACAAAAAGACATAAAATTGTAGAATGAGACATATATTAAACTTTGGAACAAACAATTCAACAAATCATTTTTACAAGTGATTTAACTAATAAAAATTACCAACTGAAAATCACATTTAACATTCACTAATCTAATTCTTTAATTTGATTTATTGAATATCTTCTTCTACTATTATTCGGAGTTCAAATATATATTTTTATTGTTACCATATTATGCATAAGTCAATATTTGCTTTTGGACTTTTGATGAGTTCATTGGTAATGTTAGCAATAATGCCAGTTCTTAACCAACAGAATCTTTTTTCAAATACAGTAGCAATGGCTCAGGGATATGATGCAGACTATTATGGAGATAGTTATTATAGCCAATATCCAACAGACGATAAAAAATATGAGTGTAGGACAGGGCCATTTGAAGGATTCTTTGTAGGTTCAGTAGAATTTTGTAAGCACGTTAAATTCGATGATGATAAGGATAGGAAAGACCATAATAGAGATAGTAGAACAGGTCCTCAAGGTCCAGCCGGTTCAGGTAACAATAATTCAACATTAGTCAATACCTTCAATTGTATTAACAACAATAACATAAATATCAATACAGATAATAACTCA
>JANWKP010000396.1 GCA_025451315.1 Nitrososphaerales archaeon | reverse complement strand
TATTACGATACATTTGATTCTCTAAAAGAAGTAATTTCTAGTTACTATAGAACCAGAAAGTTTAATCTAAATATCGTTCAATATATCACTAGAAAAATAGATTAACGAAATTATGTTAGCCAGTATATAATGGTATTATTCTTACTTGCCATTACGATTTTTGGAGCAACAAACATAATGACTCCTCAAGGAGCTGGAGCACAGAATTATTATAACAATGAACAAACCTATGCAGATCATCATCTCCCTTCAACAATCTATGGAGAAGCAGGCAATGACAATATGTATACTTACAATAATTATTATCCACAGTCACCATCTACTTCTATACTACCATCATTGAATTATCCACCGGATGTAACCAAATTTGAATGTCAAAAAGGTCCATTCAAAGGATTTCTTGTAAGTTCTCCAGAATTTTGTGATACATCATCATCACTTACTCTAATGACCTGGAATATCTATCAGGGGGCTGACCTGTCACCACTATTTAATGCTACTACTCCATCTGAATTTGTTACTGCTGTAGGATCTGCTTATAATAGAGTCCAAGCAACTAATTTTGTAGAAAGGGCTGATTCAATTGCAGACGAGATCCAGAAAACTGGGCCTGATCTAATAGGTCTTCAAGAAGTGATATTACTTAGAACACAAATTCCATCTGACGGTCCTGCGACACCTGCAACTAATATTTCATTGGATTATCTCAAAATTCTGGTCGACACGCTAGCAGAACGGGGATTAATTTATGAGCCGGTTGTTGTTCAGAACGGTACCGACATTGAGGCTCCCGGCTTAATCTCTACAGGCCTTGTGGATATAAGGCTCACCGACAGAGATGTAATACTAGCACGAGCAGATAGAGATTTTACATTATCAAATTCCAATGGGGCACAATTTGCTGCGAAACTCCCATTAACAACTCCATTTGGACCCATTAGTATACCACGTTCATGGGTCTCGGTGGATATAACGTTTGATAATGGAAATAAAGCTCGTGTTGTGTCTACTCATTTAGAGCCTCTGTCGCCTATTATTCAGGAATTACAAGCAGATGAGTTGTTGAATGGACCAGGTAATACACATTTACCTGTTGCGCTCATAGGCGATTTTAATTCAAATGCCGATGAAACTGGGTCTCCAACATACACAAAACTAAAAAATGCAGATTTTATTGATGCATGGTCACTAAAAGGAAGAGGCACTGGCTTTACTTGTTACCAAGCTGATGATTTGTTGAACCCGAATTCTTCCTTAACTGAGAGATCAGATTTGGTGATGTTCCAAGGCAATTTTGAGGTAAAAGATATAGAAATTGTTGGAAATTCGCAAAAAGATCGTACAATATCTGGTCTTTGGCCATCAGACCATGCAGGAATTGTGGCTAGTCTGAACTTGAATGGTGATAAATATTAACAATCCTAACAGCACAGATTGCAATTTCTTTTTTTTGGATTATATTTTATCAGCTTTCAGTAAATTACTCAAAATAGTAAGCTAATAAGTTCAAATCGTACTTGTTCAATAGATATTGTTCTCTTTTATTTTTTAGATGAGAGTTTTCTATCTAATTGCTTGACTTAATTTTATTATAACTTTACTCTTTGGCTTATTTTAATTATATATTCTATTTTTTCAGGAGCTACCCTATGTTGAAAAGTGGGATATGATGTATTCATTATTTAGAGGAGAAGAATCTTTATTTGAATTTTGGAAACTCATTATTGATAATTAATTGTTATGATATCTTTAAATTTTATTTGATAATGTTAATTTTATGTAGTTTTTCATATTATAATTATTATTTAATAAATGTAAACTCATGACACTTTCAATTTATTTAATACAAAAATTGCTTCTGATTTATTATAAATATATTTGAAAAGCTTGGAAACTGAAGTTTGTTAACTTATTTTGACATAATTTTGTAGTTCAAAAGAAAAATATTTTAATCTAACTTATAATATTCTTCTTAAATAATAATACCAATGCCAGAAATGACTAGAGATGAAATCAAAAGTTTCTTTTGAAAGGAAATTTCACAGGGAAATTAGGAACAATTAATAAAAATCGAACATCACACGTGGTTCCAATATTGTTTATCCTAACATAGACGACAATATCTTTTTTAATACAGGTGGTAAATTAATAAAAGCAAAAAATATTCAATGTTTCAATCGGGTTCGAATGTGTGTAGATAATCAAGTCCTCTTTACTCATTTGTTATCATTGATGGTATTGCAGAAATAATTAATAATGAACCAAAAGAACTTTTCAAATGGTCTAAAATAATAGCAACAAGGTATATGGATATCGATAAAGCACAAGAATATGGCAGGAGAAACAGTTCAGAAGAAGAACTATTGATAAAATAAAACTAACGAAAGCTATTGGCCAGAAAGATATAGTAGGATGATAAATAATCAATCAACTTTTTTGAATGAATATATAGCTAATTCTCCTAAATGTTAAAGAATTCTACAAGTGGTTAATGTTTTAGATGTTCTGAGGTCTTCGAATTCTCAATATAGCATGGTTCAGTAACATAATATAATAATTTTTTAAATGAAATTTGAATTAATTAATTTACAAATTCATATGATCAATGATTTAATTGGTGATGCAATTTCAAATGACATTTTGTTGTCTATATTTCAATGAAACATAACTTTTTTTAGTTAGACTACCCTGTATATAACTAATAGCGTTTGCCTAAGGCATATATTCTCATTAATTGCGAATCAGGCTATGAAAGTCATGTTGTTAAAAGTATTAAATCAATAGATTGTGTATTAACATGTAGCATTGTTTATGGAGTATATGATATCCTAGTTGAAATAATATTTGATAATTTAAAACAATTAGACTATATAATTAAAAAAAGGATTAGGAAAATCAGCAAAATAAAATTTACTATGACATTGATTCCTTTTGAATTTGAATTAAAATGAAGTATATACGTTTATTTAGCAAATAACCTACACACCGGTCATTAGGTTGACAAATTATATTGAAAAAATAATCCTCAATTTTTCTCCATTTCATTTAATATTATCTAACAAATATAAATACTAGAATACTTTTCCTTTATATGAAATGCTTATCATGTAATAATCATTTTCATCCACAAATGGGCTTCCACTTTTTAGGATTAAATAAGAGACAAAATTCTGTCTATGTGTACTATCAACTATGTCCATCTTGTAAAGAACCCATTATAGGAATATATGAAACACAAAAATTAGAACTTATGCCTCCTGTTACTCCAGATGATATAAACAATAAGGTATCAGTTTTGAAAAAAGAATAATAGTATGCAAAAATTTTAGCCCAAGACTTTGAAGCCTAACTTAATCTTTTCAAGGAGGAATGATTTCTCTTACTTCTATATCATATAAATCAAAATCAAGATTATTTGTCTTTAAAATCATCTTAGGAGAACCCCATGATATAGTCGCTCCTTTATCCATTGCTCCACATTCATCCATTTTTGCTTTTCCAGAATTAATTCCCCATTTGCCATCATCAATTTTCTCATGTACTTTGACATAAGGTCCTTTTCCTTCATTTTTTGTATCTACAAGACTTTCAAGTTTTACTTTGGAATTGTTATCAAAATTGTAAACTATTGCTTTAAACCCAATTTTTTTATTATAAAGATTGCCTAACTTTATTTTTTCGTTAGGTTTATCTATTACATAATCTGCATGATATTGTTCTTTTTTCATTTGTAATTTACCGTCTGTTGAGATGTTATTGTGATAGCTCGAACCTCCACAAAAAGCGTTAGGATATTCTTTAATTTCTTCTTCTCCTTTGCTGTCATGTAAAATAGAACGAGAGACAAGAGAAATAGCTTGATCTATTTTTTCTGCTTCCAACATTTTGAATATTACAGTAACTTCTATATTCTTGAAGTCACTTGGATATAACCAGTAGCCTTGTTTGTCTAATATACTAAAGTTCCATGTCTCAATTTGTTTCATCATTTTCTCCTGTGTTAAGATTCCTGCTTGTTTTGTAGAAATATCAATTCTTGTTGTTCCCTTGCCCACTTTCCAGCTTCCATCTGAATTTCTCTCTGAAAATATTTCTTTATGTTTTATTTCATCAATTTGTTTTAAATCGTTAGGATTTTTGTTGTTAAATCTATAATATTCTCCATCTGGATTACCTTTATAAATGGGATAAATCTCTTTTTTTTCTTCTAATGGTGCAAAAGGTAGTAATTGTATTTTTGTAATTTCTGAAACTAATGTGCTTGTTAATATAGAGATTCCAAAAATTATAATTAATATTAATACTAGTGTATATTTATACTTCTTTAGGATTAAAAATAACGTAACACTAATTACCGAACCAATGATTATATAGTAATTTTTAATTAATCCAATAATTACTGCTAAAGCTATTAAAATTAATATCTTTAAAATCACCCAATTCAATTATAGACTTGATAAATTGTATTTTAGCCTATATGATTGTTCAATTGCCAAAAATAAATTTACCTCTTTACGATATAAGTTAAATATAATAATTGATGAATAAAATGCAATATCTTTTTAATTAAATACTCTTATGCTATGATCTAATATGATTAAATGATAGATTAATTGTCTATTTTATATTTTATTAATTATAGATCTGTTATATGTACTATTATATTTTCTAATATCTACTTTCTACTTGAGACCTTCTCTAATTTCGCCACTGAAATTAGATAATACATCAGTTCCAGATAATGCTACTTTCTTAGATGCTTCTCCTAGCTGATTAAGAATATTTTTTGCCTCGCTAGGGGTTATTATGCCAGTAGAATTATTTGCAACTTCTGATGCAATATTTTTTATTTTTTCTGTAGTAGTTTTTATTAAATCTGTTATACTATTTGTTGTTATTACTTCTTGCCCATAAACTGGAAGTAAAATTATCATAGAAAAAACAAATACCAGTGTAAGAAATATTGATTTGAATGCTAATTTCCTTATATTCATTAATAATGTAATAAGAAATAAGTACTATTTAGGATAATCTCTTGCTACTCAATTATCTAATGGAATTGATTATTTTGACACAATTTTGTAGTTCAGAAATATTATATGAAAAATTAATTAATCTATAATTCAATCCTGTAATTTACATTTCCTTTACAGCATCAAATAGAAAATTACTTTAACGGCAAAATGTTATTTCGATATCATTTTTTTAATTAGTTTTTTCTTTTAGTATTCACATAATCAAAAATTCTTAGTTAATGTCTTGAAGTCAAAAACTTTTCTTTGTTATCTGCTTTAGCAAAAGTATATAATGCATCATATACAGGAAATTGTTTTTCCATATTATCATAGTCATCTTTTGAGATAACACTAAATCCAGCAGCAATTGCTGCAAGCCCTGATGATTGAGGTGTTAATTGTCTTTTTTCCGTGTCTGCGCCTCTTACAATTTCAGCTAATATTAGTAATTCTGGATTCTTTTTGTCAAGTTGGTATTTCTTTATTATGGCATCAAATGAACATTCATCGTCATGATGACCTAATTCAACATTCGGTATATCAAATGGAGTGGCATTTTCATTTCTCATAATTTCAAGTACTTTATGTGAAGGTACAAACATAAATTTGGCTTCATTATCTACAAAATTCTTTATTAACCAAGGACATGCAATTCTGTCTACTTTTGCATGTTCTCTTGTTATCCATTTCATAAGTAGTCTTTATTGAAATTTGAAGTATTTGAAGTAGTTTTCTCTCATTCTATAATAAATATAGTGACGAAAAACTATACTTTTCAAAATTACTATATAAATCGGAATGATATATCAATTAATATAAATTGTATTTTGAATAAGTTTAGGTGATAATACTCAATATAACAGGATTAGGTAACATAATATTAATGTTTTTGAATTATTTAAGCTATTACTTCATAAAGTGATACACTTCTTTCAATCTACATATCATTTGTAGTAGACTATTTCTTATCGATTTGAGAGAACTATCTACAATATGGAGATGTACTAAATATCAACTTAGATCACTTTATGTATAATCATGACAGTTATTATTGAGAATAACAGCAATAATTGAAATTTTTCCTTCATGTTTATTTCCATTTATTGACACTTATTATTATTAGATAATGTAAGGGAACTATTTAAAATAGTAGGTAATGATATAGTTTTCAAGTGAATTGATGGTTATTTGTTAAGAGACAATCTCTTACACAAAAATATATATCCATCTATGCGATAATTATCAATTATCAATGGTTCATATAAAAAAGGTACAAACAAGCTGCAACTTGACTTGATTGTGCAGAAAGTCTAAAAATTATATTTTTACACTGTTTGTTAAAATACTAATAAACTTATTCGTGGGAGCTAAAATGAATGTGTATCGCCTGATTTTGCAAATACTTTAGAGTTATAAATAACTATATGTAGTAGGTAATATTTAGGCATTGGTAGTTATATCTATATTCATTATAGCTATTAATTTTTTAACTAGATCTTCGTTTTTGATTGGCTTTTGAATAAAACAATCTTCTCCAATTATTCTACCAAATTCTGAACGTGTTTTTCTAAATTTCTCATAATACATTTCACTTGCAGTCAAAAAACAAATTTTTACTTTAGGATCTTTTACTCTTATTTTAGTATATAATTCAAATCCGTCCATTTTTGGCATCTTGATATCAAGAATTACTAAATTATAATAATTGCTTGTATAAGATTTTAGAGAAATAATAGGGTCATTATATGTATCTACTTGGAATCCGTTGTCTTCCAAAATATTCTTTATTGTATAAAGGACATCAGGTTCATCATCCACTAATAAAATTTTTTTAACCCTATTATTGGATATCACTTCAGATTGATTACACCTCTCTCACTATTAATTATCAGAAGCATACCATAAAAACTATATCCTCTAGGATGAGAAAATATTTTCTGATCAATCTTTACTTATTATATTCTATTCTTTACTTTTTTTTCGACGCCGAAAATTTAAATAATTAATAATAAATTTATACTATGTCTTAGTAATACATTAAAAATGGTTTATTCTAGTTCTAATTCTAATTGTTTTCAATGTTTTCTTAACTCTTGATGACTACATAAAAAAATTTAAATAATCGCTCTTGTTCTATAATATTAGAATTTTATTTGTGAAATTTTATTGTTCTATGCAGATAGTAATATATGATTAGTTCTTATTACATTTAATCTATTATGTTCTTTGATATAGATCGCTCTTATTAGATGTGGAAAACCTTTTTTTATTCTAAAAAGAATAAATGTATATGTTCAAGTTAACAAAATTCAGCATCTGTATTATAGGAATGATTGTAGGAATAACTATACTTGGCTCGCTTCCTTTTATGGGGCTAGAATGTAGATGGTGTTAGAGTCGATACAAGAAAAGAAAAAATAAACTCCTATAATATAGAGGCCACACATAAAGAGGTACCTCAAATCAATAAGCTTGCATACCTAGATAGATATCATGGTAGCCAATCTTTTCCATACTATGAAAATAATTAGAATATAGTATTCATTTCAACCTTTTCGGCGCCTAAAAATTTTTGCCAATATATTTATGTATTAAGGTATTTTGTACAAAATTACAATCTAGAATAAGAATTGATGGAAACTCCGATAACTCAAGCAATATATGTATATGGACGTTACGGTGATATACCATTCTTATCCAATCTTCTTTAATTGAAAAATAGGAATCGTCAATTTATTATATTAAAATTCTTTTACCTAACATATAATTGATCCTTGTCGATTCAGTTCTATTAATACCTAAACGGCTTCAATAACTAAAATCTAAAGTTTGGAGCGGGGACTATGGCAATTAATTTATCTTCAATTAATATATACTATTTAACAAGACGACTATACTAGAGCATACAAACATAGACAAGTATAACACAATTCCATACTGTCATAGCCTCCTCTATTGTTATGGGTATCTTAGAGAGGATTAGCACTAAGAAACATTGTCCTTTAAGTATTATACAAAATTCTTAACATAATATTGTATAATGAAAGCCAAAAATGGCTCTGTTAAGTTAAGAATAAAGTAGTCATACGTTCTACTTTTCAATTATGTTCTGTGCTCAGTTTTGATTGAATTTTTACAATTTACTTCCTGATTTTTGCTTAACTTAACAGAGCCCCAAAAAATACTCTAAATGCTTCATCATTAGGTATTTTTACACTATATTAAACTAAGACGAGTTATCATAATAGTTGGAGCTGTTCTTATGACAGTAGGTTCTTTTGGAGCTATAGCTGTGGGATCAATAGTAATAAATGATGTTGTAAATAATAGCCTGACCCCTCAAGGATATCCCGAAACACAATTTTTAGGAATTTCAGCATTTTCATATGAATATGGCATAGTATTTACATCTATTTTGGGCCTATTTGTGTTCTTTGGTGGATTGTTTATGGATTCAAAAAAGAAAAAAGTGTAATTCGTGGTTAAAAATTAGCAACAAAAACAAGAATAATATCAAAAAGAACAAGTATAACCATTCTGAAATTACTGTATCTTCGTTATTTGATGCCTTAACAAAACCAATAATAATAGAAAATATAATTACATTAGATGGACAAATCATAGACAAAAGAATAAGAAAAACTGCATTGGGTGGATATAGTTTACAAATATAAAAATTCTTAAATATTTCGGAGTATATATTATATATATTATATCGCTCGTCCCTTAACTAACGACAAAACAAAACAAGACAAGGACATAATTGAAGTGGTTTCAATGCAAGAGGAAGAGGAGAAAGAAGTTGTGTCTCTTCCTCATACTCTTTTCTTCTTTTTAAATTATTTTAACATAAATTGTTTGTCCTATTTGATGGAAAATATACTTCATTAAATAAACATCTAGTAGAGATAAATTTACCTTCTTTATAAAAGGTGTTATTGTAAATCTTATCTCTATTCCAATAGTTTTTATAATATCCATAATTATCTCATTTGTTAACTTGAATATCGTCCATATTTTTGGTTGGTAATTGCTCCCCTAAATATAAAGAATAAACATAGATACAGACATTAGAAATAGCCGCTCAATTTAAAGGATTGTTTAAATGATTTACATTAGCATAAGACTATTGCTAGAAATTCTATAGTAATGGATGGAACATGTTGTCATATGAATTCTATATGTAAAGAGAAGATATAAAATCAAATTTATAAATGGATATCGTGTAAAAATGATACTCATAGCTACATCTTTTGATATTTGTTATTATAATTCTATTAAGCTATAATGGTAAAATATATTTATGAATAACAATGACGAACATTCTAACGTGTCAAGGGAATCTATTTCAATAGAGGACAATAACAAAGATTCTGTTGACAAATATAAGGAAAAAGCTAAATCCTTTACAGATAAAATAGTAAATAAAATATCACATATGGATGATATGAGGAGAAATGAAATTGTAGTTGATAAATCATCGAATATAAGGTTTATAACTTTTGGTTTATTTACTTTGATTGGTTTTATAGTATTAATTTATGCTATATTAGTCGCGGTAGTAGCAGACAGGGCGATTCAATCTGCAAATGTGTTTTTTGTAGTCACTATATTGAGTATTTCTATATTAGCCGGAACACTTGTTTACAAAATCGGTGTCACGAAATAGGATATTATATAATAAAATATTCTACAATATTCCAATTTATGATGTTCCTACGTTATGACATCCTAGTCATATTTCAAATATAGGTATGTTCTTTTTATTTATATAAAATTATAATTATGAGATCTATATTATTAAATAGATTCTAAATTAATAATAATAGTATAATCAAATTAAACAATAAAAAAAATACAATCGTATTCTTTAAGTAATATATTTCTTACAAGTTAAGAATACAATATAATATTACAGTATATGTATATGATCAAGATAACTCTTTTTACCTACCATATAATAGATTCATATCTGCCCAGTCCTATTATTAACTAAATTGGTTCGACAATTATAATTTAAAGCTTAGAGTATGAAATGTAATTGGAATCATCTTATTGAAATTTAAATTTTTATTATATTATATTTGGAATAATTAAAAAATTATTTCTTATATCCTAGTAACATAGATATAGGAAAGTAAAAGTGAATCTTATTATCTTTATTATCTTCTTTAAGAAAACTTTTCATTCCCAAATTATCTTTTTTTAAATCTTCTTTAAACAGACATTGAATTTTTTCTTTATTTTCATGAGGAGGAAATGATGCTTCAAGTAACTTGTCCAATTCCATTTCTAGATTCTGGCATTTAGTTTCCAGGCTAGGATAGCATAAAAAGCGAATTAGAATCTAACAGAGTAAAATCAGTAGAACCAGATAAAAATAGGAAATTTTGATTTTACTTATAAGAAAAAGAGGGATTAGATATCCTATTTTGTAATTCTTTAATTCTTTGTCCCATACTCATAATTGGTATAGGAGTGCTAAATAATTTCCATTCATGTGATGATACGTTTAGATTATGGTTAACTAATTTATTAAGACAATTTATTGCTATTTGTAGATTGTTTTGCCCAATAATTAATTTGACGGATAGTTCATCTGCTTCATATTCTTGATCTCTTATTGTTGCTTCTCTCGGAGTAAGAAAATTATTACTTACCAAACCATTTATTAAAGAATACAATGTTTTTATTACATCTAGTGTACCGATTTTTTTTGTATCAAGACCATTAAAAAATTCTTCTAAAATAGTCCATCCAGTCCTAGCCCATATATGATTATTGTATATGTGTATACATTCATGACCTAATATAAATAATAGTTCTGTCTCGTTGAATTGTGCTAATTCATTCAAATTTACATAAATTGTCCCCTTTACAGGTAATCCAATGATATTTGGGTTTAATCCTATTGTAGAAGTACTTAAATATATAGTAGGAATTATTGTAACATTCGAACTTGTTGCACCGAAATGTTTAAAAATATTATTTACATAATTTTGTAATATATTAATATCCAAGGAAGTCAATTTAATTAATTATAAATATTTTGATAGTTTATATAAATAAATTGTTTATATTTCAAACATCCCTATTCTATAAATTTGAAAGATTTTACTATGTGCTCAAACTCAGGTAAATATTTTAAGTAATTTCCATCTTTCTTCCTCTTCTATAACTGCAGCAATCCTAAATGATGGTATTATTCTGCCCATAGGAATATTTGCAAATATTAGGAGTAGAATATAATGAATAGAACACTAAAGTGAGAGTGAGAGAAGATAACTAATAATGTAAAAATAAGGTTTAGTGGAACTTTAATTATTCAATGTTCTTCATGATTGTGTTTGTCTAATTCTTTCAATGTCTTATAAGCGGCTCCACATGAACAATTGTATGTCTTTTCATAACGATTTTGTTGTGTCATGATATTAGTATGTGATCAGTGTAAAACAAATTATTTATTGATAAGAGCACTTTGTTATCCAACTCAACAAAATAGGAACAATGTTCTAGAAGATAAATTTCGGAGTTCCGAAAATAAAGTTATGTAAGAATCTTCTTCTAATTCATTTAAGTAGAAACAAACTCAATGTATTAATTTCTATAAGAAATATAAGAAATATGTATTTGACAAATCTTATTACAAAGTTGAAAACATTGAATACAAATCTTCCAAAAATGTTCAAAACTAGGTTAAGAGCCAACTAGCAATAATAAAGTCTGTGATCTTTTGGATCACAGAAGTTTTTATGGAATAGATTCTAGTATTGCAACCATAGGAGCAATCTTTAGAATAATATTTTGATTAGAGCTCATCTCTATGTATTTAGTTTGAATAGTTTATTTTTAGGCGCAGGTTGAGAATTCATAGTATTATTTGATTCATCATATTCAGTGAGCCAGAAACTAGAAATAGAGACTAGGATTTTTTTATGTTTAAAAGTTTTACAGTGGGCTTGACATGCGTCAAGTACTTCTTTATTTGGCATATTACAATCACAAAAAATGTATTTATAAATTTGATAGATACCTGAAGGAAGGGAGAGAGACGAGAGAGAATAGACTTGTAAAAATACAAGCATTTAGTTTTATCAATCCTAATAAAAAAGATTATGAAATAATAACAGCAGTAAATATAAAATAGATAACATTTTTCAGTATTATTTTGAATAAGATTGTTAGTAAATGAGAAACTTAATTGTCATTCCCTAATCTACTATATAGAATTTCTTACTCTACTATTTTTCGCAGTTCAAATATATATTTTCATTGTAACTAAAATATGCACAAGTCAGCACTTACTTTTGGACTTTTAGCAAGTTCATTAGTAATGTTAATGATAATGCCATTTCTTAACCAGAACAATAGTTTTTCAAATGTAATGGCTCAAGAATATGACAAATATGGAGATAGTTTTTATAGCACATACCAAACCGACGACAAAAAATATGAATGAAGAACAGGTCCTTTTGAAGGCTTTTTTGTAGGTTCAGTTGAATTCTGTAAACATGTTAAATTTGATGATAGAAAAGATAAAAGACAGAGAAAATAAAACAGGAACACAAGGT
>JANWKP010000395.1 GCA_025451315.1 Nitrososphaerales archaeon | reverse complement strand
TTACAAGCTGTTATAGATTACTATTACAAAACTAATCAAGAATCAACTACTAATGAGGATGTTAGAAAGACAATTCCATTTCATATGGATTGGATTGTAGTTATGTGGCATTTTGGTTATGATTCAGAGCTAGGTTTTTCAGGAGAGCAATTTGAAATTACTTTAAAACAAGGAATAGAAGTATTTCGAGTATATTCCAAAAAAAAGTCCAGTAAAGAAGATCCAATAATTCGGCTCGAGAACATTGAGACGCCTATAATTAGCTTAAAATTGGCATTAGAGAAAAAATTAAGGCTACATCCAGTAAATAATTTTCAATAACCGAATTTAAATTTGCGATACATCTCAAATATCTATCGCAAAATTATTTTCTATAGAGATTAAAAACAAGATAGATTTTTTACCAGAATATGAAACCTTATCTATCCAGAATAAATAGTAGTATGTGATCTTTTAAAATTCAAATCAAAATATATTTGAATTATAATTACTTAACATAGCAATTACTAAATTTCAATCTTAAAATAATTCTGCTAATGGAACTAGAATTGAATCTATAATGGATAGTTTATATACAAAAATCAACTGTGACGCTCCTAAGATTACGACTAGTTAATAACTGTTTGAAAGATAATGAGATTGTAGATTCGGTGAGGCAAGTAAAACCTAAGATTCAACACCAAGACTAAATTCAATTTTGATGTTACCTTTTACTAGTGGACAAGTACAGTTGAGTATATAAAAGCTTCAATATAAACTTATAGCTAGGAGTGCGTCCGCGTGCGGAATGTGGTTGCACAAAAATATCGTTAGCGTTACTAAGTAATGACCATTGTCCAGATCCTCGAAGATGTATTCATTGGTAAAAAATTTCATTGAATTGAAATTTTGCTTTCCATATTCTAAAAGAGCTTATTAATGTTTATTTAATCCACTTTGAATATCTTTAAAAGTTGTTTTGAAGGAATTAATATTGACAGTCATTTTTGCCTGAAGTTCAGCTATTTATGTTCTCATCGATCAAAAAATGAAAATGTCTTTTCGGATGCTTTATTTTCTTATTCTACTTCTATGATAGGTTGAAGAAGTGAATTTATAGAATTAATAAAATCATTACATTTTATTCCATATTCTCATATATTTGAGGACGAATTGGAGAATTTAGTAGTAACGTGCCGAAACTGCTACCTAAAGAATCATAGCTCTCTTCCACCACCTGCTATCTTTATCTCTAACCTGATTGAGAGAAATAATACCTATCATTTTAGATCAAATTGTTAAAAAAAGTCATTGTTAAGATTGGATCCGGATAAAAATTATGAGAACACTATGAAAACCACTTTCCGAACTGCCTGATTCTAGATATATAGGATTCTGAGATGGAGATCGATTTGGAACTCGGATAAAAACCACAAATGAAACTGGTATAATCGATTTGAAAAGGTTGTCATGACACGGAATTGAGCGCTTATAGGAATAAAGGCTTTTTGATATTGATCCATATTAAGATATGATGTTTCATAATAGGAATTCTCTGTTAAATGTGTTCCAGATTTATGACCTAACAGAATATGTTACTACTTCAAAAGAAAATTATATATAATATAATATAATATTATTATATGATGATCAAAAAGCTAATTCTTACTGGAGGGAACTCGAGTGCTATAGTATTACCAAAGACAATTACAAAGAAATATGATCTTCATCCTTCAGATTATGTAATACTAGAAGAAAAGAATGGTGTAATAATTTTAAAAAAACTCATCATATGAGATTAAAGAAATGAACAAAAAAGAAAAGATATTCAGTCTAACTAGAGCCCTCGAAAGCAAACTTGTTAGATTGAATATCCGATCATCTCTTACCGCATGCACATACAGAAGGGAAGACTATGAATAATAGAGTAGATTCTGAATATAAAGATATAGCAGTCGAACTTCTAGGGGGTATCAAAAATAATCTTAAATCAAATGAACTAATTGTAGAACAAAACCATAGTCCGTCTCTTTGTTTAAAGATATTACATAAAATATTTAAAATGGTATCATTTGATAGAGATAGCATTACAAAAGATAATGTTTTACACACTACTAAAGGCCAGATATCTCTCGATACAACAATTATCACAAATAATCAGTCAAAGGGTAGGAATAATGTAACTCCTACATGGCTAGAGTTAATAGTTGCAGAAAAGGGTTAGGGGGTTTACTAAATATTGACAATTAGTAATAATTACATAGAAGAAATAATATTAGATTTAGAGAGAAGATCTAATATTAGACTCAAAGATAAGCAAAGACAAATTATAGAATATATTGCTTCATTAAATTTCAAGAAGGTAGGAGTTACTGTAAAGAAACTATGTTCACGATTTAATTATAAAAAAGATTATGCAGAAAAGATTATTTATGAACTAAAAAGTAATGGTATCTTGAAATCAAGCGAAATGAGGGAGGGTCATATGTTGACCTATTTTCTTACTAATATGCAGAATTATATTCCTTTACTTGAAGATTTTGAAGTTGATAATAAAGAGAATTCATCGGATCATAAGAAAAGCTATGATACAAATCAAGACTTAATTATGACACTTTGTAAGGCAATAACGAATCACCCAGGAGGATTCCATGATATTCGTTTACAGACTCGCTTGATCTATTACGGGGATTATAATAGACTTGTTCTGCATGGCCAAAGTAGATGGTCTATAAAAAGTGATAGAAATAAAGCTAAAGTCAAAGAAATACGTCTCTCTCCATTTCGTACCACAAAGCTTCAAGTTTCTCCAAACGGAACTGTAGAGATATACATCGGTGCTTCAAGGAATCCCTACAGCCTTTATAAAGACATAGGATTAAGTGAATTGATGACCGATCTAGGTAAAATTGAAGCCAATTTTCAAGCTGACCTAAGTATAAGCAATCCTTTGGAACAGTTTTTGGATTGGTGCATTATTAGACTGGATTACAATTATGATGTAAAAAACTTGAAAGCCTCTTACTTAACAAATAGTAAAGGCAAACTTCAAGTAAGAAATCTCTCTGGTCTTTATCAATATTATGTTAAACAATTACCTACTGAGGGATTAGTTTTAAGACTTGAGAATCGCTTATCAATGTCTAAACCATATCCTAAGGTTAATGAATTTATGAATAATATTCCAAATAGTGTAGCTTCTCATAGTGATAGTTAGTGAAACTATACCTACTAATATTCAGACTGAAGTAATTATTTGTTTAAATCATATCTGACGAAAAGATAAAGAAATAGGATTCTACCCAGCTGACCATTCTAAGCTCCCATCAATTTTATAGAAGGAATTGAAGAAGTACTTGATAATTAGAAAATAAGATCAAAAGAAAACTTACAAAAAAAGAAAGACCTGTTAATGTTCACATGTAAACAAATCCCATTCCATCCATGTTAACGATTTTTGACAAAGTTGAAATTATGGTATAAATCTTTTTAGTATGAATCCGCGATTATACGGGGTATGGATTCGAGTCCCAAACTTCGTCTAGGTGAATATCTATAGATAAAATTACATTCGTAACTGAGCTGAGATCTATTAATATTAACTATAAAGATTATAATAGACGTAATGTAAGTACTTAATGAAATAGGAGAATAAAAGCAAACAAAATAATCCATTCATTTTGCCAGTTAATCAACTTATAACTTGCATCTATCTTCAATAATTACCGATATTTAATTATTATCTGGTTATTACCTAATACGGAATCATTGAGGTTTTCTACTCTATATTTTCTCTTCGGTGAATACCAGTTCATACAATGTTCTCTCGACCTTAGCAACACGTGCAATATCATTCATTTGTATTATTGCTCTTGGATCGTTAAGCATTTTTTCAATTGCATCTTTATTTTCCCATTGTGTATAACTCATTACCTTTTTTCCGTCCAAACTCTTGTGAATTCTTGTTGAAATGAAGCCATCGTGTTTACTTAGTATCTGTTTAGTAGCATCCTCAAGCATGTCGACTACTTCTTGTTGTTTAGTAGCATCTTCAACTACAAAGTTATTTATTAAAATGATGTTATTTTTCTCCATTAAATTAGTCAGTATATTATTGGTCTTTAACCTAATCCATTAAATTGTTAATGAAACCTCATTAGAATGTCACATGAAAATGAAATTGAATTGGCTACTAGACATATTAAAACTGCAACCTCTATTTCCGAATAGATCGTTATAATACACAAATTTTAGTTGAATCCATTTGTACCTTTCAAACTCTATAGTCGAACATTTCCGTGGATAAGCTGACCCCCATAAATCCATACATTATCGTTTCTTTTTGAATCAAATCCATAAAGGAGTTTTCCATACATATGGCTTAGAAATAAGTGAAGTCTCGTTATTACAGACCCTGATGATTTTACTAGTCAGATTCAGACTACATAGGTAAAGTGCCAATCGCTAGTCATCTTGGCAATATTTAATATATTCATGATCAAAACCTACACCACCTTTGATTCAAATTCTTTTCATCAATTCTATAATAAAAGAAAAAGAAGAGGAACAAGTTCCAAAATTCTGGTGAATACAAGAACCTCCTAAATGAACTTAAAATCAACCCTCATTTTAGAGAATATTTTTCAGAGGCTAATTTTTTCGAACTATGTAAAGCCTTGTTGTCAATTAATTTCAAATCAGATAAAGAAATGAATGACTGGGTATCAAATGTGATTATTGTAATACGATAAGAATGATAACCCTTTCAAGTTTACAGGCTTAGAAACAAATAAGATATTAAATTAACTATTTAATAATATACTAAAATAGAGAAAGAAAGTTAGGATTCTGTAATCGTTAAATATCTTTGATTTTTTTCTACGTATTCCCTTAGAATCTGTATTCCTTGATCCCTCCTATTTTTAAAAATTTGTTTCTTGGTTTGTGGGTCTTTCATGTTTATTCTTATGATTTCTAACTTATCAAAAAGCAATTCCTCTTCGTCAGTTTTGGCATTTAATACGTATCTT
>JANWKP010000394.1 GCA_025451315.1 Nitrososphaerales archaeon | reverse complement strand
TTACTGATTGATTAGCTTTTGCTATGGATTTTTTTATATTATCTACAAATTTTTTACATTTATTATTTTCATAGTTACTACAATTTATTAAGTAATTTACAACTAATGTTCTTCTAACAGTTAATTTGATATAGATAAAAACTTAATTTCATGCAATGACTTTACGGCATTTTTTATTTATTTTTACATTATTTTCCTTCATACATATTAATATTATTTTCGGTCAAACTAATACTTTTGAGAAACCAATTTCAATGAATTTAGCAAATACGGAGGAGCTAGTTATTATTATATTTTTTCTTATAATTGGAGCTTTTACCTGGAAATTAACTCATAAAAACAAAGAGAGACGCTATTTCTCTGCAGAAGTAAAAAAACAAGTATTAATAGACCAGAAATACAAATGTGCTATCTGTAAAAAAAGTATAGGAGTCTGGGATTATGACCATAAGGATGGAAATAGGTCAAACAACAAGATATCTAATTGTCAAGCATTATGTCCAAATTGTCATGCTAAAAAGACACGGGGTTTGTTAAAAGCTAAAGAAAAGTCTCAATTCAGAGTAAAAAATATTCTCATTATAATTATAATTATAATATTTTTTGTATTTTTATATTATTATAATATGCAGAAGAATGATATTTTATTGAAGAGTGATTTATTAGGTGTTACAAAGTTATAATAAAGTAATTAGTCTGATTTTAGCAGTTTAAAATTTAATAATTGCTTAGTTACTTGTCAAATGAATATTTCATTAATGATCATTTTGATAATGTTTTACCATAAATTCTATAATTTTTAATTTTTACATAATTCACATGATAAAAGACATTGTTCTGCTGAAGCATCAGATATTTAAATAGGTGTTGATAACTCTGTTGGTAGTAAAATGGGTGCAAGATTTCTCCAACACCCATTGAATTCGGTTACAAACGATTTGATGGAACTAATATTACAATATGATATGATAAAAAATGTTTGGTTTTAGTTAGTAAACTATAAAGCTAATAAATTTGTAATAATATAAATGTCTCAAAGTTAAATGTAATAAAAACTTAAAACAGACCATTTTTTGGCATCAAATTTAACGTAAGATATTATTACTTGGCTTGACATAGTGTGAGAGTAACAAAATTTCTTAACTAATAGTCTTTATGTCAAATTTATAGGCTACATTACTGAATCTATTATTAGTAAAAAAAATTTGAAAGACTACGTAAAACTTTAAGAGAACGTGTAAATGTTGACATAATGAAAAATTATCTGGATAAAAATCAGTTGTAAAGCCTCAATCGAAGCTAGTAAATCTCACCTAAAATCTAGTCAAAATTTTAATAATATCTAAATTCACAATTAATACCTGAACCACATCTTTATTAATTAATTTCTAACAGATATATTTCTAGTATAATTTTTTCATCTAAAAAGTGAGAAAAGGTCTTAAATATTGGTTAGGTCAATAAGGTTATTGATTAAGACATTCATTCTGTAAGCATACAATTTATTTCTTATTTTAATGGTATCATAAAAATCATTAATCAATATATAACCTCTCTCATCGACTGAAGTTGAACGTTTAAAGATGTTTTATAATAAACAGTAAACTTCATTAGGAAATCTCATTTTAGCAAATTTAATAATAATATCAATATTGAGCCTTTAAATATTTTTATTAGGAGAATGTAATAAATACATTATTGAATTAGTATGAAACAGTCTGACTTTACAATTCCTTGCGTGATAGCATTCTTTATTTATGCAATAACTATACCTATTGAGCAACACTTTATTTTTGGAGAAGAAAATTGTAGCACTTCCATATGCGAAAGAATTAGTCTACCTTATTCTATCCAAACAACAACAACGATACAACAAGATGGAGAATCAGATGAAAATGAACCAATTACAGATTTACCAGTTATTGATTCACCGTGTAAATCCTCTTGCCCACCTAACTATAAATTATGTAGCTATATGTGCATATAAAGATAATACCTGATATATTTATATTATTTTATTAATTGAAAATAATTCTCATTAGATTAGTTATATAAATAACTAGTAACTTACAAAATGGAGATTATATTATTAATAATAGAAAATTAAAAATGATAATGTGAATAATTCCAATGTGAATAATTCCAATTAATTTTTGGTGATGGATCGAACAGTTATCATGATTATTTTTGATTCCCTACCAAGTTTCATATTTTAATATGAGATTGAAATAGAATTATTATAATTGATAACATTTTCTGAATTTCTCAAAACAATTTCCCAATCGTTTTTTGGGTATTTTATTTCATAACATAAAATAATCTTTTTTTTATCAAATAATCTAAATTTTGTTTATTATTAATAGATATTTATATATAATTTATTTAAATCTTTTAAATTTTGTAATCGCGAAAAATTATGGTCACTTGGAATAAAAAGTGAAGATGTGATTTTAAAACCTTTTAGCTATTCTGACTTAGTTTCAATTTTAAAGAACAAAGAATTTCATATAACTAAGTCTGATTATATTAGTTAAAAGTATAAAAGTTAGCAATAGCGGGATTAAAACCAATTAAGATTCCAAGACCACTGAATAACTATATGTATAGTGGCCTTGAGTACTCTAATGTCCTGTTAATAGTTGCTGCGGTGAATAATATATAAGAATCATAAGATGCATCAAATTGACATCTATAATGTATTAAATAATACGATAATTAAAGTATTCACAATTTACCAATTAATACAATTAATAATATTTGAGCTTTCTAAATATAAATCCAAACTAGTAATCAAACCGGAAGAATTATTTTTATTAGATTCGCAAATTGATCAACAATAGCAAAGATTAGTGACTTTATGACTTTATCTATTCAATTTACTTTTTCTAATTCTATATAAATTACTTTTTCTAAAGGTAAATCTACAATTTGTAAATTGTAACATGAATCAAAGTAAATTTTAGTCAAATAGTAAATATTTCATTCTTTGTTTAATATGTTATTAAGCTATTCAGAATAATATTTATATTAACTTTTTTCAGGATAATATTATTATAAAAGACTAGTATATAATACTACTATATTTTCTATTATCTCAATATTCAAATTGTTTATTACTACATATTTTTTAGAATTGTAAAAATATAGTAAAAATCTTAATAATATATGCGTAATCTTTTATTCTTAAGTTTATTTTTGATCGTCTCAATAATATTATCATCAGCTATTAATTTTAATTATAATTTATATTTGAATGTATTTGCTCAAGAATCAGAAGTATCAATTGCACCAGGAGCAGGAGACCCAAATAATATAGAGACATTTGTTCCACCTCAAATCAGTTTATCATCAAGAAGTACAATTTCATGGACAAACGGTGATTCAATAACTCACACTGTAACTGCTGCAAGAAACCCAGAAATAGCAAATGGTGAAGCACCATTTGACTCAGGTCCCATTTCTCCGGGCTACACATGGGATAAAACATTTAATTCACCTGCCCAATTTGATTATCATTGTTTAATACATCCATTTATGACAGGAAAAGTTGTTATTAACTAAACTTTAGTTTCCTAATTAAAGAACTTTGATATCAAAAGATTATTACCACGAGTCTATAAAATTAAATTTTTAATAAAATAATTTTTCTAAACATTACAGTTTAAGAAATAAATATAATTAATATCCAATCAATATATCATTAATATAACTAATAACAATGAAGCAGATCGTAGACAATATGTGTCGTTTTATTGAACAAAACAATATACTGAATTATTTAATCTATGAGTGGTCGTTTGATTACAATGGTTAACAATAGTCTAATAATGTCTTTTGTTTGTATTCATTGTCTTTACTACTTTTTTCTATTGCAGTCAAATTTGATACTTTCAATCCTACTTTTCTTATAGGTAAAAATTTAGTATTTTTAATTTTTTTCGAAGGAACGATCAAATTATTGTCTTCTAAATTAAATTTACCTAAAATTTCTTCTATTATGTATTCAATGCTTTTTTTTTCACTTTGATATTTGATATAAGATTTTTCTCTAGTTTCAATACTAAAATCAGTTCTCATTAATTTTATTCCAACTGTTCTAAATTGATATTTATTATTCTTTATTCTTTCGTAAAGTTCATCAATCAATTCATACAGAGCTTGCTTTATTATCTCCTTATCCTCTGTAACAAATTCTAATGTAGATTCATTGCTTAATGATATGTGATTTCCGCGAGGAAGAACTGGTTCATTGTCTAAACCATTTGCAACTTGCCACATCCATGTTCCTATCTTCTTTCCAAATCTTTCTATGAGGAGTTGAACATCTGTATTTGATAGTTGACCTATAGTCTTAATATTCATTTGTTCTTTTAGAATTTTTTGTGTTTTGATTCCTATTCCTGAAATTGTTTCAACATCTAATCGACTAAGAAAATCTTTCAATGCATTAAAATGTACTATAGTAAGACCGTCAGGTTTTTGATAATCAGATGCAATTTTTGCAACAGATTTTGTTGGCGCTATACCTATAGATGTTAACAAACCACCACATTTTTCTTTGATAGATTTTTTAATTTCTTGAGCATATTCTTCCACCGTTATATTAATATTTGACATTTTAATTGTACAGTCTAAATAAGCTTCATCTATACTTGCTTGTTCAAAAATATCTGCATAATCTTCTAATATTTTCATAACCTCATTAGATATCTTTTCATAGAATTTTTTGTCTACTGAATGTAATATTAAATTAGGACATAATTCTAATGCTTTGTATAACGGCATTGCTGATTTTATTCCAAGTTTTTTAGCCTCATAAGAACATGTTGTTACTGCACCTTTTGTAATGCTGTTATTGTCCTGAGGTGTCATTATAACAGCATGAGGTTTTCCTTTTAATGATGGATCTTTAATCTCTTCGCAAGATGAGTAAAATGAATTAATATCGACATGCAAAATTGCTTTACCTCTCCACTGTTTTTTATCATCCATATCCATACCCTGCTATTACTCAAATGATTGGTATTAGATTAGGATTAAACTTTCGTTTATGTATAAAAAAATCTTTCTATGATAGGCTTAATAATAAATGTAAATTTGTAATATTATATGGGAATTATAATTAGATAATTACCCAGAAGAAACAGCATTTAAACCTATTTACAAATTATTCCCCCAAGTTTTTGAAATATGGCAAAAGTAAGACTAAATTATTATTATATAGATTATATATTATATTTGATTTTATTATTAGAAAGAGGAATCCAAAGTTTTATAAAATTATAATATAGTTGTCTTTATGATATGAATCTAAGATTCATTCTAACTCTTCTTTAATTTCTGTTGAATCGGCTCTGTAGAAACCATCATAGCTAGCAACATTCTACCATCAATTATTGAACAAACAACAATCCAAATATGTTAG
>JANWKP010000393.1 GCA_025451315.1 Nitrososphaerales archaeon | reverse complement strand
GTCCCCTTCCATGAACAAAGCATATTCTCTATTTATCAAGATTCTCAACGAGACTAATAAAGTAGCAATTGGTAAAGTAGTATTAAGAGATAAAGAACATCTAGTTGCTTTAAGATCATATCAGAGAGGTCTTGTAATGCATCAGCTAAAATATCTAGACGAGATAAAACCCATGGATGAGATTGAAGGTATTTCCAGCGGTGAGCAGCCTAAGGTGGAAGATAAAGAATTATCTTTAGGAAAGACATTAGTTGATAACTTAACTAGTGAACAATTTGATATAGGTAAATATTCAGATACCTACTCTAAAGAATTAGAGAAACTAATAGAAGCAAAATCAAAAGGACAAAAGCTTACTATAAGTGAAGAAGAAGGAGAAAAAACTGAAGATACTACAAACCTACTTGAGGCACTTAAAGCTAGTATTAGTACGAAAACTAAGTCCCGTAAACAAAAGAGAAACTAATGGAGTAGAAGATAGTCAATGCTTTACGGTCCAGAAAATACAATAACACCAGCACAAGAATCAGAACTCAAATTAGGAATAGGAGCTCCAAATGAATGTTCAAGAAATTCAATGAATTTTAGAAATCAAGAATGGAAATCTTACGAAAATGGATCTGAATCAGTTCACATAAAATCAAGTTTAATTGCTAGTGATCAAGGAGAAGTTAGACGTAAAAATGCAGCTGCTTGAGGATAGGCTTAATGAAAATTCATATTCATCTTCATCGTCAACATCATCAACAACAAATGAATTATCATACAAAGAAATTCCTCAAAAACAACCTCATCTAATAATTGATGTATTTGGTAAAGAGACTGAACCAATATGCACATACTATAGATGCCGTCACAAGTTTTCACTTCATGGTCTAAGCACGCATGGTTGTAGATGTAAACATCCAAGAAACAAGACGCTTGGAGTGTTTATGAAATATGAAGAAGAAAAATAATAAACTAATAACGATGTATATCCCTTTCAGCACATGATGGTGTAAGTGTTAAAATCTTGAACAATATTTCTACAAATGTCAAAAGCAATCTCAAAAATGAGATCAAAGACAAAGTAATAGTGCTGCTGCTTGGGAAAGAAGGACTAGGAAATATCCCGGTAATAATTTTATATTTTCCGATGAGAATTTAAACAGATGTTGTTACCTTTAGGTATGATATTGTTTATTAGGTATCATTGATGTTGTCTTCTCTACTTTTAAATTGTAGATTGATGGTATAGAATGTTAGAGGATTATAATAAAAAAAGAGACTTTAGTAGAACAACTGAGCCACAAGGAAACAAAAATCTGCTACTAAACAATAAAAGTAGCAAATTTGTAGTACAAAAACACGCTGCCACTAGATTACATTATGACTTTAGATTAGAAGATCCAAAAGAAAGAGTATTAAGATCTTGGGCAGTACCAAAAGGAATTTCACTCAATCCAAAAATAAAAAGGCTCGCAGTCCTAACAGAAGATCATCCATTAGATTATTTGCTCTTTGAAGGTACAATTCCTCAGGGAAGTTATGGTGCAGGTAGTGTAATTGTTTGGGATACAGGCACATACACATCAGAGCAGGAATTATCAGATCAGTTTAAAAAAGGAAAGATTACTTTTAGTTTATTTGGTCATAAACTAAGGGGAAAGTTTACCTTAGTTAGGACTCATTTAGATAGAGGAAAAGAGGGAAAGCAATGGCTCTTGATTAAATCTGCTGATGAATTTGAATCCAATGAAGATCTAAATACTACTATGCCAAATTCTGTTTTGACCACAAGAATAGATAAGGATTTAGAAAAAGAACAAAAAGAATACAGACCTCAGAACAAAAAAGACAAAACAAAAATCTCATATAGTAAATCAATCAAATTAACTAATACTAACCATGAGCTAACTGACACTACTTTTCATAACCAACAACAACAACTAGAAGAAGAAAAGTTTCCAACCACAATAAAACCAATGCTAGCAACATTAGTAGATGAAGCGTTTAACAGCAAAGACTGGGTTTTTGAAGTCAAATGGGATGGAGTCCGTTCTATACTGTTCTTTAACAAGTTACAAAGAACAATAGAATTGCAATCCAGAAATGGAAAATTTATTACTCACAGATATCCAGAGCTAGTAACGGAATTAAAGATAACATCATCATCTCAGTCGGATATAAAGTGTGAGAAATCAGCAATTTTAGATGGGGAAATTGTTGTATTAGACAAAAAAACAGGAATACCAAATTTTCAGAATCATCAAAAGAGAATGAACGTTGATTCTACTAGAGATATAGAAATGTTTTCAAGACAACTACCTGCAACGTATTACTTGTTTGATATCCTTTATCTGGATGGAAAAAATTTACAAACTTTACCATTTTTAGAGAGACGAAGAATTCTTTCAGAAGTTGTTAGAGTAAACACAATTTTTAAAATATCTGATTTTATTGAGGAAATGGGTAAAGAACTTTTCGATACAACTAAACGTTTGGGATTGGAAGGATTAATAGCCAAACATAAATCAGGTAAATATGTACAAGGGATACGGTCTAAAGAATGGTTAAAAATAAAACATATTAAAACTCAAGACTGTGTAATCATAGGTTACACTAGAGGAGAAGGAAACAGAAAAAATTACTTTGGCTCACTACTTCTTGCCGCTAATGATTCAGGAGGTAAATTACAATTTGTTGGTCACACTGGAAGTGGATTTGATTTTTTGTCATTAAGACAGATATATGATAAGCTTCAAAAAATGAGGATAAACAAATGTCCAATTGGATATGTACCTTATACTAATAGAGATCCGTTTTGGGTTCAACCTGAACTTGTAGCAGAAATAAAATTTAGTAATTGGACACATGAAATGATTATGAGGTCTCCTATATTTCTCAGATTGAGAGAAGATAAGCCACCAAAGGAATGTATTCTAGAAATGGAAAAATATACAGAAAAATTAATAAAAACAGTAAAAGTAAAAAAAACTGAAGGAGAAAAAACCAATCTTTACTATAACAAAGTGAATAGTAAAATGAATAATAACAATAATGATTATTCCTTTCTCTCAAATCTCGATAAAGTTTTCTGGGACAAAACAACAGACCATCAACAAATTACAAAAAAAGATTTGATAGAATATTATGATAAAATAAGTAGATATATCCTTCCTTATCTCAAAGATAGACCATTATCCTTAAGTCGATATCCTGATGGAATTAAAGGAAAATCATTTTATCACAAAAATTGGACTCAAAAAAATAAACCATCATTTGTACAAACAGTAGAAGTTTATTCTGAATCAAGAGAAAACAATGTTATCAATTATATCATATGTAATAACAAAGAAACTATTCTATGGCTTGCTAATCTGGGATGTATAGAAATGCATCCATGGTATAGCCGAATTGATAAATTTGACTCCTGTAAACAAAAAGAAGATATATTAGATAAGAAAAAATGTCGTTTAAATTTTCCTGATTTTATAGTTTTTGACTTAGATCCCTACATATATTCAGGACAAGAAAAAGATAGAGATCAAAAGGAACCAGAATACAACATCCAAGCATTCCAAGCCACGATTGATGTTGCTTTTAATCTAAAAGAATTATTTGACGAACTAAAAATAGATTCATATATAAAGACATCGGGGAAAACAGGGTTACATATTTTTGTTCCTATTGCTAATTTGTACACTTATGAACAAACTCGATCGTTTGCAGAAGTTATAGGTAAAATTCTTATCAATAGACATCCAAGAAAAATTACCATGGAGTGGGATACTACTAAAAGAACAGGTAAAGTATTCTTTGATCATAATCAAAATGCGAAGGGAAAGACAATAGCATCAATATTTTCACCACGACCTACTACTTCTGCTACTGTCTCGTTTCCTGTTAAATGGGATGATCTATCGCATGTAGTACCAACCGATTTTACAATTCTCAATGTACCTGAGATATTAAGTAAAAAAATAGAAAACCCATGGAATAATATTATGGAAATAAAACAAAACTTAAATAAAATTCTGGAAAGTATTGAAGAAGTTCATTGATAGAATATATGAATAATCTACTAAATATATTTTATAAAATTTTAATCTATTTTGGCAATCGGATTATCCATGAAAAATTGAAGTTGGTATCTCTGAGATAATATGTATTTGTTATTTTTGAATCCTAGACAGACAGACAGATGAGCAATTTCAATAGTTTTGTCCAACGTCTTATTACTCATAGAAGAACCATCATATAAAATAAAAATTGTTCTAAATATCCTTAAACGGATCTATACAATAAATAAAAAAATGTACAGTTATTAATCTTATATGAGACATTTTTTCTTGTCTCTTATCAAGCATATGTAAGTTAGATCATTGAATGATTCGAGAATATCTCTAATAAAGTTTAGAATACACATGTAAAATCCTTAATAATAAAATGAAGAGGAGAAGTATGTACATGTTGCTACCATCAAACAAAGATAATTCCTATAAATATGTGGGATTCTCCAGCGAAATACCTATAGGAAAATCCAAATCTATTACTATAAAAGATACTGCAAGTCATAAAAATATCAATATAGCTATATTTAATATATCTGGCAGATTTTATGCGATATTTGGTTCGTGTATACATAAAGGTGGACCTCTCAGCGAAGGTTTTCTCAACGGAGATATTGTAACATGTCCATGGCATGGATGGAAATATTCTGTAAAAAATGGCAAATCCCCTCATAAAGGAGGAGATAGCATTAATTCCTATAAAGTAAAAGTAGTTAATGGTAAATTATATGTAAATTCTTTTCCATCGCATAGAGGTAAAAGAGTATACAAACCACATACAGCCTACTCAGAGTTAGAAAGTTCGGTAAATAATTATTTAATACAAAAGTCTAATGTTACTACTACATATAATACTACTACTACTTCAGCCTCATTCGATAAATTATTACATGAACTAAATAATTCAAAAATAAGAGTTCTAGGGATATCTACAACCAATGCAAATGACGAAATTGCTCCCCGTAAAAGCACTTCAGAAAGTGCTTTACAATTTGCTTTAGATTATACTAAGAATAAACTAAATACAGAAACTATCTTGATAAAACTTAGAGAATTAGAAATTAAACATTGCGAAGGTTATTATTCAAAGAATGCCAAAGCATGCATATTTCCATGTTCAATATCTGAAATGGATAAAGAAGACCAGATGATACAAATATATGAAAAAATGATTTTATGGGCAGATATCGTATTAATTGCAACGCCTATAAGATGGGGGAGTAGCAGTTCCTTGTATTATAAGATGATTCAAAGGATGAATTGTGTTCAAAATCAGATAATTACAAATAATAAATTTCTAATTAGAGATAAAGTAGCTGCTTTTATAATTACAGGGGGACAAGATAATGTACAGCATGTTGCTGGTGAGCTCATGACCTTTTGGTCACAATTGGGTTTTGTTTTTGGAAAGTTTCCATTTGTTGGATGGACAAGAGGATGGTATAGTGAAGATACTGAAAACAACTATAAAGAAATGATGACTAGAACAAATGTTATTAATAATAAGGACTTAAAAAATAAAGCAAAAGATTCTGCTACTAACATTTTTTATCAAGATATAATAAAGATGATGGTAAGTGCACTAGAAATGTCATTGCTAGTGAAAAGACATTTGTATGATGAAAATGTTATAAATAAATATAATAAAATCATAAACTCAAATTCTGGGACTTAAAGTTAAACTAATT
>JANWKP010000392.1 GCA_025451315.1 Nitrososphaerales archaeon | reverse complement strand
GATTATTTTTAGTATCTACTACTAAAATATTACCAGAAGAATCAATTGCTAATTCAAGAGGACTAGCAAATTCTCCATCACCAGATCCTGATTTACCAAATTTCATTATAAAATTACCATTTTTGTCAAATTTTTGTACACGATCGTTAAAAGAATCTACTACTAAAATATTACCAAGTGAATCTATCGCTACATCTGTTGGATTCAAAAATTCTCCATCACCAGATCCATAAGTACCAAATTTCATTATAAAATTACCATTTTTGTCAAATTTTTGTACATTATTGTTTTCTCCAAAATCAGTTGCATAAATATTATCTTCATTATCTACACCTAGCCCACCTGGAGTGATAAATTCTCCTGGACCACCAAGACCAAAGGTACCAAATGAATTTATAAACATTCCATCACTGCTGAATTTTTTAATTGCATATGTAGGATTTCCAAAATCAGCAATATAGATATTATTGTCAGAGTCAGCAGCTAAACCAGTAGGATTAGTGAAAAATTGAGGACCGTTACCGAATACACCAAAACCAAGGATAAAGGACCCATTATTTGTAAATTTTTGAATCATATTTGAACGACCTGTAAAGTCAGCTACATAAATATTATTTTCAGAATCAGCAGCAATTCCACTAGCTTGGTTAAATTGACCAATAGCAACACCTTTTGATCCCCATTTCATTTTGTGTTCATATTCTGTTGTTGTTGCAAATGAAGATTGGTATGTCATACCATTTAAAATCAAAAATGAAAGTAAAACGGCCATACCGCTAAAAAAAACAGTATTTTTAAAATTCATACTTTGTTAACAAAATAAATAATATATTAACTATTCCTATAATTGTTAAAATTAAAAAAATTAAAATAAATAAATTTATGAGATCATTTAGGATTTCTTTTTATACCGTTCACCCTCTTCTAAAGGAACACCATACAATGGGTCATTACCAAAGTGATTATCTATTTTATTTGAATCGATGTTTATTATACCAAGAGTATTATTCATTACTTGAATGCTTATAGGAACTTCAGTAACTGGTCCTTGAGGCATACTAATAGTCCCTGTCCCATTAAATACAGTATTGTTATTTTGGTTCAAAGTATCGACTAAATCAAAATTAGTTATAGTGTGAGTATGTTTCGATGTCCCATCAGTTTTGATCATTTCAAAAGACGTATCAAAAACAGTGGAATTATTGTTTATAGCATCTTGAGTTTGATTTGATAAATTGGTTTTCCAAATTCCAGATATTATCCATAGTGGTTTTGCATTTTCATCATCTACAATACCTATTGTTCTTCCAAACAAATAGTCTCCTTTTACTAAATCTGCAGGAATTCCCATTATTACATCCACATTAGATGAAAATAAAAATAGCCCACTAACTATCATCATAGTAGAGAAAATCATAATAGAGTTTATTGTAATATTTTTTCCTAAAATTTTTGTCAACAATTTGTTGTAGTTATATTGTTCTTATTACTTTTTCGCTTCTATACTATGTTATTACTCTCTTCATGCAAAGAATATTTAGTTTAATGAGACGGAATTATCTAAATTATGAAAATTAATAATATTTTTTGAATCTTCAATCATTAACAAGGTTCAAGTTATCAACAAATTAACTAGCTATAATTTAAATATATTAGCTTTTACTCAAGTAAATACATTAGATTTTTATATCAAATAAACTAAAAAGTATTATCTTTTGTCTTCAAATGTAAATATACCAAAGTTGCCTGCAAAAAATAAAAGTGAATTAACAGAACAAGTGTTTCAAGCAATAGTGGATAGTGGAGAAACAGGAATATTTCAAACAGAGCTTTGCAAATCGTTCTCAATAGACAGCAGAGATGGGTCAAGATTGGTTGGAAATCTTGAAAAACAGTCTCTTATCTCTAGAGAAAGAATGTTATATAAAGGCAGGTGGACTTATAAATTAATAGTAAAAAAAATACCCCAATTAAAAGAAGCTGATAGGAGACCCATTGAGATTGCTAGTGTGGAAGGAGCTCCCTGTTTTAGTTGTACTTTTCAACATTTATGTTCCACAGAGGATGAGACAAGCCAGTACAGTCCTGCAAAATGTAACTGGATTGAAGAATGGGTTATTCTTGATACAAAAAAAAGAGGACTATCAACCCAGCTATAGAATTACAACAAAATCCCATAATTTTATTATCTAAAATTAAAGAACATCACTGAAGTCTTTTTCAAGAATAACAAATGCAGATTCTATTTGACTAGATCCATTAACATTCCATCTTATACTATTTACTGAATCTGATGAATTGCTTATTAATTTTTCAATTACATCCCTATTTATATCAGATGGTTGAAGAATAATAGCAGATTTTAAAGAAGTAGTTTGCCCAGGAGAAAATTGTGGCCTACCATTTAATGGAATATCTTCATAAGATAAAATACCATGACCTAATAATTTATTGTCTCCAAAAAGATCATATTCAACTTTTGATGTAGTTGCACTTTTGTCAGATGGATTATAAACATCAAAAAGTAAGGATAGCTCGATATTGTTAGTATTATTTGAAATATTACTAATATTAACAGCTGCTAGGTTAAAATCAATTACATTCACATTAGGAGCATTAACAAAATATTGGATTCGTGGAAGTAAAATAATCGTAATCACTAAAGCACCTATTACTCCAAAAAGTACTATTCTTCTTTTACTAAGGAACATATATTACAAATACAGTTTCAAAAAAAGAATTAAAATGTTTCTTAATTTTTATTATCATATAGTACTATAAAGATACATTAAAGTGATTAGATGGTTTAAACTAACACTGTTGAACAATGAATATAATTGATGGTTTTGTTATATGGATTCACTTATTATCTGCAAGTATTTGGGTTGGTGGATCAATCTTCATAGGAGTAATTCTTGCTCCCATGTTAAAGCATATTGGAAATTCAATGGAAGAAAGAATTATTTTAATGATTAAAATCGGTAGAAGATTTAACAATATTGCATTTCCTTCATTTATTATTTTGATCTCAACAGGATTGTATAATTCGAGATTTTTTTTTGAATATCCGTATAATTTTATTGAAACAGATTATGGAATTTTGTTGTTGATAAAAATTGTACTAGTAATTATTACTTTTACAATCTATATTATTCATATTAAAAGTTTCGGAAAAGAGACAGAAGGAAAAATTATTGATAACAGAGGATCAGAATATATTAGTATAATCCGTTCAAAAATTATTAATTATGGAAGATTAACTGTAATTCTCTCTATAATAATCTTGTTACTTGCGGCTTTTCTGGATGCAGGTATAAAATTTAATTACTAAATTATATTCTAAGTTATTATATAATATTTAAAAAAATTTTGCATTAATTTAGAAGAATAAAAAATTAGTTAGAAAAAACGTATTCTCTTAATCCAGCCTTATCAGCCGTATTGCCACCTATTTTTACTAAAACAAATTCATTATTAGAATTTGAAATTGGTTCATTCATTTTTCCTTCATTTGAATGAAGACGAATGTATTCTTGCATATCCAATTTAGAACGAGTACCTATTTCTTTTTCTAAATTCATATCTTTAACAATTTCCTTATAGGTAGATTGTATAACACCACTAAAGACCATCGCGCTACTGCCGCTTCCATATGATCCAAATCCTATTCTTTTATTTTCTAAATCAATATTTTTCTTATATTCAAACTCTAATAAACTTCTTAATCCCATATACATTGACGCGGTATAAAGATTCCCTATTATAGCTGAAGCTTCAAGAGAGCTAGCCATTTTTTGTTCAAAAACTTGTTTGAAGAAAGAAGTACGCATAAACGCTTTTCTGAACTTGTCATCTTCTTTCGTAAAATCCTTATCAGCTAAAATGGATTCAATTGTTCCACGAGGATCCTTAGGAGTAGGTTCATCCATCCCTACTTCTTCTATTATTTGTTTCCATCTTGGTAGAAATCTCCATTCATGTCGTAGAAGATATGCTAATGCTTTTTCACCCATTTTCCGATAAGGTAAATGTACACTAATATAATCAATTTTATCGGTTATTGATTCATCTTCTTGCAATTGAATTAATTTAGTTTTAATTGCTTTTTCTCGATAGCTATCAAAGGCTTTTTTGATTTGAATAAGATACAAATAATTAGAATAATTTCCATTAACTAAAGGAGTTTCACGTCCAAAAGGCCTATAAAAATCATACTCATTTTTAATTATTGTAGAAGTAACTTTAGGATCAAAAACAACTAATCTGGGATTCTCCTTTACTAACATAGCGATTGCCCCAGCTCCCTGTGTATACTCTCCAGCTGATCCTAAATCATATTTTGCAATATCACTTACAATAACAATAGCAGCTCTATCATTATTTTCTTCAGCTCTGATCCAATTAGCATTGTCATATAACGCATAGGACCCACTTACACAAGCAAACTTACATTCTATTCCGCCAGCATGTTCAAAGGATCCATCACCATAAATCTGTTCAAGCATTCCAATTACAAAAGAATTCATAGCTTTTGATTCGTCTAATGCTGACTCAGTAGCAACATACATTCTACCAATATCTTGTGGTTTGAGATCATTTTTTTGCATTAATTTTAAACAAGCATTTGCTGCCATACAGGCAGGATCCTGATTAGTATCAACCATAGCCATTTTATATATTCCTATCCCAATTTCCAGTTTATGAGGATCTATACCTCTAGCTATTGCAAAATCCTTTGAATCGATGTATAACTTTGGAACATAAAGCGCCATATCATCAATACCAACAGGCATATCAAATTCAATTTGTTAAAAGACATTTAAACGTATTTATGATTACTATTAAGTTTTTTTATTAAAAATAGTATATAGAAATCCTATTACGTTAATCTGTTATCTCTAGGATTAGATTAGAAATTTTTTATTACATTATAAAAATTATCTCGTTCTGCAGCATAATATCCAGCTTGTTTAATAGATTCAATAATCTTAACAGAAGTAAGTTCAGTTGATCGTGCTCCTGTTGCACTAACGACCTCTTCACCTATCAACGTTCCACCAAAATCATCAGCACCAAAATGAAGAGCCAATTGTGCCATTCCAACTCCATTTGTAAGCCATGATGATTGAATATGAGAGATTAGCCCATAAAACATAATTCTTGATATTGCAATCATTTTTAGTAACCTTAATCCTCCAGAAGAATATTTAGCAATTCCTTCTGCTTGCATTTGAGTCTTATTAGGTTCAAATCCCCAAGGAATAAAAGCTATAAACCCATTAGTTTTTTGTTGTAATTCAGATATTTTCATTATATGTTTTGCTATTTCGTCATCGGTTTCTACAGTTCCATACATCATTGTTGCGGAAGACTTGATTCCAAGATCATGTGCATCTTTCATAATATTTAACCATTGGTTACTTTTTATCTTGAGCGGACTTATTACTGCTTTTACTCTATCATTAAGAATTTCTGCGCCTGCTCCTGGTAATGATTCCAAACCTGCATTTTTTAGTCTAGATAGAACTTCCTTGGTACTACTTCTTTCGACTTTTGATATCATATCAATTTCAGATGCAGAAAGACCATGAATGGCAATTGATGGATAATATTTTTTTATTTCATTGAATATTTCTTCATAATATTCAATAGATAAATTTGGGTTATGTCCCCCTTGAAAAAGAACTTGAGTAATTCCAAACATTTCTTTTGACAAGGCGATTCTCTTCATTATGTCTTTAACATTGTGTGTATACGATTCTTCATGGCCCGGAGGTCGATAAAAAGCACAAAATTTACAGTATGTTACACAAACATTAGAATAATTCAAAATAATATTATTTATAAAAGTGGCTACATTACCAAAGAGGATTTTTCTAAGAGTACTAGCAACAAGGCCAATTGTATATACATCGTCAGATTTTATTAATTCCTTACAATCATAAAGGCCAAGTCTCCTTCCTTTTAATACATTATTTAAAATATCTCCAATTTCCGATTTTGAAACAATATAATTTAAACTATTTTGCAATTGGAAATTGTATCTTGATTATTCTATTTATTCTTTACAAGAAAATATCCTCAGTAATATAGAAGAATATATATCAATTAATAAATTAAATTTATTATAACAATTGATTACTAATAGTATTATATCACAACCCACACAAGCTATTGAAAAAGTATTATCTGGAGAGGAATTAACATATAATGATGGTTTACAATTATTTGACGAAAATCTTTTCTTATTAGGTTCTGTTGCTGATCAAGTTAGAAGAAAATCAAAAGGAAATATAGTGACTTTTGTTTCATCATATTATTTAAATTATACTAATGTTTGTGCGGCAAGTTGTTCTTTATGTGCTTTCTATAGAAAAGGGCATGAAGATGATGCTTATACATTAACTAATGAACAGATTGTTGAAAGAGCTAGAATAGCTATAGAACAACTAGGTGCATCAGAATTACACATAGTTGGAGGATTTCATCCGAAGCTTGGCTTGGAATATTATGAAAACATGATAAAGAATATAAAAAAAGAATTCCCGTTTGTAAAAGTTAAAGCACTTACTCCTGCAAAAATTTTTTTCATATCTAAATTAACCAAAAACTCAGTTAAAGAAATTTTATTAAGATTAAAAGATTCTGGTTTGGATGCTCTTCCTGGAGGAGGAGCAGAAATTTTTAGCTCAGATATAAGAAATATTATTGTAAGAGGAAAATGCTCAGGAGAAGAATGGCTTGATACAGTTAAACAAGCTCATGAAATTGGTCTGAAAACTAATTCTACTATGCTTTTTGGACATATTGAGAAGCCAGAACATATAATCGATCATATTATAAAAATCAGAGAGCTTAATAAAAAAACTCATGGCTTCAATACATTTATACCGCTTAAGTTTAGTCTAGAAAACACTGAATTAGAGAAGAAAAAATTGATTGTTAGAGAAAGTCCCTCTACTTATGACTTAAGAATAATAGCCATTGCTAGATTATTATTAAAAGATGTTTTAGACAATATATCAGTTTATTGGGTTTCTCTAGGTAAAAAAATAGCCCAGGTAGCACTGACATATGGAGGTAATGATTTAGTTGGTACAGCTTTTTCAGAAGAAATATTTCGTGCTGCGGGAAAAGCTAGTGGTATATCGATACAGGAACTTGTAAATTTGATCAAAGAAATAAAAAGAGAACCTGCTCAACGAGATACATTTTTTAAAATAATAGAAAAATACTAATAGTCATACAAATCAACACAATATCAGAAAATCACAAAATCGGCAAAATCTATTACTTTTTATCATAATATTATAATTATAAACATGTAAAACTATATGCTCATACTATTTTCTCATAAATAAATTCTTATGATGAAAGATTTCAAGATAGTTCTGATTGTTATTTTAATTAAAAAAGAATTATATTTTAATTTGGTTTTACAAATTTCTATAAATTAGGCAAAATAGATTTGAAATGGAGATATAATATTTCGTTCAGATGCCAATTGAAAGATTCGTTCAATAGATGTCTTTCCCTTTTCACCCATATCAACGGTGATTTCATTCACATACATCTTTACAAATTTAGATATCATATCTTTTGATTGACTTCTTCCATACTTCATCGCATAATCTAACGCTTCTTCTATGTTATTTAGACCATAAATTATAGAATTTTTAAACAAAGAATCAAAGCGTCTAATCTGTTCTAGTGTTAATGTTTTATTATTTGCAACATTGATACCCAATGGAACGGGCAAACCATTAGTAAGATTATGCCACCAGGATCCTAAATCTATAATTTTATGTAGATTTAATGACTTGTAAGCAAGTTGAATTTCATGAATTACTAAACCCGCATCAACTTGATTGTCTATTATTGCTTGAGGTATAATATGAAAAGGTAATTCTTTTTCTTTAAAATTACCTAACAAAAGAGATGATAATAAATATGCTGAAGTCATCTTTCCAGGTATAGCTATTATCTTTTTATTTAGATCATCTTTTAAAAATTTCTCTTTTGCTAAAATAATTGGACCGTAATTTATTCCAAAACTCCCTCCACTTCGAAGAATTACATAATCCTTAAGAAAAGCATAGGCATAAACAGATATTGCTGTTATGTCTAACTCATTGTTCAATGCACGTTTATTGAGCTTTTCAATATCTTCAATTACATGTGTAATATGAAATTCATTAGACCCTACATTTTCACTTGCTAATCCATAAAACATAAACGCATCATCAGCATCTGGAGTATGTCCTAAAGTTATCTCAATCATTTACAGTTTTTAAGATACAATGCTAATAATTAAAAGTAGATCAAGATTTATTTATACGAAATATATAATATAGTTATTGAATAATAAAAATTTTATTTTACAACAATTAAAATGGATATCAATATATTTTGCAATTAGTATTGTAATTTCTTTTATAATCCCATTTCCCTATTCAATTATTGTAATAATTCCAATAGTATTATTTTTGAGCTTTTACATAAGAAGACGAGAAATGAGAAAATTTGGAGGAGTAGAGAGTTTTTCCATGTTCAATTCTAACAAGGTAAACTATTATTGCATGGTATGTGGAACTAAGCATGATAATTTGATGTGTCCAAAATGTGGTTCGAAAATGAAAAGAATAGGATAATGATTATCATACATTTTTCATACTCGTCAAAGAAAATTTGTTTATAAATATACACAACAATCTAATGATAGTTTCATATAGAAATTATTTCTATTAAATATACCAGTATTATTATCTAGTAATACATTACTTAAAGCTAATATAATTTAAAATAATATGAGTAATAGTACTGCAGTTGTTTAGAAAAGAAGTATACATTCCATTTTTACTAAGTATTTTACTATTTTTAAGTATTGATATTTCATCTCATAATTATATTGCGCTAGGAAAGGAAGACGATAGTGATAATGTAAAGGACGAAAAGGAAGAGAAAAGTGATGATAGAGATAGTGATGATAATGTAAAGGACGAAAAGGAAGAGAAAAGTGATGATAGAGATAGTGAGGATAATGTAAAGGACGAAAAGGAAGAGGATTTTGAAGATATTTCTCTAGATGAATTATTTGACGATAATAATGCTGATGATGATAGAGATAGTGAGGATAATGTAAAGGACGAAAAGGAAGAGGAAAAGGACGAAAAGGAAGAGGAAAAGGACGAAAAGGAAGAGGAAGTGCCATTTATACTTCCGTTTAATGCAGTACCATTTCCATAAATCGTCAAATTAAAATTAGCTGTTATATATTAAGATGACAAATGAAATGTTACAAAATCACATCTGTAAAGTTTAATATCAGGGTTATCAGACTTGCATAATGGGCGGGGGTCGTAGAGCCCGGCCAAATAACAAAAAATTTGGAGACGCGGGACTTAAGATCTAAAAATGGGTGATCCCGTCCTTTAGAGGTTCGTGGGTTCAAATCCCACCCCCCGCATGTTAGAAAAATTTAATTTTTGCTAAATTCTACACTATCTTTGATAAATAATTCATGTAATCTTCTATCTGTTGAAAGTTCAGGATGAAATGATGTTCCAATAATATTATTTTGTTTTACAGCTACAATTTTATCATTGAGTTTAGTTAGGATATTTACACTTTCTCCAACATTATTTATTATAGGCGACCTTATGAAAATACCCCTAAAAAGTTCCTTACCTAAAATTGGAATATCAAGATCAACTTCAAAAGATTCATGTTGTCTGCCGAATGCATTTCTTTCAATTACAACATCTAACACTCCAAATAATTTTTGTTTTGTCTCTCCAACAACTTTATCATATGTTCGTTTTGATAACATTATCAAACCCGCACACGTGCCTAATACCGGCATACCTTCCGTGATTTTCTTCTTGATAGTTTGAAAGATATTACCTTGAATAGAGAGCAAATTTCCAATTACAGTACTTTCACCACCTGGCAATATTAAACCATCTAATTCAGCTATGGATTCGGAATAGCGAACTGATTCCACGGTTCCCTGTAAGTTTAGATTTTTTAATGCTTCTGCTATTGATAATATATTTTCTTCTATATCTCCTTGAATTCCTAGTACTCCTATCTTAATATTACTCAAATCATCGGGCCTCTTTCTTGCATACGTAGTTCAAGACTTTTAGTATCTAGACCTAATAATGATTTTTTCTCATCTACTAATTTTTGAGCTTCCATAACTATCGTAGGATCATCATAATATGTTGTTGCTAATACTACTGATTTAGCTCTTTGTTCTGGGTCTTCTGCTTTAAAAATACCAGAGCCAACGAAAACACCATCGCAGCCTAAATTCATAACTAATGCTGCATCTGCAGGCGTTGATATACCACCTGCCGCAAAATTTACTACAGGTAATCTAGATAGTTTAGCAGTTTCCTTAATTAAGGAATAAGAAACTTTGAGTTCACGAGAAAATTTAATTAATTCTTGTTCGTCTTTGTCAAAATAAACAGATCGGAGTTTTCTTATATCATTATTCACTTGTTTAATATGTCGTACTGCTTCTGCAATATTTCCAGTTCCAGGTTCGCCTTTCGTTCTAATCATAGAACTTCCTTCTTCTATTCGCCGTAGTGCCTCACCGAGATTCTTTGCACCATTAACAAAAGGAGTAGTATAATCCCATTTCCATATATGATTCTCTTCATCTGCAGGTGTAAGAACTTCACTCTCATCAATCATATCAACACCTATTACTTCAAGTATTTTTGCCTCTGATATATGCCCGATCCTACATTTTGCCATAAGTGGTATTGTAATTTCATTCATTATTTCTTCAATAACCTTAATACTTGCAGTCCTAGCCACTCCTCCAGCCTTTCTAACATCGTAAGGTAATTTATCTAAAACCATGACTGCGACAGCACCTGCATCTTCTGCGATCTGTGCCTGTTCTACAGTAGTCACATCCATAATAACACCATGTTTTTGCATATGAGCAAAACCTCGCTTTACTAATGTAGTTCCTTGAACTAATTGTTCATTATGTAAATTCTTAAATTTGATGCCGTTCCGCTCTTCCTCTGTTGCTACAAGAGAAATTGTCATTATTTAAAATATTAAAAAGCATCTATTATAGGTTTAGTTTTGGTATGACCTGATATGTAAAGTTAAATATTACCAATATTGGACAAGTAATTAGGTAAATACACTAATTTTTTATATAATTGGTTAATCCATAAATAGGTTGCCCATTGTAATCATTTCCTAATATTTTAGGGTCTAAAATAATACTTATTGAATTTTCTTGCAAAATTAAATAAAGACCAATGTTTTTAATATTATCAGGAGTTATAATATCTGCTCTACCTTCTATAATAGTACTATCGCTTTGAGATAATTTAATAGGAGTATTACTATTTACAACTACTAGATTTAGAATTTCATACATATGTGGGGACATTCCATCTTTATTTATTGTAGATATTTTAGCATCAAATGATACAATATTCCCATTTTTTACATCTAAATTCCAACTGCCATTAAGAAGAAGAAGTTTTTTTAAATTATTAGGATTAGTAGATGTAGTAATATTTGAATTTGAAAGTACTTGTTCTAAAGAAAAACTTGAATCGCCTTCATTAGAAATAATATCAATTAAACTATTTGTTAAAAAATCTACAAAATTTACATCTTCTTTTTCTTTGTCTAAATTTAAAAGATTTGCAAAATTATTATTATCCTCCACATGAATTTCATCTCCAATGAAGATTAAAGAAAATATAGAACCATTTAGATAAAAGGATGTTTGAGAATTATTTCCGAAATTATTGGACAAATTTAAAATTGGAATAGATTCTCCAAAATATAGAAATTTGAATATAACTAAAAAAACTAAAGTAATTATAAATAAAATTATAAGCCATTTCATTAAACGACTGTTTATATTTTTTAATACTATTAAATTTATATGATTATTGTTAGCAATAACAAACCAAAGATGAATCTTATTTTTCTAATTTATTGAGAGTATTTTTAATTTCATCATTTCTCCAAAGCATTTCTTGTATCTGGTCAAGACTAAAATTTTCATTCCAACTATCTAGTGTAGTTTTTGCAATTTCGGAAGTGTTATATATTAAATTCCAATAAGGATGATGTTCTGCTGTAGAATACGATAACTCTAATATTTCGTTTAAACCATTTTTAGCCCTCTTTAAAATCGAAGTATCCGATGTATATATTCCAATAAATCCAGAATCCTTCTCAAATTTAGTTATTATATCTATTCCTTCTTCTTTTAAATTTGCTATAGCAGAACAAATAGCATTGTAAATTTTATTATATTCTGAACCTTCAGAGACCATACTATATATAATTAGCTTGTGTTATTTATTTATAGAATTAGAAATTATTGGAAGTTATAAGATTAAGACTGTGTTAAGTTGAGGTAAAAACCTATAGCTATGTATTTCTATTTCTAATATGGGGGTATTAGATTTGGAAGAATTTGAATATCAACTATTACCTTTATCTTTATTTTCTTAGTTCAAGTTTACTAATTAAGTCTAAAGCATTAGTAATATTTAGAGACAAAAAAAGAAGCTATGTTTTGTTTGGAATTGGATACAAAGATTTGTTCATATCAAATCTACAAGAGAATAAGAGTATCTATATTTATAATAGATGAATTAATTAAATCATGATAATATAGAAACCATACAGTTGAGAAATATAGAAATTATACAGTTTACACTGATAGATGAGTTACATACAATAATGAAACATGCAATGTTTTAGGATTGAAACACTATTTGTATCAACAATTAAAGAAAAGTTTGATGGAACAAGATGCTGTATTTCAATGATAGAATAGAAAATTTTGATGCTGATTACTATCTATGTATGCAAAATAATTGCAATTTATTTCATGTACATAATTGGATACAATTATTATCCCAATGTATAATGATACAATAACAAATCACAAGAATTTCGAGTTAAAGGAAATGACTCAGCTTAATTGTATCTTAACTTAACCGAGTCGAGCCGATTTTAATATTAAATACGGCTCTGTTAACTTAAGATATATTCACTTCTGTCATTCAATTCGTTAATGGAATAATTCTCAAATGTTTTATCATTATACATAGATACAAAGAATTGTATCCAGTTATTTACATGTAATAGATTACATTCAATTTGCACGCATGGATAGTAGTCATCAAAATTCTCACTTCTATCCTTAAAATACTGGTTAACCCTTTCCATCAAACTTTTCTCTATTGAATGCAGATAATGTTTCAATTTCAGTATATTACATGCTTCATCATACCATGTACCACCATCAGTATAAACAGGATGTCTTCCATAGTTTGATACAAGAGATCTAATGAATTTTTCAGCAACAAGCATATTTCTACCCTCAGATATGTAAATTCCCAGTACAGAACTATGTATTGGTTCTATACAGAACCATAACCAGAAATGTTGACTTCCAACCTGGATAACAGTTTCAT
>JANWKP010000391.1 GCA_025451315.1 Nitrososphaerales archaeon | reverse complement strand
TTGTAGATTTTTTATTTACAAGATATGGATCAATTAAAATAATCAAATTCGAATTTGATTGGAAAAAGGCAATGAAACAAATCGATAGTTTAAGAAAGCGAAAATTACTGCTAAGTTAACAGAGCCCATATTTATGACAAATATAATTAATTATTTCTCGGTCTTCCCACTGTAGTTTTTACCCTTTGTAAAGTATGACTCATATAATCTGTCTAGTTCTCGTATCTTTGTAAATAATAAACTTGATAACTTTTTAGTTTTAAAATATTTAATTTATTATATATTTAATAAAAATTTACTTTCCATAAATGTTTTTCTGTAGAAATCAAAGATGACAATTTCTCATAGTAGCCAAAACCACATTCGTCTAAAACATCTTCAAAATCAAATTTTTCTTTGGAAAATAAATAATCGTTTTCTTCTTTTTGAATTTGCGCTTTTAACGCATCAGTGATCTTATTGGATATACTATTAATAGAATAGATATACCAAAAATTATTAGCTGTTCTTAATCTCGATAAATGTTGCCTTAAATTTGCTTTATTTGTTAATGAACCAGTATAGTAATTGTTCATAAGTTCAGTATTTACGTCGAACCATGATGGAGTTCTCCAAGAAGCAATTTTTTGGAAGCCAAATTCTTCATATTCACAACCTCCGTTTATACCACAGTGTCCTCCAGAATCAAATGTAGTTATTATACAATTTGTTAATTTAGCCACATATTTACGAAAATCAACACCTGGTTGCATCCATCCAACAAAGGCTAAATCAAATGTGTATTTATTTGTGAACAATTCAATAGGAATTGAATGTATGTAATCGGGTTTAGTATTTTTTAATAAATAAAGAGGCAATAGATTTTGTTCTATACCTATAGATTGTGGTAAATATTTTCTTATTCTTCGTAGGAAATCTCCATTACCACATCCAATATCGATATATTTCGCATTAATAGAAAGAGCTTGGGCAATTGATATTACACGTAAAACGTCAATTTTTCTATAACAAAAATAGGTTCCAGAAAATAATGGAAATATAAATCGTTTATGATGACAAGACAATGGTTTTTGTAGTTTATAGTATGTGTAAAATTCATATGCTTTAAGAATCTCGTCAAATGGAAACGACATAGATTAACAAAATAATAATGAGAATATATTTATAATTAATTTGGATTATTATTTGAAATTAGTTGATCATTTATAGATTAGAAAAATTTTAATTTATAACAGTGTTAGAAAATCCCAAAAGGCTTATTAATCAACATCATTAACTGTTATTATGGGTAGAAGTTTTAGTGACTGGTGGAATACTGTTCCAGCAGATTTAAAAGAAAAAGCACGTAGAGGAGACGAAGATAATAAACCATTATTGAACCAAGTTAATTATGTTCTTCTTCATTTGCACTTAGCAGGAAAACATGATGCAAAGCCATCACATGAAGAACTAAAAGATTGGCTCCATAGCGGACAAGTAGACGTAATGAGAATGATTAAAAAATAAAAAAAATTATACTATTATCTTTTTTTATTATTTGAAATTTTTTATATTAATATTATCATCATTTAACTAATAATGTATATAACGCTGTTTTGATATAGACATAGGGTTTAAATAGTTTCGCCAACATCCGACCATTAGTGAATATTGAATGACAATTGCAATACTTCCAGATGTTGATGAACAAAGATGTATTGGATGTGCACTTTGTGTAGAAATTTGTACTGCTCTTGGTCCAGACGTTCTCAGAGTAAAACCTGTAGAGGGTTGGAAAAGAGGTAAATCCTTTGTATTTTATCCAGAAAGATGCATTTCTGATGGTGCTTGCGTAGGAGTTTGTCCAACACATGCAATATTCTGGATGAGACCAATGGAATACACACCAGGACAACCAGTCCCATTACACAAAAACGGTATATTTGACAAGGGCTGGGAAGAAGGTTAAAAATACTATACACTACAATCGAATAGAAAATTTCAATTCATTTTTTATTATTTTTGTCGTAAGCTTTTTTTTCTATCTGTCATTATAGATTGGGTTAAAGTTATTATTCTATTATATAGTATGATAAGAATAGGAATTACAGGTAATCCTGGTGTTGGTAAACATACAATAACCGATTTGCTATCTAAAAAAATAAAAAATAGTAAAATAATTGACATAAACAAAATAATTATATCAAATCAAGCTTTCAATTATGAAACATCTGAAGCTGATATAAAAAAAACTAGATTATTCTTATTAAAAGAATTAATTAATGATAATGTAATAGTAGTTGGACATCTTTTACCATACATAATAAAAAGAAATGAATTAGATTTTATAGCTATACTCAGAAAATCTCCCTATTCTTTGATAGATGTATATGAGAAACGAAAATATTCTAATAAGAAGTTGCAAGAAAATATACTCTGTGAAATTTTAGGAATATGTTTTTATGATACTTTAGAGGTATTTGGTAAAAAGAAAATTTCAGAAATAGATACAACTCATAATGATCCGGAAGAATCAGTGAATAAAATTATTTATAATTATGATCACAAATCAAAGAGACAAATAGGATTAGTTGATTGGTTAGATGTAATATATAAAAATGGAGATAACAGAAAATTTTTATACATTAACTAAATATAAAAAAATGTTAAATTAGGATAATGGAAAAAAGCGGTAGATATTGAAATTATATATAGCTGCTATTATAACCACAATCGAATTAGCTTGTCTGTAGCATTTAGAAAATTTGGAGAGGAATCAATTCAATTTTTAGGAAAGAAGGTATCCATAGAAACATCAGATAAAAAAACCTATGGTGGGACATTAATTGGAATAAATGAAAAATTAGATGTAATACTAGAAGATTTAGAAACTAGTGGAATAATAAAAATAATCATCAATGGTTCATTTATAAAGGAAATTAGATTAATGGAAAAACCATTTGATTTAAAAGCTCTTGCAGAGAGATTTTCAAGGGTTTTTCCAGGTTTAATAAAAGTTAGAGAAGATGTTGGAGCTGTTATAGTTATGGATAAAATTAAAGTTACTCAGAATGGCATTGAAGAAGGTACAGGACTCGCTGCTGATAGAATAAAAGCAATTTATGATGAATTTGTAAGGGAGACAAAGAAATAACATTGTCGTTTGAGGTCAGACATAGTGACCTAGGCGGACGAATAGGAAAATTAAATACAGCACATGGAGTAATAGATACGCCAGCATTTATTCCAGTTGTCCATCCCATAAAACAAATGGTAGATGTAAAGTTAATCAAAAAAATGGGATTTAGAGCAATTATTACTAATGCATATATTACTCTAAAACGCTATGGAGATGACGCTCGGAAGAAAGGAATTCACAGAATAATTGATTTTGATGGTATTGTGATGACAGATTCTGGCGGTTATCAAGTGTTGGAGTATGGAAATATTGATATAGGACCTGTTGAAATGGCAAAATTTGAAATAGACATAAAAACTGATATAGCTGTTCCTTTAGACAAACCAACAGGTTTCGGACTTGAATATAGTAAAGCAATTAAATATGTCAATCAAACAATTAGTAATGTTAAAGAAACTGTTGAAGTAATTAAGAATAACAGTTGTAATGACAATGAAATAAATACCATATGGGCCGGCCCTGTTCAAGGTGCAGAACACTTAGATTTAGTAGAACAGTCTGCAAAACTCTTTGATGACATGAATTTTAAATTAATGGCTTTAGGAAGTCCAGTTGAGTTGATGGAAGCCTATGAATTTGCTAAACTTTCTGAAATAATTTGTACTTTAAAAAAAACAATCCCATCTAAACCTATTCATCTTTTTGGAGCTGGGCATCCATTAACCATTCCATTAGCAGTTGCATTAGGTTGTGATATGTTTGATTCAGCATCATATATTTTATATGCTAAAGATAATAGATATATGCATTCAAATGGAACTATGAGATTAGAAGAAATTACATATTTCCCTTGCTCTTGCTCGATTTGTAATTCTTATACACCACAGGAGTTATTAGATACCACTGAAATTGATCGAATTATTCAATTATCCATACATAATTTATATGTCTTAAAAAAAGAAGTAAATTCGGTAAAACAATCAATACTGGATGGAAGACTCTGGGAGTATATAATGAGCAAAGCTCACTATCATCCAAAATTAATGGATGCTGTTAGGTTATTTAAAAACTTTGATTATCTAGAAGATGGTACACCAATCTATAAAGATAAAGCCATTTATTTTAATGAACCCTATGATCAATATAGACCAGAAGCTAAAAGATTCAGAAAAATGGTAACAAAATATATTAGTAACAAGAAAAATAAACTAATTTTATATCCTGAAACAAAAATACATCCATTTTATGCCTCGAAAAATTTTATCAAAATCAAAGAAATATTCTCTGATGTGGAAGTTTTTTCATACAATCCATTTTTAGGAATTATTCCTGCTGAGATATCCGATATATTTCCAGCATCGCATAGTATTATATCAGTAGAAGATGATTCTCAAAGTTTTGCGGCAAATTATTCGACATTCATTGATGCAATGAAGTTTTTTTTAAAAGTTAACCAGAATAAAAATAAAAATATAATAATTATTGCAAATGAATTTATGAAACAAATTATTAATCATTTTTATAGCCAAGAAAATATTATTGAAATTTTTAACTCGAATATCAAAATAGTTGATTACAAAGAAAATGTCTTATTTGAAATATCTGAGATCCAATAAGATCTTAAATTAATTTACTCTTTGGTAACATTTATGTTAAAATCATTATGTACTTTATTTTCATAATCTGAAATATGGGATTCTAGTTGCAATGTCATTCCAATTTCATCTGAACCTTCTAATAACATCTTTTTCTTAGATGGATCTATTTGAAATTTTAATTGTCTTAAAATTGGTTTTAATTCTACCTGTTGTTTATTTAAATCTACTTTAATAATACAATCAGGATTATCAAATAGATATTCTATCTCTTTTTTTTCCAATATTATTGGCAGTATACCATTCTTTATACAGTTACTATAGAAAATATCGGCAAATGAAGGTGAAATAATAACTCTAAAACCATAATCCATTATTGCCCATACTGCATGTTCTCTAGAACTTCCACTTCCAAAATTATCTAATGTAAGAAGGATAGGATATCCTGAATATGTGGGGTTGTTTAATATGAAATCCTTTTTAGGCTCACCGTTCTTATTGTAACGCCAATCATAAAATAAATATTTTCCAAATCCGATTTTTTGTGTCAATTTAAGAAATTGTTTTGGGATTATCTGATCTGTATCAACATTCACATATGGAAAAGGTGTTGCTTTACTTTCAAAATTTTGAAATGGTTCCATAATAGTTAGATTTAGAGGATATATCGAATATTTATATCCATTCTCGAACATCAACAAAATGTCCTTCTATCGCTGCCGCCGCCGCCATAACTGGACTTACCAAGTGAGTTCTACCTCCAACTCCTTGCCTTCCTTCAAAGTTTCGATTCGATGTACTAGCACATCTTTCACCAGAGGAAAGAATATCAGGGTTCATTCCCAAACACATACTGCATCCAGATTCTCTCCATTCAAATCCACTCTCAATAAAAATTTTATCTAATCCTAATTTTTCTGCTTCTAACTTGACAGATTGAGACCCTGGTACAACCATAGCATGAACTTTTGGTGAAACTTTTCTTCCTTTTACAATAACAGAAGCTTCAATTAAATCTTCTAATCTAGAATTTGTACATGAACCTATAAACACTCGATCAATACAGATATCAGTAATTGGAGTACCTGATTTTAAATTCATATATTCAAGTGCTCGAGTTGCCGCTTTTTTTTCATCTTCATTACCCATAGCGTATTCATCAGCATATGGAATTACACCAGTTACGTCAACAACCATTGAAGGATTTGTTCCCCAACTCACCTGTGGAGAAAGATTCGATATATTTACATCTACTTTTTTATCAAAAATAGCATTATTATCCGTTTTCAAATTCTCTTTCCAATATGTAACCATTTTTTCAAACTTTTCGCCCTCGGGGGAATATTCTCGATTGCGTATATATTCAAAGGTTATTTCATCAGGAGCAATTAATCCGGCTCTAGCTCCAGCTTCTATTGACATATTACAAATGGTCATCCTTTTTTCCATTGAAATTTTCTTTATAATATCACCTCGGTACTCAATTACTGCTCCAATACCTCCACCTATACCTATTTTGCGAATGAGTGCTAATACGATATCTTTTGCTGATACTGCCAGTAAATTTTTTGGTTTACCAAAAAAATTTACTTCCATGGTTTTTGGTTTAGTTAACCACAGGGACTGAGTTGCAAGTACATGTTCCACTTCAGTAGTACCAATTCCGAAAGCAAAGGCTCCAAAAGCTCCATGAGTAGAAGTATGACTATCTCCACAAACTATAGTAGCACCTGGAAGAGTTATTCCTAGTTCAGGACCTATAACATGAACAATCCCTTGATTAGGACTATCTAAATCAAATAAACGTATACCAAATTCTTTACAGTTTTCTACTAACGTATTAATCTGTATAGCAGAGATTTGATCAACTATTGGAAGATTTCTATTTGTAGTAGGAACATTATGGTCCATCGTAGCAAAAGTCAAATCAGGTCTCCTAACTTTTCTATTATTTGTTCTTAGACCCTCAAATGCTTGTGGGGAAGTAACTTCGTGGATCAAATGTCGATCTATATAAAGTAAGTATGAATCAGGATTTATTGATTCATTAATACTTTCAGAATTAGGATATATTATATGATTGTCCCAAATTTTTTCGAAAAGAGTATATGACATTATATTATATATTACAACTAATAAAATATAATCATATAAATCCTAAAGAATGAAAAAATACTTATGTAGTATTGAACTGATTATCTTTGATTAAGATGCACGTACAAGATAATAGATATCCTGAGTATATAGCAAATCAGATTAAAAAAGGAACAACGACTTGTGCTCTTTCATGTTCTGATGGTGTTGTATTAGCTGCTGATACCCGTGCTAGTGCGGGTATGTTTATAGCTGATAAACATGTAATGAAAATTCAAAATGTTGATAAGCATTTAGGAATGACTATTGCAGGAGGAGTAGCTGATGCTCAGAACCTTGTAGATACAATGCGATATAATGCCAACCTCTATAGAATATCTAACAAAAGGATCATTCCAGTTCAATCAGCTGCCAGATTATGTTCAAATATTTTGTTTAATCAAAGATATTTTCCATATTATGTTCAGATTATCATGGCAGGATGCGAAGGCAAGGGTGCTGGTCAGATTTATAATATTGATTTATTTGGATCATTAACTGAAGAAAAATTTATTTCTACAGGTAGCGGATCTCCTGTAGCATATGGTTATTTAGAAAGTGAATTTAAAGAAAATATGAGTGTAGATGAAGCATATAAAGTCGCTTTGCAGGCAATAGCTGCAGCAATTAGAAGAAATGCTGGTACAGGAGACGGAATAAATGTTGTTATAATAGATAAAAACGGCTATAGAGAACTATCGAAAGAAGTAAAAGATACTGTTAAAGTAGTATTTTAAAAATAAATAAATTTATTTTTTATTACTAATTTTAGAATTTAAAAATTCGTTATAAACAGAAAGCGCATCATTTTCATCTTTTGCTCCTACTATAGTTGCTGTGCCACTAGTCATAAAACTTATAGATAGTTGTTGTGATGGATTATTATTATTATTATTATTAGTCGTTACAGTTATTCCTAAAGACCCTCTAGATTTTATATTATATCCTAATAATTCTGCATTGTGTATTATTTTATTTAAATTAACTATAGAAGTTATTTTTGACGGTGTTACAGTATAAGTTCTTTTGCCTCTATCTCTACCACATAGTTCTTCGATAATGAGATCTTGTTCTTTTTCTTGCTGTATTTCTTTTATTATTTTATCTTTTCCACATGCTGAGCATTCGTCATGCCTTAACATTTTAATGCGTTCAAATGATAGCTCGTTTAAATCAATGTACAATAACGTATTTACTAACGAAGGTTTTTGTCCCAACAATATTTTTATCGCTTCAGATACTTGTATACCACCAACCAAATACAAAATAGAAGGATGAACACCCTCTGTACTACATGTCGGCATATCATCCTCAGATAAAGCAGGAAATATACAACGAAGACATGCAGACTGATTTGGAAGAATTGTGCATACTGAACCAAGCATTCCTAATGCACCTGCATAAATGAGCGGAATATGTTGCTTAATGCAGGCATCGTTTAAAGCATATCTTGCATCAATACTATCAAGTGCATCTATAACAACATCAAATCCTTTTACTATATTTTCTGCAGTATAAGTAGTAATTGAAATAGGAAGTGCTTCAATCTCTACATCCGTATTCCTCCTTTTCAAATGTTCTATTGCTGCTTCAACTTTGACTTTTCCAATATCTTGTTCAGTATACAAATGTTGTCGATGCAAATTAGATATTTCAACTACATCTCTATCTACAATGCGGATCTTGCCAACACCCATAGCAGTTAATTGAGTTACAACTGGATTTCCAATTCCACCGACTCCAACAACACAAACTTTGGAGTTTCTAAGTTTTTCCATTCCAATAAATCCTATTTCTTCTAACATTATTTGTCTAGAATAACGTTGGAGGTCTTGACTACTAAGTTCTATATGTTCAATTTTTGTTTCATTCGTTCCTCCAGCTACTGCAGGCAGTATGTAAATTGAATCACCGTCTTTAAGTGATGTTGTCATTCCATCTTTGTTAAAGCGCATATTTTTTCCATTTATATAGATATTTATAAGAGCTCGAGGTTTGCCGTTAAGATCTAATACTCTACGTTTAAAATCATCACCTAAATTATCAGATGCTTTATTAAATGCATCGTGTAAATCTTGTACGTCTAATACTATTTTTTTTTCTCCAGAACCTTTATTTAAAACAGATGGAATTATAAATTCAATTTTTGCCATTTATATTTTCACTTTTATTTCCACATATATTATTCATATTATTTTTTATTATCTAATTATTGTAGAAACTATTTGGACATCGGGTTTAACAGTAGATGGTTTTGGTAGCATGTCTATTATAGCTTCAGTAGATTTGAGACCATTACCAGTAACATAACAAACTATATCTGCGTCTCTGTCTATCTTACCACTTTCAACCAATTTTTGAAGGACAGCTACAGACACTCCACCAGCGGGTTCGGTGAAAATACCTTCAGTTCTAGATAATTTAAGTATCCCATTAATTATTTCTTGATTTGTAGCTGATTCAGCAATACCATGATATTGCTTTAACCTTTTTAAAACATACATTCCATCTCCTGGATCCCCTATAGCAAGACTTTTTGCAATAGTATTAGGTTTTTCTACAGGAAATATTTCGCTGCTATTTGATTTAAAGGCATCTACTATCGGTGAACATCCATGAGGTTGTGCAGCAATAATCTTTAAATTAGAAACGTCATTAACCAACCCTAGTTCACTTAATTCCTCAAAGCCTTTGCAAATTGCATTTAACATTGCACCACTGCCAACAGGAATTACTAGATAGTCTGGTACTTGCCAATTAAGTTGCTCTGCTACTTCATAAGCAAGGGTTTTTGATCCTTCAACATAATATGGTCTCATATTAATATTTACTATACCTATTCCTTTCGAATCTCCAATTACAGATGCTACCCTATTGGCATCATCATAAGTTCCATCTACAGCAACAAATTCTGCACCATAAGCTAATGCCTGAGATATTTTTACAGGTTCTAAATCCACAGGCGCAAATATATAGCAAGGAAGTCTAGCTACGGCGGCATGCGCAGCAGTAGCAGATGCAAGATTTCCTGTTGAAGCACAGCCTACGGCTTTTAGATCAATTTCTTTGGCTCTAGATACAGCAACACCAGCAGGCCGGTCTTTGAAAGAGAAGGTTGGATTAACCGAATCATTTTTAATGTATAAAGATTTTAATCGCAAATCTTTACTAAGATTAGTAGATTTTTGTAAAGGAGTAAAACCTGAATTAATACTAACTATATTATTTTTATCTCTTATTGGTAAGAGTTCAAAATATCTCCAATAGGTTTTTTCTTTTCGAGATTCAAATAATTCTCTTTTTATATTATTAGGATAGATATATTTAACGTCTAGAGGTCCAAAACAATCTTCGCAAATATATCTAAATTGAGGTTTATATTCTTTTTTGCATTCCCTGCATATCAAAGACTGTATTATTCCCATTTATAATAATGCAGTTAAAATACATTATAAATAAGGTTCTCTAAACATAAATTTAGTATCACTATAATTTCATATTATAAAAAAAATAGAATGTTAAAACTAAATAATATGATATTATTCTTTCTTAAATTAATTATATAAAAATATTATTAATTATAACATACTTTTTAATAATTTTTATCTTTTAGAACATTATGAAAACAAGAAGTATTTCCAGTATGACATATGGGTTTATTGGAATTTACAACATATAATAACGCATCAGCATCACAATCAACTAAGATTTTCTCTACAGGTTGAATATTTCCTGATTCTTCACCTTTCATCCATAATTTTTTATGAGAAGTACTCCAAAACCATGC
>JANWKP010000390.1 GCA_025451315.1 Nitrososphaerales archaeon | reverse complement strand
TATTATAATTGTATTTACAAGCAACTAAAATTAAGATTATTATTAACTAATGCCATATTCTTAGAATTGAGTAAATTACTCCAACATTAAGGTCATGACTACTACAACAACATAGCTTTAAGCGGATCCATATTGTACTATTTAAAAAGTAATAGAGAATAATAATTAGAGCAAAACGTCACAGTTTGGTCTCATTTTTCTAAAATTATAATTAAATGCTTCAATATTTTTGATTCTTTTCTGCTCGTAAAACAAATCTATATTTTTAATTTGAAAATAATGAATAATTATCAAAATAAAATTATTCCTCTTGTAAGAGCGACTTACCTGCATTTTCTCAGTTATTGAAATCAGTTTGGTAATTTTGATGTAGATGTAAATCAATAGACACTATTTTATAGAAATCTGCATAATTAATGGCGGTCCATTTTAATTATTTTACAATTTTTGCAATAAAGATTGCCTTCTTTATCAATTACTTCTAGTTTTCCATGGCATTTAGTACAAACAAGACGTTGTTGATCGGCTAGTCTCTTTTTTATCATATTGATGATAAATGGAATAACAAATGAAATTATGGGATAGGCTAGTAATCGCATTAGTAGAATGACAAATAGAATAACAAATGAAATTATGGCATAGACTAGCAATATTAGTAAACCAAACCCTGATCTAGAGTAATTTCTGTATCTAGCCATTTCTTAATATAAGTTTTGTATTAGAAATATATTATATTAACGATTTTTATTATAATTAATGCTTATTGAATATACTAATTTAAATAATAGATAACTTTTTTGTATAATATAAATGTCATTGGACGTAAACTCCAAAATAAAAGCTATGATTGAGCTAATTTCAAACCAACAAAAACTCATGCTTGAGGCAGCAACAAACCAATTCAAATTTAATCTAGAAGGAATATCTAATCAACAACGAATTTTCATTGAAACAAATTCAAGTATGTTTAAGACTGTGAATCCTGATTTTAATTCTACTGTTGAAAAGGCAAAAACAGATTTATTACAAATTAATAAAAACGTGGAAAATGAAATATTGAAAACCATAGAGAATGCTAAGGATAATATGATACAAACCATCGAAAACTCAAAAAAACATCTTCTTAGTACTTTTCCATCATAATTTTTAATTTAATATCATTGATTTTTAAAATCTTCTTTTTTAATTATTAGTTATAATTTTTTAAAAAGAGAACATAACTTTGGATCACTTATTTTTAACAAATATAATTATTTATTTATTATAACATGGAAAGGAGAGAAATTACAATAGTCGAGATATAGAGAAATATTTTAATCCTAATAATAATTATTAAGGAAAAAAATGATTCATCTCATATCTAAATTTGATAAGTAACCAAATCAATAAAATTTATTATTATATTAGAAAAAAGTACCTACAACGTTATCTAGGTTTTGACGATGAGAATGAAAGTTTTATAAATCTAAAAACTAAAGATATGTTCTATTGTAAACCCTCTTTAATTTCGCCGCTAATATTTGATAAAACATCTGCACCGCCTAATGCTGTTTTTCTAGCAGCTTCTCCTAATTGCATCAAAATTTGTTTTGCCTCTGTTTGGTTAATTGTATCTGTAGAATTATTTGCAACTTCATCTGCCATATTCTTTATTTGTTCTGCCGTATTCCTTATTTGATCATTTATCATATCGGTTGTTTCTTGTCCATAAACTGAAAGTGAGCCTACTAAGGTAACACCAAATACCAATGCAAGAAAGATTGATTTAATTGCTGGAACCATTTTAATTATTAGTAACTGTTAACATACTTTTAATTGTTTATATATGAATTTATATTCAAAATTTATAATTTGGCTGTGTAGAAACTATCGTAATAACCATTTGTGCACAATGTATGTTATGCTATACACCTGAAATTCAACTCAGTTCTCCATTCTCTAACCTGTGTAATAAGTTCCCTAAACAGCTTTTTTATGGTTAATACAATAGTTTCATACTTGTTACATTGAGGATTGATACATAATCTTGTTGTACCAACGTTTCATTCCATTTTATATGCCATGAACCCACCATACTAATACATCTTAGTATCTTGGATAGAATAACACTGAATTCATGTATTTCTATTACAAGAACTTATTATCTTTCCTTTCATATCATTTTTCTATAACAACTATCGAGAATGATTATAGTTTTGATATTCTTGTTAAAATAGGTGTTACAATAGGTCAATCTGTATCATCATGTCTTATTCGAGCTACTCATTGCCTTGATCTTACAAATAACGTATTTGTATTTTATTTATTTAATAATTAACTGTATGGTATTGTTAGCTAAGATCATTTAAGCCACCATTAAGAAAAATTTTAAATACTAAAATCTAAATATTCATTTGATATGAAAGATAGTATATTAAAACTATTTTTTAGTTTTTATAATTTCTATAGTGGCTTTACAGTTTTTTTAATTTTCTCATCATCTTCATTATTAGCTCAAGAAAAATATTTAAAATTATGCTAAATCATACTAGTTTAATTTATGCCAATTTCTTTTTTACAGATATCGTTGGTTTATCAGATCCAAGATTGTCTACAAAAACCCAGATAAAAAAAATTGAAATGTTAAATAAATTGATAAAAGAATGCCTTGCTTTTAAAACAACATCCAAAGACTCCCTTCTAGTACTTCCTACTGGTGATGGAATGGTAATTGGTTTCTTTCAAAGTCCTGAACTTCCTTTAAATCTCTCAATTGAACTTCATAAAAAAATTGAAATGTACAATAGAGCGAAAATTCCTACAGAGGCATTACGCATACGAATAGGAATCCATTCGGGTCCAGTTTTCGTAGTCAATGATGTTCTTGGAAATAAAAACATCTGGGGGCCTGGAATAATAATAGCTAGAAGAATAATGGATTTTGGTAATGACGGTCACATTTTATTAAGTTCAAGAGTCGCAGAAGATTTAAGAGAACTATCTGATGAGTATAAAAAGATAATTAAACCATTACATGATTATACAATAAAACATGGACAACGAATTTTAATCTATTCAGCATATGGAAAGGATTTCGGTAATCCAAATGTACCAATAGGAAAATCTTATCAACGAAGTAAAATGAAGAAAGAAGTTATTAAATTAAGAAGAACTACAATTTATCCATATTTAGAAGTTAATGTGACTGTAAAAAATCTTGATACTATGCAGTTAAAATACAAAAGGCTTTATGAAATAGAAAATATTTCAGATGAACCTATACATCAAGTGTTGCATGGAATTGCAACAGATATTCCAAAAACATTTCAAGAATTAAATATAAAAGTATATGATAACGAGAATCAACCTTTAAAAATATCTAGTATAAGTGTTGATAAACCATTTCAGAAAGAATTCACTACAGTTTTCAATAAACCAGTTATAAAAGGAGAAAAAGGGAAATTCTATGTTTTAGAATATGAAGTAGAAGAACCTGACAAATACTTTGAAAATGCATTTTTAGTAGATTGTCATGAATTTATAATAAATATTGATTATCCTATAACTATGACATCTCCAATAGTTTATGATGTAAATTTAGAGTCTCATGAAAAAAATTATTGTGATATACAACCAGTAATTATAGAAAGTAATAAGGAACGTGCTATAGCAAGATGGAAAAAAAGAAATATTTTTCAAGGGCAATCATTTAGACTTGAATGGAAGTAAAATCTATAATTTATAGAATAATGGTTTTCTTCAAATATACAAGCAATAAGAAAACTATTATTGAATGTAATTACATTTTTCAGTGTTGATATTACTAATAGTAATTATTATGAACGATTTAATAACACAGTAGTTATTCTCTAATCTCCATATACCCAATATTTAAAAACCTTCATGAGAATAAAGATGAAAATGATGAAGATGATGACAAGTAAAGTAATGATAAAATAAGAAATTTTAGGTTCTAAAATTAGAGGTTGTTGATCTTTCTTTATTGTTGTTGTTGGTATTCCTTCTTTTGTAACATTTGTTTTTGTCGGTGTTACTGGTATCTTTGTTGTTGTTGTTGGTATTCCTTCTTTTGTAACATTAGTTTTGGTTTTACCCGAAGTTTGATTTTCTACAATTGGTTTCTTTATTATTGTTGGTAACTCTTGTTTTATAGCATTCGTTATGCTATTATTGGTAACGGTAGAAGGAGTTTGATTTTCTACAATTGCAGGTTGATGTTGCTTCTTTGATGTTGCTGCTTCTAATTCATGTAAAATATCTTTTGAAAGAACAAATATAAACACAATTGTACGAGGCTGTTTTGTTGGTTCAATTGTTGTTGGTAATTCTTGTTTTGTAACATTTGTTCTACTACCTTTATTATCAATTGTTTCCTTGTTATCTTCCATTATATTTTTTCCAAAATTTAGATATTCTATTTGTCCATTACTAGTGAAACTTCTGTTGTTGTATATTTCATTTAACTCATTAATTGTCAATCCTCTGTTCCAAATTCGTAATTCATCAACCTCTCCTTTAAAATATTTGTCTAAATCCAAGGAATTTGCTCCTATTCTCAGAGGTTGATTTCCTGTTGTATCAGGAGTTTCGCTTACTTCTAGGTTTCCAATAGTATGGTCATCTATATCCACTTTTAATACTGTTGAATTATAAAGAACAATCGCATAATGCCAATTTCCATCGTTGTATTTTTTTTGAGATAATATCTCAAAATTCTTACCTTGTTGAGATTCAAATCCTGCAGTTATAGTTCCATCTGTATTCATCCACACACCATAATTCATATTTTTACCAAGCCTTTCATTGTTGAAGCCTCCTTTGTTTACAATATGTGCTGGCTCATCAAAATTACTTTGGTTAGTTCTGAACCAAGTAGCCAATGTAAATTCTTCTAATTGTAATTCATCGTGATTTTCAATATCATAAAAATCTGTTCCATTTAATTTTAGGAATGGTTCAAATATGTATTTGAGTGTTTTAATTTCGGAAGAAAAAGCGTTATCATGAAAAACATTAATAAATGGTAATAATAATAAGAATATTGACAATATCGAAAGTAGAAAAAATTTCTTCAAATATGTCTATTGTAAAATATATAAATATATATTTTGTTATTGTACCACTAATCAGCTAGAGAATATAACTATATTTTAGTCATTTATAATAATGATACTTAAAAATAAAAGATGTTTTTTATTTTGGAATAAGGTTTATAGTCAAATTGGATAGTATTTTGTTATTAGAATAAATAATATCAGATATAAAATGAATTTAATAAATATTCAAGTAAAGTAGACAAATATGGATGCCTAACTAGCACGTTTGCATGCTTTTTTTTAAATTTTTCAGTACTACTGAATTTATAACCTGAATCTTCATTTAGTTGAACTCTTTTTAATAAAATGGCAGATTAACTAGGAAACCATTCTATATTATTCCTAAATTCCTAATTTGTAATTTATCTACTAAATATTATGAATGATTGTTTATGAATTAGCTATAGTTTTCTTATACCGCTAAGTATTTTATTTTAGAAGGACTGGTGCAGTGTTAATATGGACTCGGAACAACGAGTAAGGTTTACGACGTAGATCTTGTCCTTTTTGGTAACGTGCCTGGCGATGTAATTGGTTCGCCGTAACATAGAGGTATCCATCTGCGGCTACCGAGAGAGTGTCAGGCCATAAAAGACGCGGATCATGAACTACAGTTTCCCATTCTCTATTATTAGGATGACGACGCATAATAGAATTGTGCTCATAGTTTGTAGAGTAAATATAACCAGTTGCATCTGATTCTAGCCCATCAGAGGCTCCTCCTCTATCTCCTTCATCAATTACGGTATCGGCTACTTTTCGCTCATCGAGGGACCTGTCGACTAGGGAGTCAGTGTCCACGCTGTAAAGCTTGCGACTGCCAAGAGGGCAATAATATAGACGAGAGCCATCCGAGCTTATTGCAATACCGTCGGCACCCATACTAGCACCTTGCTTTATTGATCCATTAGGTAGATGTTCAAGAAATGGTCTTCCCTCTACAATCGGAAGAAAGTTTTGCAAATCCTCTGCCTTAGTCGATGGATGGTCATGAAGGCGCCGCCAACTCACACCAGATGCCAAGTCCACAACGATTATTCCATTTGGTCCTTTTTGGGATGAGTCTGTGATGAATGCCACACCTTCGCTACCTCGTCGTAGATCAAAACGTACATCATTGAGATAAGTTGTGGGGAAAGCCACGTCTTGGGGTAAGATAATTTTCTTGACAACCAGATCCTTGGCCAAATTAACACAGACCATCTTAGGTCCTCCATATTTGGTCGGCTCGAAAAGAGGGCTACCTGTATCGAGTATCCATAGACGATCCATAGGATCAACGACTACTGATTGCACTGATACCAATGCCTTACCATGATCGTTAGGATCAGTTTGATTAAAAACCTCATCAGGATAGGCTACCGTCTTGCCATTCTTAATCTCAGCAACCGTAAATTGGACATTATCACCCCATTTTGGAAAATTGACGAAAATACGTCCTTGTTGTGATACAGTCACACCAGTTGGCATCGCTCCGTTAAAGTACATGACTGGTTCTAACACGCCTAAAGGCTGATCTGCAGGCAAGTACTGAATTGGAATGTAATTCCATGATGTATCTTTCTGTTGATTAATTGACATGATTATTATTAACTCCTTTTTCTATGATTCCTCTATTAATTTTGATTGTGCAAATATGTTATTATTATAAGCTAATTGTGAAATTAAAAAAGGTTGAAAAACTAGGTGTATTGAATTAATTAGTAGTATAATATTTACTATTTCTTTGTCATAAGAAATACCTTTCCTATCCATTGTGTTACGATAAGTAAGTAATATATTATATAACAGTTATTTTTGTCCATGTTTTAGAAATTTCATAATTTCTGACATGATGAAAATTATAATTCGACTGTTATTTTCTCATAATTGAACTCTTTAGTCGGATAAATCATAATTTAAAGTTAGAAAAATAAGTTAGCACTATATTCTACAATTAGGCTCTAGTTTATATATTGCGGATTGAAATTAAATTATATGAATCTAATAAAAAATGTGACTTTTGGTCTTATAGGCGGTACATATGGAGTAACAGGTTTAGGTGTTATTGATGGAGGACAACTATTGGCAATTGTAAGTGTAGCATTAGGGGGAGGAGCGATGGTTGCCGCTTTGATAGTTAAAAACCAGTTGCAAAAAAAGAAATTAAATACACAACTAACCATAGAAATGTAATAATAATAAATAAAAAGTAGTTTAGAATAACCAACCAAATTTAGTATCATTTTTAAATATGATATGTTTTATTAATAAAATTTTTTTTAAAATTAGTAAGTATCATAATAAATAATTAGAATAACTTGTCGAATTAATTAAATACAGATTTTTAGATCTTCAAGTATGATACATAATTTGGAATCTGAGCTAATGTATTTATGTCTAGTAACTTATTTGAAGGAATTCTGTCAAGAACAAAAAATTATACAGTAGAATTAATATGACTGAACCATCTGTCATCAATATATTTTAACATATTTTATATTTCGGTATTTGTATGTTGAATATAAAATTAAAACAATTATGAATTCAAAAAATATCTACCCAAAGGACATTTCGCTATAAACATAGTTTTAAGGCATCAAATGAGATATAGTCGATAGAATCTAAAATAGAAATAGAATCATGTAAAGTGGAGATTCTGCTATATTATTTTGAGATCTTGTTGATTTTTAAAAAGAAATCCTGTATAAAAATCAATAACCTTTTTTTTGTATTTTAAATAGATAAACGCTCGATTTATTAATCTAAAATATTTATACTATTATTATAATGGCTCTGTTAAGTTAATCAGTAAAATCTATAGCTATGGATGCCCCATTCTAATCTATTGAGTAGTAGATTTGAAAGAAACAGAACCTCCACTATTGTAGTTATGTATTCTTTGTATTTGTATTTTCTTGGTCTCAGCCTTCGAAATACATCAAAGGCATTAGTAATATTTCGAGACGAGAAGAGGAGTTAC
>JANWKP010000389.1 GCA_025451315.1 Nitrososphaerales archaeon | reverse complement strand
TTCTAATGCCGCAGTCACTTGCGATGTGGGGTGTGAGCATAGCCCTTTACATCTTAATCGGCTGTTTTGGCATTAGTATTGGTTATCATAGACTGTTAACTCATAAATCTTTCAAAACATCGAAATTTTGGGAACGAACTTGCACCATTCTTGGTATGCTCGCATTTACAGGTAGTAGTATTGGATGGGTAGGGGTGCATAGACAGCATCACAAGTATAGTGATAAGGAAGGTGATCCTCATTCTCCATCTATTCATGGTGCAAAGATGCTTATTGCCAATTATGACTTCGATCCAAGTAAATGGTCAATAAGATATTTGATTACAGATAAGTTTCATGTATTCACTCATAAATATTATTTTGGAATTATAGCTCTTTGGATGCTATTTTGGTTGGCATTTGGATTAAATTTCTTGTTTTATCTTGTAATTATACCCGGTGTGATTAGTATATGGGTTAGTACGATAAGCAATTATATGAATCATAAATGGGGATATAAGAATTTTGAAACAAATGACGAAAGTAGAAATCTTTGGATTAATTCGATTTTTACTTTTGGCGAAGGATGGCATAATAATCATCATGCCAGACCAGGAAATTATGATTTCTCAGTAAAATGGTGGGAATTTGATCCAGCAGCCAGAATAATTAGTTTGATTAAAAATGGATGAATATTTTGTAAAGTTAAATACTGTATCAAAATGTGTTCCAGCACTTAAAAGTTTAATTCCCATGTTAGAATATAAACTTGTTTACGGTCAAAATAATGCAGCGAACCTAAATGAAGAAGTTTTAAAAAATGATGAAAAGATTTATGGTTTAATAAAGAGATTTAATGTCGATAAAGAAAGTAAAATTTCTATTTTTAAGGTAACTCCAAATTCATGTTATAATTGGCATACAGATGGGATAAGATGTGCGGCCCTTAATATGCTTTTAGCCGGATATGATAGCATGGCATTAATGGGACGAAAAGATGGAATATTTTTTCGTGATGTTGAACGGGTACCTTACGAACCAGATAGGTATGTTTTGTTGAATACATCAATAAATCATTCAGTGTATAATTTTGCTGAAGATAGATATTTGTTGAGTCTTGGCATTCCGATGGAATTTAGTTATCAAGAAGTAGCTAATTATATAAAAGAAAATGAATTATAAGAAATATTTTACCTTCTCTGGAAAAACTATTGTTTATATTCAGACGGTTGCTTTAATCGGATCTATAATAGGCGCTTTTTTGGTGCCGTGGACTTTTAGTTGGGTATTAATTGCATTATTATTTTTCTATTTGTATAGTGCAGTCGGTGTGAGTATGATGTTGCATAGATATTTTTCGCATAAATCTTTTGAATTTAAAAATCCTATTCTAAAATGGATTTTTATTGCAATATCTGTAATTTCATCAAGAGGAAGTCCTATAGCATGGGTTCATATACATAGAGAACATCATGCATATCCGGATACTGATAGGGATCCGCATAAACCAGGTAAGTTTTCCTTGTTTAGTTTTAAAACTACCTATATTAAGGAATTAAAGATATTTTTAATTAAGGATGTATTAACAAAAGAACAAAAATTCATACACGAATACTATCTATTGTTTATATTATTGTGGTGTATTTCTTTATTGCTTATAAACCCGTTGTTATTTTATTTTGGTTGGTTATTACCTGTATGCATTAACCAGATTGTTCAAGACTTATGGAATTATTTTTCGCATGTTAATGTGGGATATAGAAATTTCGAGACAAAAGATAATAGTCGAAATGTAATTTGGCTTTGGCCTTTAATTTTAGGAGAAGCTTGGCATAATAATCACCACAATAGCCCAATGTATTCAACTAAAACAAGAATTTGGGAATTGGATCCCGTAGATTTTTTAGTTAGGAGGGTTAAATTATGATTAGAAGATTAACAATTGATGATATTGAGCAGGCCTATAATGTAGCCATTACGAAACCTATTAGAGATGAAACAAATTTTATTCACAAGGATAGAATTATATATACACTCGCTCATCCTGAATATGTGAATTTAGGTTATTTTGAGGGTGATGAACTTATTTCTTGGTCTGCTGTAAAGTTTGTAAATGTAGATTTAGAAAAAGTTTGGTATATTATATTTTTCTTTACCAAGCGTTTATCCGATCATTTTAGCTTTAGAAATAATGATTTTGGGCCTATGATGGATGAGTATTTTAAAATAGCTGAAGCAAATGAATATTATACATATGTATATAGTGTTCCATTAAAATCTCATCATGCATATTATAGAAAATGGAAATCTAAAAAGGGACGATATGATACATTTGATGTTGCTATAGTTCCTGCAGGAACTGAGGCTCCGTCAGAATGGATGAGAAAACTTAATGGTGGTATTAGGCCATACGATATAGTAATGAAGAAAAGAGTCTTAAAAGATGAGTTTAGAAAAAACAATAGTATCCGTACCAATAAATCTCCCAAAACTCGAACCCGATGACTGGGATAGGTGGTGGGATATATGGAAAAAATATGCTACGCCTTTAAAGAAGACCGGTGTATCACCAAATCAAGAATCAGGGCTTCATACCGGGTTCGATGTATTTAAAATTGAAAAATTTTCACCGGTCTATAAGGCCGATTATTTAGATCTTAAGAATATTTACCCAACTCTCTATGATCAAATTATGGCATTGCCTGTATTTTTGTATGGAGCTAGATTTGTTTTATCTGGGGGAGATTTTCCAGCTCATATAGATAATTTTTCTCCAAACTGGTCAATAAGATCAATGTTTTTTTGTGAAGATCCTGTACCTCAATGGTATTATACTAAAACAGATAATACAGGTGGAAGATATTTAAGATTACCCAAGACTACCAATTGGTGGGCATATCGTGACGGAATAATAAAACATGGAACAATTTTTAGAAAAGAATATCCAAAGATTATATTACAAGTCTTTTCGGATAAAGAAACAACCGATGAGTTTATAAAAACTCAGATTAATCTTTTTCCAGATCACCAAATAGAATATGATATCGGTTAAGGAATATACACCGGAATTCTTTGAGCAACTATTAGAATTTTGTAAATATCAAAAAGATGATTCTAAACCCTCTAATAATATGTGGTCGGAGGATTGGGAAAAGGATAGTAGCACTCTTCTGTATATTTTAAATACAAATGAAAGATTTTCAAATGATCGTGGAATGTTTCACTTGTTATACGACGATGAAAATATAATCGGATGTGGTGGAGTATATATTAGTGATTTTTCCCCTCGTGTTGCAATTGCAGGTGTTAGAACATGGGTTGATAAAAAATACCGTAATCTGCAATATATCAAAAATTATATTTTAGTAGAAAACAAAAATTGGGCAGTTAAAAGATACGTTGATGTTATAGCATTATCTTTTAATTATTATAATAAGAATTTGATAAAATTGTTTACTAAGGGAATGAAATTAGGAACAAGAACTGAGAATCATATTTTTCATAATAATTTTAACATGCTTGAATTTCCGGTAATGATTAGAAATACTCCACAATGGGTAATATATGAAAATTTATCAGATTACAGATTTGACTGGGAATCGATAAAAATAAAGAACTAAATATCATATGACAATAGATACACGACCAAAAAAAACTTTATCGAAAGATGACTTAACTAAGTTTAGACAAGATGCTATTCCAATATGGCAGAAAACTTCTCAATTTCGTTTATTAGAAAATAAGTACGGTAAGTATCTTTATCTTCCATTAAATGTTCCTAAAATTGTTCCAAATGATCCACAACTCTTTAAACAGTGGTTTATGGATAGATCGAAACCCATTTATAAGAGAATGGCAGATATAGCTAATCCTGATCAGACTGATAGTTACACTATTCCTAGTTTTCTTTCAGTTGATTCAAAAAATTTACTTGAAGTTTGGACGACAGGAGCGTGGGATGCAAACCCTGTTTCAGATATGTATGAAATATTTCCAGAAATTAAAGAGCAGATTGATAGATATTTGCCTTTTAAATCTCTTGAATACTATAGCCTTTGGTCCAGTATGTGGACAGTTAGCCCACACAGAGATGCGACTCCTCTATGTGATATGCCATATGCATTCAGGATTAATTTATATGATGAAAATCCATCTGGGACTTTAAGACTTCATAAAGGGTTACCGGATATGGAGTATAACAATTGCGAATCTAAGTTAATTGAACATTTTGATTCTAATGCCTTCGCTTGGAATAATTTAAGAGCATTGCATTCGAGTACAAAAGATAATCAATATATGAAAATACTTATGATTACGGCATCTACAATTAGAAATAAGCCAGATTTTGATAAAATGGAAGCACTCTTTGATTCTAGTATCGAGAAATATAAGAATATGTTTTGGGAAGATACATCTCCATTAGAAGATTATATTCATGTCAATACAATATATTAATAATGTTTATTTTTTACTTTTTGTTATGGACATTTGCTTTATATTGGATACACAGAATAGGACATAAGGTACCTATAATCAGCAGTTATCATTTATCGCACCATTCATATGTAAATCACAACGAAGTTTATTGGCATTGGAACAATTTATTTCTTTATAATGATAATGTAAGAAGTACAATTGATTTATGGATTATGGAAGTAATTCCTACATTTATATTCTCTTATGTTTTTGGATGCTGGTATATATTTGTTTTTTATTATCTTTGGGCAGCATTTTTACAAGAAAGAATAGAACATAATAAGAATTTCAATTTGCCAATCTTAACAAGTGGCAGGTGGCATCTGATTCATCATAAGTCTCCCTACAATTATGGATTGTTTATTCCCATTTGGGATATAATTTTTAGAACATACAGAAAACTATGATTTATACAAGCGAAAACAATTGGTATTATTGGAATTATGATGGAGTTCCATTTTCCCGTCAATCTGGAAATCAAAAATTTACTACAACATTCTCCCCTTCAAAAATTACCGTAGATAATTTTCGTATTGAAATGAAGAAAGCTGCCAGCAGCACATTAGATCATTATGCAGGCCTTAGGCCATCTATTTTATTTAGTGGTGGATTAGATAGTGAAATTATGTTACGCTCTTATTTAGAAATTGGAGCAAACCCCGATGTCTTTATATTCAGATATGAAAATGATTACAATATCTATGATGTGAGTCATGCGATTACTATATGTTCTATTTTAGATATTGATTATACAGTAATAGATTTCAATTTAAAGAAGTTCTATGAGAATGATGCAGAAAGATATTCAGAATTATCTCAGATAGATAGACCGAAGGCTTTACCTTATTGTAAATTTATAGAAATGATTGATGGATTACCTATATTAGGTGCTAGTGATTTGACTTTAATGAGAGTTGATGATGATTATACAAAAAAAGGAATTTGGTTTAATAGATGTTGGGAACACGATGTAGGGTGGTCTAAATTTATCAAGGTTATAGAAAAACCTGCCATAGCCGAATGGTTTAAATGGACACCCGGGTTGGTATCATCTTTTTTAAAATTAGAATGGTGTAACGATTTAATCAACGATAAAATTTATGGGAAGTTAGGAACAAATTCCAGTAAGATATTAGGATATAGGGAAGCATACCCGGATTTACTTCACAGAGAAAAAAAGACCGGATTCGAAAATATCGATATTATGATGAATGAGTACGAGGAATTTCTCTGTAAGAAATATAACGGTCTTATTTTTAGGAATGAGTGTGATCGACCAATTAGTGAATTAGTTCAGAATTTTGCTTAGTTCTGTGAAGCTTGAGGATAAACATACACATGGCGGTACACAATAATTTTTACTCCTGTTATTACAATAATGATCCTAATAAGATGATTAGGACAGATCTTTACGATCGCTGGGATGTTTACTTTAACGTCACTGATAAACAAAAACCTATGAGTTTCAAGAAAGAAGTATTAAGAAGCTGTGAATTGATTTATGATCTACTGAAACCATATACACCGAAGTTAAATTTTTTCTTTAGTGGCGGGATAGATTCTGAGGCAGTTCTGAGATGCCTTCATGAACTTAAAATTCCTGTAAATCCTATTATCATTGAACACTTTCATTATCCCAACGGTGTTGAACGAAAAGTATCAGAACATACCTGTAATTCATTAGGATTAGAACCCACAATTATAGATATAAATTTACTTGAATTATTTAAGAAAAATGTACTGCAAGATATAGGTGAAAAATATCATACACCTCATTTGCAAATAATTGAATTGTTACATGTATTTGAATTAATAAATCAACCATGTATAATAGCTGATGATATTCAATTAACCAAGACATCATACGGTAATGAATATTTTGCTAAGGACGAAACAGTAAATCAGAAATGGTATTATGAACTAAAAGAAGATGTTGATGGTCCATTTGATAGATATGAATACATGACCGGGATGCCAGTCATATGTGATACATTAAAATATACACCGGAATCTTGGATTGCTATGCTAACAAATAATACGATTAAGAGTATTGTGAAACCCTTTAGCGGCAAAGCATCGAGTGCCTCATCAAAAAATATTATGATGAGTCGTGAATTTAATGTTTTTTGGAGAAGTAAGGTAAGTCTTTTTGGTGATGGACCTTATAGAAGAATAAACAACATTCTTCTACATGATCTTGAATATCAATTGTATCCGATTATTAGACGAAAGCTTGAGTATTACGATTTATTAAACACATTAGGTTATAAAGATGAAAGTTAGAATTCTAACAGCCTCTGATTATGCATCGGTAGTAATTGGGTTTATTAAGAAGGTACAAACAAGTTATCCAATGCCTACTGATATGGCAATGAAAAATTATTATTTTTCTGATGATGAACCATTATATAAAGCTTACGGGATCTTTGATGAATTTGATATATTGTATGCTGTTACCATGACACAATATAGTGATTATAATAGATCATGGATTTTGCATTTTGCAGCGAAGCAAGATTTCGCTACATTTGATAACATGATTGAACTCTTAAGAGAAACATTTAGCTATGCAGAACAATGTGCATATTATAGAATGAGTGCTATGTTCTTCAATAAAAGATTTAAGACGTGGGAACGACTATTGAAGAAAGATGAAAAATTCTTAAGATATATTTCATATACAGAAGAAGTTATTCCTGTTCATCAAAAATCATCTTTTTATGGATATTGGAATTTTTTACAAAGACGTGTTACGCATCCTAAAGAAGCTACTATTCGTGAATATATTCTTAAGGACGAATTTAGGGATTATAAATGATAGCTGATAAGATTCTTGCTGATATGATGTCTTTTAGCATTAATGCTGGATATTGGTATTGTAATAATAAATATTTTTTCAATAAGGCCGAATGTTTAAGATATGCCACTGAGACTAGGAATTATGACGTTGGATTTAATTTCTTTGATGATTTTTATAATGCAGTGAATTGGACTTTAGAGCCCAGCGAATCTCTTGAACAACTTTATGCCAATCGTGCAAAGCAATTACGTGGAAAATATGATTATATTGTTGTCGCATTTACAGGAGGATCCGATAGTACAAACGTTATTGATTCATTTTTGAATAATGGATTACACATTGATGAAATTATTACATGTTATCCAGTTGAAGTTATTAATAAATTAAAACATAATTTTCATCCTAGTGATACATCCGCAGCTAATTTAATGTTCGAATTTACTCATGCGGCAGCACCAAAACTCGAACAGATAGCAAAAACTCATCCTAACGTAAAAATTACCGTATTAGATTATTCACAACGGGCAATCGATATTATCAGTACTGGAAATTTGCCAAAACTTGTAATGGCAGGAATTGGAGCATCTCCATCTCTTGCCGGGCATTATATGCTAGCTGAAAGAATTCGTGAATATATGGATAAAGGATCGGTTGCCTGTGTTACCGGTATTGATAAGCCACGCATGGTTTGGGAGACTACTGAAAAGAGATTTGGAATGTTTTTTGCAGATATAACTGTTGTATGGGGTAAACATTCTAAGATAGCATTTGATGGATTTATTCCTAATATGGAATATTTCTATTTTACACAAGATATGCCTGAAATTCTTCAAAAGCAAGTAGCAATTTTAAAGAGAACACTTTATCCTATTGTTACAGCACCTGTTAGACCTGTATTCTACAAAGATATACATAAAATGTCATCTGTTGGACAGGCTGAAATTATGCAAATGGATACAGATTTCTTTAAAACGATTCTATATAAACAATGGAAGCCCGGTACAGTTTTTCAAGCAGGAAAACCTTCAGGTTATTTTTATCAAGAATCGGCAGAATGGTTTTATAAATCACCATTAACAGATAAGCGTACAAAAGATTATCATGATGGACAGATTAGAGAATTGATACACGGAATTGATGAGAGATTTATTGTCAGGGATGAAACCGGTAGACCTTTGAAATTTGTTGATAAGGTTTCTAAGTTGTGTCTAGTATGAAGGAGAATAAAGGTCCATTAAATGGAATTACTATTATTGATCTTACAACCGAAGTACTGGGTCCAGTCGGAACCCAAATATTAGGTGATTTTGGTGCAGATGTAATTAAGATTGAAAGTTTAATCGGTGATCCACAGAGAAAGAATGGGTTTATTATGTCTGAAGGAATAACCTCAATTTATATTTCAATAAATCGAAATAAGAAATCTATTTCTGTAGATTTAAAAACAGATGATGGTAAAAAAATATTAGAGGCTCTTATTTTTAAGGCTGATGTGATTGTACACAATATACGTATGAAGGCAACTAAACGTATAGGTATTGATTATGAATCTGTTAAAAAAATAAATCCCAAAATTATTTATTGTGTAGCGACCGGGTTTGATCAAGATGGCCCTAATAAAGATCAACCAGCCTTTGATGATATTGTTCAAGCCGGATCTGGAATTGTACATTTGAATAGTCTCGGTAAGGAAGCTCCAGAATTTTTACCAACAGTAATTGGTGATAAAGCAGTAGGATTATTGTTATCTAATTCTGTTATTGCAGCCTTATTTCATAGAGAAAGAACAGGTATATCACAATTTATCGAGATTCCGTTATATGAATCAACCATTGCATTTGCAATGATGGAGCATATGGGCGGTATGACAGCAGTTCCACAAAGTGGAGAGTCTGGTTATACACGAATTTTACATAAAGGTAGAAAACCTTATCCTACAAAGAATGGTTATTTTGGAATGTTACCATATACATTAGAACAATGGTCTAAGTTATTTGAAATCGATGATAAAGTTCAGTTAGGGTTAGATTTGGGTATAGCAGATAGGATAACACGTAATTTAAATTTCTCAGTAATTTACTCTGAAATGAGTAAAATCACTATTAAACAAACACTAGATCAAATGCAGGAAATTTGCTTTAGATTTGATATACCTTTTAGCAAAGTTAATAGTCCTGAAGAATTATTAGTCGATGAGCAACTTAAAGAAGTAAAGTTATTTGTAGAAGATGTTCATCCTTCCGCAGGACGTATTAGGTATATTCGCCCTACGGTAAAATTTTCTGAAACTCCTATATCGGTTAGATCACTTGCTTCAACACTGGGTGGAGATACCAAACAAGTTCTTGTAGACTTGGGCTACACTGAAGAAGAAATCTATTACTTACTAGAACGTGGCATAATCAAGACTTGACCTTTTGTATATTTTTACGTTACATTACATAAATAACGACTTTTTATAGGAATAGACATGAAGAAAATAGTAACCGCAATGATGTTAACTGCTGTAGCATCCGCAACAATGGCCGCTGATCCGACCGCTTGCAGCTTGGTAATTGATTATCCACCGGGCGGTACTTCGGACACATACGTTCGACTCTTGCAGAAGCAAAATCCTGCAATTCAAATTGATTATAAAGCCGGCGGAGGTGGGGCTCTTGCAATTAATCATATTTCCCAAAATAAAGATGTTGCATGGTTTGGCAGTCCTGTGTTTGTTGCACAGAACAGTCCTGTAAAGGATCCGCCTATTGAACTAGTTCGCATTCTTGTTGGATCGCCTATTCTTGCATTATCCAATCCGAATAAATCATTAACCTGGGATAAATTGCTTACAGGTAAAATGAATATTGGTTTTCCAGCAATTGGAACTTCCCACCATTTGGTTGCCCTGCAATTACAAGAAAAGAATCCCAATATTCAGTTAATTTCTGCAGGCGGAGATAACAAAGCATTACCAATGTTAATGAATGGTGATTTAGATCTTTATTTAATTAGTAATACCGTAGGTAAGAATTGGATTCAAGACTTTAAGTTTGATAATTTATTCACATTGGCTTATAACAAGCCAGTTACTTACAGTGGTATTGAATTAAATTATCTTGGTTTTAATGGTATATTTGTTCATAAGGAATCAACTCCCGAACAAAAAGCACGCATAACAAAGTGTGTTGCTGAAGCAACCTCAAATTCAGCCTGGGCAGAGACATTGAAAACTTTAGGTGCTGAACCTATTGATTTGGTTGGTCCGGAAAAAGACAGAGCTTTTCAGAAGTTTGTAAATTTAATGCGTAAGTACGGTCAGTGATAAATATCCGATAGAACATAATGTTCTATCGGAGATTTACATGATATTAGTTCAGACAACTTACAGCCGACCAAGTCTTGATATTCCTTGGTACCACGAATCGTGGACAGAGGAAATGAGAAAATATGTTTTTGATAATTATAACTCGACTGGAAAAATCGAAGGCTCCTTCTTTGAAAATTCTAATAGAACACAGATAACTTTTATACATATTTTTCCTTCAGATGAAGTAAAAGAAGAATGGGATAATGATTATTATCTAAATATGTTTCGTGAAGATCGAAAAGAATATAATTCAAGTATGGGAATTACTGAAAAAATTGAGGTTCAGGAATAACTTGTATATAAGAATGATATTTTTCTACAAATTCAACCATATTAAAATGATGAAATGATATTGTATAGATAATACGTATAGTTTCAATATTTTCAACACTGTGAATTTGTCGAACATTTAATGCATACCATGTATCCATTTTTGTTCGATATACAGTTTCAACTTCGACTTGATCATATCTAAATTGTTCTCCTGTTCCAGGTCCGGAATCAAGTGAGATATGTTTGTCATAGAAAACAGTCTGTACGTCTTTTCCACCTTTTTGAATATAGAAATTTAAAGCAAATATTCTGGTTCTATCCCCGTGCGGAGGAAAGCACGAAACGCGATCTTTTTCTGTATTTCTAAGAACACCAACCGATGGAATAAGTTTATGACCTTGGAAATATTCTTGATATTCTTTTATAGTTAATTCATTAAGAATACTATCTTCGGGAAATACATGTGTAATACTGTTAACTTCATATCGATTGATTTTATCAAGTCCGGCTTTTAAAGGCCAATCATACCCAGCATCGTTAGCAACTCTCCAGATTTCAGCATAGAGTTCTTTGGATGGTTTTGGTAAGTTTAATTTTAGCATCATAACAAAATATTTATCAAAGCGTTTTAGCTAATAAGATAGATAGATAAATAGACCATACAGGAGATAATAATTTATGATCAATTCTATAAAAACATATATAAGACCTAATGTAGGCACTAAGTGGTGGTTTGAAGTTATAAATATGAGCGCCAGAACTGTTCATATTCAGAAAAATTATTTTGATACCGGTAAGATTCTTACTATTCAGACTATCTATACCGATCCTTTAAAGATAACATATTTAATTCAGTGGAAAGATCAGGCTGCGGTAGATGAATGGACTAGGGATACAATCCTAACTAAGTTTGATCAAGATGAAAGAGATCCATATATGCGAAAAAATAGTATGTCATCACCCAGCACATTCTGGTTCTGATTGACAAAGACGTAAAAGCAGGCTAAACTAGTATTTGATTACTCGGACAACCGCAGGGAAACTTGAGGAAGTTCGGGGCTGCATAGAGTAGGAGCTACCGCTCTGTGGGAGTATATTGGTAATGAGCTGCCAAAAAGAAATGGATTAAGGCCCACGGTATATTTTACCCTTTCTTATTACTAAACTATACGTTTGTACCACAACGGTAACCGCAGCAACACAAACAGTTCTTGTTGACTCTACTCGACGAGGGAACGGGTTGTGGCACCTATGATCCGGCTTGAAATCCGGGGAGGACGGTAACACGTAGATAAATGGTTGTCACCCGTAAGGGAACAGAACCCCGGCTATAGAGTAATCAATTTTTTTGGAGATAATATGAAAGAAGAAAGCAAATCTGTTAACTCTTTTGCGTGGGTGCCTGAAGATCAAAGAGATCATAAAAAAGCATTTTATACGGCTGTACTATATAGTATGATATCAATGATAGGTGCTTATTTTTTTATTGTTGCAGTGCAATAAGTAATAATATTACCCACACAGGATGTTGAATAAATATCTATGTGAAATATCTTATATTATTATTATTTTCACCCATCTTAGCATTCTCTCAGGAAAATTTACTATCCAAAGATTTAGAAAAGCTATTTTGGATGTGTGATTATATCTCAACCAGACAAGTTATGGATTTTAGTGAAGCAGTAGCTTGTTCGTCTGTTTTTGAGAAACTAATAAAAGAAAAATTTAATGGTAATTTTGATGCATTTATTGTTTGGTGGAAGAAAAATAAAGATACCGAACATTTCATGCTAAATAAAAAGATCACCTGATTATTGTTGTA
>JANWKP010000388.1 GCA_025451315.1 Nitrososphaerales archaeon | reverse complement strand
TTTCCTTTACATCTGCATCTTTTTCTCTATTATATGCTACATCTAGTTTAGACGTTCTCAATTATTGAATGTCTATAGATAACAGTTAGCTAAAAGTATATCTACGAAGTTTAGTTAGTCAGTATATTTATATTCAATTCATTTTAGACATATAGTACCTTCTTTTAGTATACAATTAAGATAATTATAATAATACTTATTATTGTTTACATGATTATGTACCAAAAGAACTGCAGGTATAATAATTAAAAATAAGATAAAGTTAAGCTCAACCAAGTTTCTATAAAATAAATTTTCCTAAATTCTATGAGATTGTAATATTTTTTTGAATATTAAAATACTCTTTTGATATGTTATCAATGAGAGTATAAGTTATAACATAATTTCCTGTTGAAAGAGAAGATGTCAAGTCCAAATCTATAGGCAAATATAGTTCTGTTATTTTGTTGTGTGACTTCAAAATGTAATCTTGGATATCTTCTATAGATGGTACTTCATTTCCCTTATCATCTTCCATTGTTATTATTGTTGTAATATTTGTCAAGTATAGTTTATTTCCTTTTGTATCTATTATGGGCTCATGATTAAAGCCTATTGGTTCAATATATAGTGATATTCTTTGACTTGGGTTAAAAATACTAGCATTTCTTTCGGTAAATATACCATATCCTTGAGTTGAATTTTCACCAATAAATGTATCAAAAATAGACCGAAAAGGGATTTTCTCCCATTCTGATAAATAACTATTACGCAAGTTATAAAATTGAGATTCAGTAGAAGTAGTAGAACTTTTATTTTCTCCAACTTTTGCTTTAATAGCATTTTCAATAAATTGTGCTTGATTCTGAAGAGATTGGGCTTCCTGTGATGTTTCATTATCTGATATTATAGAAGTCTCTTCGTAATCCTCAGCAGAAGATGGAATTCTGGATTCTGATTCTGTAAATGTGCCATTTGAAGCTAAATATACATTATCATCATCTTGAATCATTATCTGAAACGAATCATTTAGAAAAATGAAATTCACAGAAGACAGTGAAAGTATGAGTATATTGATAAACAATAACAATAATGTATTCATAATACGTAAAGAATGAATTTGTATTATAAATGTTAATTTACATATAGAACTATAGGTGCAATATCAAAATCGTAAACAACTTAACTATTCTAGAAATATTATGATATGTAAAGGTCAATTCTCTCTTCTGCATTCTCATTAGATTATATATTTACGAGTTCTCTAAACTGGCTTTTTACCACTGATTCAATCGATTCATCCTTGTTGATTCGATTTTAAATAACTTTATTGTATACACATTTTATCTCTTTTCTATACTTTCTGTGATTATCTGATATAGAGAATTATTTTGTTAGGTTTTGGCCAATGAATATTATAATATACTCCAAGATTAATTGATTCATACAATATCGTCTAGAGATACTAAAATATCTTAAAGGTAGGCTAAATTTTCAATTAGAATATGACAATAACAAAATTGATAAATTGGAATCGAGACATTAGTATGACGTTACTGAATCTATTCTAAGAAAATTCTCTTTTTTTAAATTTTATATGATAATAAAATAAAAGAAAATATTATGTTAAACATTCCTGACTAAATAAAAATTTTTATGGATGATTATCAATATTTATATCAACTCCAATAACAGATACAATATAACTGTTAGAGGGACCAATAAATAGGTCGAATTTGTTTCACAACCCACAGAGACGACTACAAATTCTTTTCACATCCTACTGAAAAATACAAAGATATTGTTAATCTGTGGATTTAATTGAAAGATAAAAAAGAAAGAACATATGATATATTATATTCATTAATATAAAGAAATAATAATTTTTGACCAATAAATGCGTCTATTATTGCTCTCTAATCTTTTCCTTTAGCACTTTACAAAGAGAATTACAACTTGGCTATACATCTAATCTCAATCATAAGCTCAGGGAACGCAAGACGCTGAATTTGTACAATGGTACTTGCAACAATAGGAGTACCTGAAAAGACATCTCTCCTACATTTAGTTGCTGCTGCAAAGGCTGCGTCCATATCTGTAACAAAAAAGTACTTCCTCTACTACATTATCGATGGTTGCGTCATATTGTGCCAACACATGCTTAATGTTAGTATAGGCCTGCCGCATCTGAGCCTCCATTTCTTTGCGTCCAACAATTTTGCCCTTGTCATCATGACTTACTTGTCCAGATATATAGATAGTATCGCCGACCTTCACTGCTTGGGAGTAACCATACTCTTTCTCCCAAGGCATACCTAAGCTCATTGGCTCCTTGTTTATTGCCATTATATGTCTTCTTAAAAATATTATTTATTTATTCATTATTATTTTCCTACTTTCAATAAGGTTTTTATTTTTAATAATTGGATATGGCATTTATTCACTGTCCCAATCTTTAAACCAGTTTCTTCAAATCATGAATTGATATTAATTATAAAATAAGTCATACAGATATAATAAAGGTTAGCAGTCAATATGCAATATTTTGAAAAATATTTTAAATAGATATATTGATCAAGCAAAGGAAAAAGAAGTTTTTTATTTATTCAAAAATTTAAAAAATTTTTTTCGGTACCGAAAAATTTTAGTTGGTTTGCCTGCTTTATCTTATGAATTTTTTAGATAATTTAATATCCTACTGAAAAATACAAGATCTTCTTTTCATATTCCCAATAATCACTAAGAAATTGTAGTAAGTTGTACGAGACAGATACAATTATCTTTCCTTCTTTTTCTATCTTATAAATAATTTCCTGAAGATGTTATGCTATCATGAATTTGTTCTTTCTAAAACCAATTCAGTAATTGAAAATATATTGTTTTTATTATTTAATTGTCATAGTCAATGATTGACCATCCCTAAGTATAGTAATAACCTCTAGACTATGACATTTTAATTTTATATGCCTATCTCTTCTAATGATAGAGGTATTATATTAAAAAAATCAGATGGAAAAATTATAATCAGAGATTTATTATAAATAATTATTTTAACAAAAGTCAAATAAGACAAATGATGAGATAGTGATTGATACTCCAAAGCATTAGGCGTATTTGTAATAGTTTCTAGTCATATTAATTATTAAAAATACTTCTTTTTCTATCTGTTTTTTCAATGTCCTTTAGCATTTCTATCTTTTCCATTTCTCTAATCATTGATTCAATATTCATTTCATCCATATTTGTTTTCTCTTTTGATGATGGTAACAAATAATTATTTTTATAATCACTAACAGTTGATAATATTTTTAATTTTCTTTAATTTTTCTTACTTTTTCGAAATATTAACACTAGGACTACCTATAACCAATACAACTAATAAAACAAAACCAAATAATGATGCATTTAACCAAAAAGACCGCGTGATGCGGTCAAACGTGAAAGCATCAGGGCATCCCCTGCTCCACTATTTGCGCAGTGGTCTGAAGCCTGCGCGAACATCTTCTGAAAAGAGTTGTGGTTGTTCCCAGGCTGCAAAATGACCGCCTTTGTCGTGCGCCTTGTAATAAATAAGTTTGGGATAGGCTTGCTCTGCCCAGCTTCGTGGAGGAGTATAGATATCGTAAGGGAAGGCGCTCACGGCAACTGGGATAGATACGTGTTTTACGTCGAAAAAGGGCAACTTGTTTTCCCAATAAAGACGCGCCGAAGAAATCGCAGTATTTGTCAACCAGTAGAGCGTGATGTTATCGAGTATATCGTCGCGTGTAAGGCTTGTTTTGAACACATCACCTCGTGTAGGGCCTGTTGGATGCCCTTCAAAAATACCTGACATAAGCTCCAAACTAAGCCAATCGTGGTCGAGGATCCAGGCGGCTAGGCCAACTGGTGAATCTGCAATTCCATATAGTGTCTGTGGGCGGTTTCCCATCTCAAGTGCGTAGGCTACACCTTTAGTAAAAAAGAATTTCAGCCGCTCGAAAGCGTGTCTTTCGTCGGCTGAAAGATCGGCTGGCATAGGACCGCCAGTCTGGATTGCCTTTGAAACATTGGATGGAACAGCACCAGCCATGTTGGTGTGAATACCGATCAATTCCGGAGGTGCCTGTACACCCATCTGATCGGTGATAACCGCACCCCAATCTCCGCCTTGAGCTCCATAGCGTGTATATCCGAGGCGTTTCATGAGTTCTATCCATGCACGTGCAATGCGGATGGGGTCCCAGCCCGTAGTGGTCGGCTTTCCTGAGAACCCGTAGCCAGGCATTGATGGAATCACGAGATGAAAGGCATCAAATGGAGTCGCCCCATGTGCTGTGGGATTGGTCAGTGGATCGATAATCTTCAACTGTTCGATGATCGACCCAGGCCATCCGTGCGTGACGATGAGCGGCAACGCATCTTCATGTTTTGAGCGAACGTGGATGAAATGAATGTCCAGACCATCGATCGCCGTAATGAACTGCGGTAGGGAGTTCAGTTTCGCTTCCACCTTGCGCCAATCGTGTTTGGTTGCCCAATAGCTGGCGAGTTTTTGAATCGTCGCGAGCTGCACGCCTTGCGATTGATCCGTGACCGTTTCTTTTTCAGGCCACCTTGTCGCATTTACGCGCCTGCGCAATTCGATAAGATCCACTTCCGGAAAGTTTACACTAAAAGGACGAATATCCGAGTTGTTCATTTTATTCATATTATTAGTTATGTTCTTGTTATTAGACATATTCCCCTGTAAAACTGGTGATGCTGCTTCTGTTATTGCTGATGCTTCTTTAAAAGTCTTAAGAATATTTGATATACCAAAAATACCCACCCCAAGAGACAACGATCCTGCTCCCAAAAGTTTCAGAAATTCCCGCCTTGAAAATTGCTTATTTTTCAAACTGTCTTGATCATTAGACATTATTTATAACATGTTAAATGAAATATTAAAAGTTTTATAATAATTGCAATAATTATTAAAAAAAATGAGGAAGAATAATGGTAAATGTATAATTTGTAGTTTCAGAATGATATCTAATATGTCTACTGCTATTACATCGACATATCTAATAGTATGAATTCCAATACAATATACCAAAATTCTGAATATTAATTTTTAATATTTAATAGCTAAAAGTTATATATTTAGAATATGTTCCAAAACTAGGAATCTGTTTGCTAATATGTTAATGTTAATTCCAGGAGGTTATGAATGGATATTTATAATATTAATAATAGTAGTAATTATATTCGGTGCTAAGAAAATTCCTGAACTGGCTCGCTCATTTGGTAAAGCTTCATCTGAATTTGAGAAAGAACGTTTACAAGCAAAAAAAGAAATTGCTAAACTTCATGATGGAGATAGTGATACAGGTAGAGTAACTCGAGAAAAATTAGAATCAATTGCAGATACTTTAAGAATAGACTATATAGGAAAAGATGATGACTCCTTAAAGAAAGATATAGATGCGGGAATAAAAAGAGATAAAGAGTATAGCATCTAGGTAACATTTTTGATATATTTTTAAGATGAGAACATAAATTACATCAAAATTATGATGTTTTAGATAATGAAAAATCTTTGGATCCATATCTGCTTGGGTCTTTGATGAAAAAGGGGTTCTATATTTCTTTAATAACAGTATTAATGTATTTACTAAATATTCTAATAATTAAATATGTTCTGTAAAAAGAATGAGAATTAGAAAGCTATTGAAAAATTATTGAAAAATTCTAAAAATTAACAAATTCTTTGTTTATTATTTACTTATTTGTATTTTTCTTCAATCTAATTTTATTCAAATAATCCAAGAAATTTTAAAAAATGGCTATGTTAAGTTAACGATCTAGATTTAGCTATGAACATTCTATTTCTAATCTAGTATGCAAATTCGATTTGAGAGAAATTGAACATACACAATTGTAGTAATCTATTCTTTGTATTAGTACTTCCTTGGTTTGAGGTTAAGAAATACATCTAAAGCACTAACAATTTTTAAGGATTAGAAAAGAAGTTACGTGTCTGTCTGGAACTGGATTCAGAGGTTTGCAGAATACCGGATCTATAGAAGGAAAAGAATCTCTGCTTTCATAATAGATGAAACTGTTATTCAAATTGGTAGTCAATATTTCGGGTTATGGTTTTGTATTGAACCAATACATAGTTCTGTGCTGGGAATTTACATATCTGAGAGTAGAAAATGCTTGTTGCTGAAAAATTCATTAGATAATTAGTGGAAAAGTATGGAAAACATACAGTCTACACTGTTGGTGGTACTTGGTATCCTGAAGCATGTAAGATACTCAGATTAAAAACATTATTTACATTCACCATTAGAGAAAAGTCTTATCGAAAGAGTAGTACAGTACTTTAAAGATAGAGTTGAATCTTTCGATGACTATCACTCATGCAATAGTAAAAGAAGAGATTATGATTATAGTCATGTGTATAACTGGCTAGAACTATTTGTATCAATGTACAATAATACTATACTAGTAAAGAATAATCCTGTTCAAATAAAAGGAGGTGGTGGTATTTTCTTAAATTAACACGGCCCTATTACTAAATCAATGTAAAAATCTATTTGACCTTGTTTCTTAATAATCTTACAAGATGAGCAGGACCTAAATTACCAGTTATCTTCAACATGAGATGGGTCACAAAACTGACCAATGGCATAGTAGAATCTCTTACAACTATAACGGGACAATTCAATTGATAAAGTAACAAATGAGCAAATTTCGAATCAGTAAATATACTATATTTTCCTATAGTTGATTCAGTTATTACTATGTCTGGATTATATACCATAACTGATTCTAATATCAGTTTTGCAAATTGTGCGCTATTTTTTTCGACATTTTCTGAAACTTGAATTTCATTTAGTTCAACACCTTCTTGAATGAAATATTCTTTTCTTTTCTTAAATGTAGATGCAATTTTGTCATTATTCTTACCTTTTATCGATTCTTTTGTTTTATAGTGGAACTTATTCAGATTTCTTCTATTTATTGCCACTACGTTCAAATTGAGTCTTTCATTATTTGCAAACCATGTTGTTACTTTTAATATTTCATCAGAATTATCCCCATCATCGTATAGAACAACCATATTTCTTTTATCATCTTTGGTCACTCCAATTTTACCTGGATTGTTTTGCATTTCTGAAATTATATAATCCTCACTATGAGGAATAATTGCCAAAACATCACATGTAAGTAATGTCTGTAATTTTTTGTTACTCCTCATTGTTTCATAATCTATAATCATTAAATCAATTTTTTGTTCTGAAATTGTTGTTAGAACTGCTTCTGTGGCATCATGAGAAATCCTGACAAAATAATGCCATACAACATCTTCTTTATTTAATAATTCCTCAAGAGAGTCAAATGTCTTTCTTGCTGAATCTATAAAGGCAATTCCTGCAGATAGAGGTGTTTGAGGAGGAACCCTTATTGTTCTTAAAATATTGATTTCACCATCTTTTTCTTTTGCAACTCTTAGTGCGTATTGTATTAGCCTATCTGGGTTTTCTGGTGTGTAAGGTAGTAGAATTCTAAAATCTTTTCTTACAAGATTTCCTTCGCTTGTTATGGTTGGAGAATAATGTTCTATTTCTGTTTTAAATGTAAACATACGATAGATAAAGAAACCTACTAGGACCCATAAAACTGTAATAGCCCAGCTAAATGGTGCAGTAATCAAAAGATATACAGCCAAACCTACCATTAAGACTATTCCTATTATGGACACATATGGGAAGAATGGTGTTTTGTAACCATAATCAAGCTTGTCTCCATACATTCTTCTTATACTAATTACAGCAAGATTCACCTGTGTGAATAAAAGCAAAAATATTACTGCAGAAGCATGAGCTATATCTTCAAGAGGAAGAGCATAAGCCATTACTGCCATAATAATACTTGATAAAATAACAGCTACATATGGTGTTTTAAATTTAGGATGAATAGCACCTAATTTGTGAGGTAGATTGTAATGTCTGCCCATTGCAAAAGCAACTCTTGCTGAAGAAAAGGTTGTTGCATTTAATGCAGCAAGAGTAGATACTAATCCTCCTGCTAAAACTATGATTGCTCCATATGGCATAAATAATTCTGCTGCCTGCATTATACCTAATTCTTCATGTAGACCAATGAATTTCCATGAAGGCAATTCAGGAAAAATGGCACCAATAGAAACAAAAGCAATAAGGCAATACATAATTACAACTAATGCAAGGGATATGAAAATTGCTCTTGGAATGTTTCTTTTCGGATTTTTAACTTCTTCCCCTGTTTGGACAATTATCTCATATCCTTCAAATGCAATAAAAGTTAAACCCATAGCAGCTACTAGTCCAGCAAAACCCATAGGTAAAAAGTCAGAAAAATTTGATTGCCAGTCATTAGGATGAGACGATATCACCAACAATCCCGCAATTATAATGGATGTAATTGTTCCTAACTGAACTAGTGTTATTATAGTACCAACTTTTCCTGTCTCGGAAGCGCCCTTGATGTTTATAAAAGTAAATGCTACTACAACTGCAACAGCAGTTAATTTATCTAATGGAATTATACCAAAAAGACTTTCTAGAGGAAGAATATTTGTTATCTGTAAAAAACTTATAAAAAACGAGCCAAAACCAACTGCATACAAACTTCCAGCAATAATATGTGCAAGCCATGCCATCCATCCACTAATAAAAGCATTAGGACGGCGTAACCCCTCTCTTACCCATAAATAGCCTCCACCAGCTTCTGGCATTGCAGAACCTAACTCAGCATAGCCCATTGCTGTAAAAAGAGTAATAATAGCATTAAGAATAAAAGCCAGAATGACAGAACTGCCTGCAAGACCTATTGCAGGCCCTGTGAGAACGAATATTGAACCGCCAATCATACCTGCTATTCCAATCATCACCACATCAAGCAAACCCAATGAACGAACTAGCTTGTGTTCGTGGGGATGGATAGGACTTTCTGGCTCTCTGATATCAGACATCTATTGGGATTGTAGTAATAGCACTACAATATATGTATACAGAGTGAAAATCGAGTTTGTAATATGATAACGAACAAATTGGAATGTAATAAGGTTGAAAATATCTACTTCTATAGGTAATACTTGAACGTATAAGTATAATGAAGTTGGAGAATTTAATATGGAAAGAAATGAGAAAGAAAAAAATAAACACATATCAATAATTCATGAAAAAGATATGATACAAAATTTAAAAAAATATTATAATATTGATGACCATATTGATTTATTAAGATTTATTAAAAAAAACGTTACAAATACTACTCATTAGCCTGTAATAAAATACATAATAAGTGAACTAAAACATATTTTCATAGATAGAACAAGAAAAAATATATCCACAGTATTGTAAAATAAGTCTTTTTAATCCTGTTTTGAACTCTAATCAAACCCTAAACATATGATTATTTTATAAAATCTATTGGTACTAAAAATGGACCCATAATATTATCCAAAAACAAATACTAAAATATTTATAATATTTTTTTCATTAAAAAAATAATACTATCAAAGTCCATAGTATCCTTGTTATCAAAGGTCATTTACAAAGAATTTCATTTACTTGCTATTTCTTTTCCCACTCTGTCCATGCCCTTGAAAGATTTTCTTTATCTTTTCCTTTATTTTCTTTTTTCCAGCTTCAACATTAACAGTTCCAGTTGTAATCATCTGTATTCCTATAATTATCAAATCTACTGCTATTAATTTAATAATAAATAATTTACCCCAGAAAGGAATGATATTAATACCAACAGAAATTATTATGGCTAATATTCCTACTGCTATGGTAAATCCTCTAACTAGTCTCTTGTCAGATTTATTAGTCAATCCATCAGCTATTCGTGAAAACCCATCTACCATCAATGAAAATCCCAAAATTAATAAAAGTACTCTAGCAGCTGATACAGGATATGTCAATGCCAATCCTGCTAGACTAATAGTCAATACTCCTAATCCTATAGTGAAGAATCGTAAGTTATGAGCAATAAACAATCCAGTAATAGTTTTTTCAAATCCTGTTATAACCAAAACTATAGCTATTAAAATGAGCACACTCGTTGGACCTGAAGTTGTTAGTGCAACAATTGCAAGTAAGATAGCTAAAGCACCAAGTATGATTTGGGCTGCTCTCACCCATTTTGGAGATTTTTTCACAGTTACCGTTATTACAGACCCTTATTTAGTAGAGTTGTATATTTCCAATAATTAATATATTCACTTCAGAATTAACGAATGAATCAGGATTACATTATATAATACAAATCTCATCATTAAATATACCATTTATTCATACATAACCAATTATTTAACCATCGAAAATATATACAAGTATTGAATTTTTAACGTTATGAAGTTAGACGCCTATACAAAATCTACTTTAGTATTATTAATAGTTCTCAGTCTTTCCATTTCTATAATACATTTCGAAAATGCAAAAGCACAAACTATTAGTTCCACGGATCCGAAGAAATTGTTAAAAGAATTCAAAACAGGAAAGGATGCTATTCAAAATGACATTCAGATAAGTTTTAATCAATTAATAAATGAAGTTAAATCACAACTAAATTTTAGTTCTGTTGATTCACATCTTTCATTAGCCTCTCAAAATTTTATAAATGGGAGGATATCTGAAGGTTTAACTGAATTGAAATCTGCAAATGAAGAATGGAAGAATTCTAGTATGACAATTATTAAAATTGGAAGCGACTTTATTTCTATGGCTAAAAATAATTCGACATCTATGAATGATAGTACAAAAGAGATTTTAGATAATTTCGGTAATATTTTAGTAAACATTGGAAAGAAAATTGAAAATTTAAGAATTCAACTTTCTGATTGACATGTATTTACATAAGTACACTCACAATACATTTTTAAAAAATATTAGATTTTAAAAAAATAATTCTTATAAAGTAATATGAAATTTCAGTCTTATTGACAAATAACAGCCAACAACTTCCTCCAGGTCCACAAATTTCTTTTTCAGAATTTATGGATAAAGTTAATGATAATCCTTTCAATTTTCTAATGGATTTAATACAAAAATATGGAGATACCATTTACATAAAATTACAACAAAAAGATGTGTATATTTTAAGTAATCCGGATTATATTGAACAAATATTTACTCGTGATTATAAATTATTTTCCAAAGCAAGAGCAGCAGAATTAAGACCTTTTTTAGGGAATGGTCTATTGTTAAATGAAGGAGAGTCACATAGACAGCATAGGAAAATTATTCAACCATTATTTTTACCTAAATCAATCAAGTCATATAGCAATATCATGGTTGACAATATAAAACACATTTCTGATAATTGGCAAGATAATACTACAATTGATGTATTACAAGAGATGACTATGTTGGCTATGGGTGTAATGACTGAATCTTTATTTGGAATAAATTTCAGAGATAGGGATACATTTTCAAAAGTTAGCGATTCATTTACAAATATTTTAGAATCATTTACTCACGTACATGAACCTGTCAAGAACATTCTCATTGAGGAGTCAACAAATGAGAATAAAAAACAAAATAAATTCCAAGATTCTCTTGATTATTTAAATCAAAAAATTTATACTCTAATAGATCACATTAAAAAAACTAATCCTGAAAAACCAAATCTTATCTCACATCTCATGAAAGCAAAAGATCCTGACAGTGGTGAAATAGGATTACCTGAAAAACAGATTAGAGATGAAATAATGATATTTCTATTTGCTGCTCATGATACCACCTCTACTGCATTAACATGGTCATTGGCTTACCTTGCAACAAATCAAATGATTCAAGATATACTACAGAAAGAATTAGACTCAGTACTTGAAGGAGGGAGAGTACCAACTGGTGATGATTTACCAAAGTTAGAGTATGCTGAAAAAATTTTCAAAGAGACCCTTAGAATAAGACCATCAGTATGGGCATTATCAAGATTGACAACTGAAGAATACAAAATTGGAGAATATGTTATACCAAACAGTTCTGTTATTTTTATGAGTCAATATGCAATGCATAATAGTCCAAAATACTATATAGATCCAGATATTTTTAACCCTGAAAGATGGACAAAAGAATTTTTATTCAAGTTGCCAAGATTTGCCTATTTCCCATTCGGTGGAGGAATTAGGTCATGTATTGGAGAAACATTTGCAGTTCAAGAAGGAATTCTTGCCTTAGCAACTATCTTTCAAAAATGGAAAATTGTGCCTACCACTGAAGGGATAAGTTTTGAACCAAAAGCATTAGGAGGATTTACTAAACCCAAATATCCTATAAATGTAATAGTAAAGAACAGAAAATAATTAAATACTTGTATTGATTCTGAAAAGTTAGTAACTACTGACTTGCACTTAATTCAACTAAATTTAGCATATTTATAATTATTATATACTTTAATGAAGCTTTCCATAAGAAGGTAAATAAGATATAGAATTTAAAATTAAATGATATAAATACAGTTAAAACTGTTTTGGAAAGTAAAAATCTACCTACCATATTTAAACAATATCATATACTAATTAAGACTATTGTCTAAAAACTCAGTTTTAATATATTAAAATTTGGTATTGTATTGTACCATCATAATCATTCATCATTTTATGTTACTCTTTATCTTTAGTAGTATTAGTATCAGTTTTTTTAGAAATCAAATCTTTTATAACATCCGCTATGTTTTCTTTTAATATTTCGTATTGTTCTTTAGTTATCTTTCCTCTAATAAATTCATGTTTTAGAATTTTGGCTTTATTTATTAAATTTTTAATTGAAAGATCAGGATTATCTGAATTCTGTTCCTTAAGAATATCTTTTAGGTATTTATTAGCATTTCGTTTTTGAAAATATTCCTTGGTTGACCTAGTAATAGATGGGATGAAGAAGCTGAATACAGCTCCAAGAAATACTGCAATATATTGGGAAGGAATTTCATCAAAGTCAATTAAACGATTCCTTTCATTATTAAGATTAAGGTTCAAGTAAAGTATTTTATTGTATATATTTTCGTTGGTTAGTGAATTATTAAAACCAGATTCGATAAAATCATTTTCACCTATTACACTATAAGAAAGATTGAGTGGAATAATAAGACTTTTTTGGTTATAATTAGAATTAGCAATAATGTCCATAGGGAGTACACCTTTTCCGCTTAATAGTTTAAATTGATTTCCCTGACTAAAATTAATTGATAAATCATCATCAGAAAGATCTTTTTTTAGTGGTTCAGCTTTCACATTTAAATTGTATAAACCAGTGTTATTAAATTCTAGAACTATCGAGTTTTTGCCATTGTTAATACTTATTGATTTATCTTCTAAAATCAAATCTGGATGTGGAACATGAATTTTTCCAAAAATATGGGAATACTTGTAGTCTTCTGATTTCCTTCCAACTTCAACTAATATTGCGTAATTTGTAGGATAACCTATTTGAGCAAGGTCCAAAGTAACCTTAAACCCATCTGGAATAACTGATAAATATTTTTTAGTGAGCTTGGAGGAAAAGAATAGAGGTTGAAAGTCATAGTCTAAGACTTCATATCCTCGTATACTCCAGTCAAGTTTTTCAATTAACTCTTTAGAATTTATTGTTCTTGTTATTATTTCCTGTAGTTCATCACCTTCCAGAATCTCACTATGATTTGAATGATTTTGTCTAAAATTTTGAGAAAAGTTTGTAGTAGAGTTTAATGTGTTATTTTTGTAAAAAATTGCATTGTTATGGGTTAACAAATACCTATAATTATAACCTAAGAATCCAGTTGTTTCGTCATCATCAGAGTCTACAAATATATTAATAAAAAGATTCTGTGGAACAGTGCTACTATTGAATAACGTGTGTTTAAGTTTATCTAGAAAATCATTAAATAAAAATTTTATTTCAAGATGAGTACCATTACTTGTCACATATACTCTGTCTAGATCACTACTTTGTCGTAAATAGTTCAGAGTTTTATTGAAACCGCCATCTGGACCATAATATATGTAATTTTGTATTTCGTTACTTAGGAATTCGGTTTTTAATTGTGGAGAAACTCCATATACATCAGAATATAAAAAAGTAAGACAAACCATAAAAGAAAGAAAGAAAAGAATAACAAGAATTGCAGTTTTCAATATTGAACTTTCAAGTACTTTCCAATTTTAATTTTTTCATCTTTTCTAATCTATTTATCTAAAATATGCAATATGACTCTAGTAATACCTTTATGTCAGATCCATCTAATAAGTCTGACAGGTAGGCAATAGGAGTTTAAGAAATAAAATATTGATACGAAAAAGTGAATATTTAGAGCTAGCTTCAATCATCCTATTATAAATTCTAATACTATTATATATTGGTACATTAATAATAGATTGACTAAATTTAAATTAGCCAGGTTAGCAACTGTTGATCCTCAGAATAATCCATCTTATATTCTCCAGGTAATGTATCATTTTACTGGTTACAATACATTCGTTTCAATAGAAGGTAAACCTATAAAAAATAAGAAATTCAAACCAATTGAAAAGAATAAAAAATATACAAAAAAATCCTAATATTTTTTTTTACCTTTGATATCTGAAAAATATTTGCAATATAAAAAACACAATGATAGGAAGTGGGCATAGTTATATTGTAGTTAATATTCAAAAAGCTGAGCTGGAAATATTCCATTTAAGAAAATATTAGAGCGTAATATTACTATAATATTGTCTTTATAGTATTAAAATTAACAATAAAAATAATTAAAGTAGGATTAGTAGTTCCTCATTTTGGGTTAAATGCTACCAAAGAAAATCTAATTAACTTTGTTCAAATTGCAGAAAAAGAAGGATTTGAATCACTTTGGGTATATGATCGAATGTTATATGCGATTAATCCTCAACAGTCATATCCAAGAACGTCAAATAAACGAGAATGGCGTGAGGATTTTAAGAACAATTTAGATCCATTAACTACATTAGCATTTATAGATCTTTTTATGATAGTAATGTTGTAAATCTGGTAAATGATTTATGAATGTCAAGGAGGTCATATAAGTTTCAGCAAGGATTACCTGAATGCATGTGGAATGAGAGGATGCAATAAACCAACTGTCATAATAAGTCCAATCGATATCAAATGGTTTTATAAAATTAGTGAGAAAGGACTATCTATTGATAGAAAAGATCTTCACAAGATAATTGAAGATACAAATATGCCAAGAGATGTTAAAAAAGAAATAACAAAGATTTTCCCACATTTGTCATACTAGCGTATGAATATTTTGTAAAGTATATTTTTTATACTATATAATTCGGATGGATTGGTTTTTACTTTCATTATTATTGATAATATATTTGATTTAAAATTACTTGTCCTTAGTGATTGAACAATTTTTATAGATAATTACCTGGTCCCACTTTATAGAAGGATTCAAATCCCACAGAATCCCTTTGGATTGTGAATATGCATCAGATTCTTCCAAAGTTTGTTCTATTATTTTCATTTATTTTTGATTTACCTTATTTTTATTTTTCGAATGAATCCAATTCGAAAACTTTATCATAATGAGGCCAGTGGGATGTGAAACAAATTTGACTTAATTTTTGGTCCTTCTAATATTTATGAATTTGAATTTCTTATATTCCCTTCAATAAAAATATATTTGAAATTCTAAATTTTGAAGTTACTAAAGATTTCAATAAACTATGGTTTAATTTCATATACAATATTTAGTGGTGTATCTATAGCTCTTTTAAAATGTGAAAAACCGCTTTTATTTACTATGTCTCTGATTTTTTCTTCGCCTGCTTGTGCACCTAATGCTGGACCATTAAAAGCTAAAGAATTTGGTACACATATTAATGTAGATCCAGCATAAAATGTCCTAGATATTGGATTAATATTATCTTCAAGTTTATTTTTTGCATAGGGTTCAACTATCATACAAGCTCCTTCCTCTTTGTTGATTGCATCTAACACATGAGTCATTGCACCCTGAGGATCTCCCATATCATGAAGACAGTCAAAGAATGTTATGAAATCATAATTAACACCTGGAAATTCTGATGCTGATGATATCTCAAATTTAACATTGTTTAAATTCTCTTGTTTTGCAAGATTATTTGCTTTTTCAATTGATTCTTTATGGAAATCAAATCCTATAAATTCGGAATTTGGAAAAGCTTTGGCCATCAGTATTGTACTTATTCCATAACCACATCCAACATCTGCTACCTTAATTCCTTGTTTAAGTTTTTCATGAATTTTTCCATTTTCTATTGATGGAATCCATATATTTGTTAAGTTACCTATATATCCAGCTTTAAAGAATTCGGCAAACCCGTCTGCCATACAAGAATGATGGTCCATCCAAGAGAAAGTTCTTTCGTTTTTAAACATTTTTATTAATTCTTCTTCATCTTTAAAGTAAGATTTTATTGCTTTAAAGGCTCCCTGAAGATAGATAGGACTATTAGAATCAGATAATGCTAATGCATGTTCATGAGGTAAAAAGTATTTTTCTGTTGAAGGATCATATTCTATATATCCGCTAGATACTTGATTTCCTAACCATTCTTTAACAAGTCTCTCATTTGTTCCTGTCTTTTTCGCAAGTTCTTGAAAAGTAATGTATTTGTTTTCATCTGCCATCGCTTTATATAATCCAAGTCTTTCTCCAAGAATAACTAGCATGGCAGTAGAGCCTGCAGCAATATCTTGTATAGCTTTATTCATAAATTCGTGGATCTTTGATTCGTTGATATTATCTTTTGATGGTTGATTCAATAAGTTATAGATTTGATATTATTAATTTAAATATTGTCATTAAAAACCAAGTTATGTTGAAAGACCATCAACTAACTATTTGAATATCATTATGTTTAAAAGATTATTATATCTATGAGAGCTTTTTGCTGGCAATTCTCTCTAATAATATTTTGCAAATAGGGGGTGATAAGACACAGGTTAGTAATGCGGCCGGTGGGATTTGAATCATTCTATCAAGTGGGACCAGTTAAATCAATAGATCACCATAATTTTAGAATATTATTATTTTATCTTTTAGATTTCAATATATACTTAAATCAGTATAAAATAGATTCCCTTATTACCTGCAAAAAAAGTAGATATAAAAAAACATATATAATATTTTCGTGTCATAAAACAGAAGTTGATTGTAATTATATAATTAAATTTTTAAAAGAAGGAGAAATTAAGACAGGCATTTAACATACAAACATGCTCATGATATAAAAGATGATATTATTTTTTTCAGATCTTCAATAATTTCTTATGTCATACATTAGGTAAGATAAACCAATAAAAGATGAATATTAACATCAATTCCAAATATTACTGTATATCTGTATCATATACCTAATGGAATGTTATAAAACTGGGAGACGTTTCACAACGTTTCAATAAAATCACTAAAATTTTTTTATCGCAATATCTAATCGAGGCAGTAATTTACAATTTGCCAATAAAATTATACAAAAAAGTAGAAATATGTTACAATATACCAAGATTTTTGTAAGTTAAACATCATGGATAGTGAAAGTTTATTTGATTTAATAGTTATAGGAACGGGATCAGCAGCATCAGCAGCTGCTCATGAATGTCGTTCGAAAGGATGGAGTGTAGCTATAATAGATTCATTACCATTTGGAGGCACATGTGCATTACGCGGATGCGATCCTAAGAAGGTGTTAGTGGAAGCAGCCAAGATTATCGACTCAAACCAGAGACATCAGAATAAAGGTATATCAAGTTCGCAGGAAATAAATATAAAATGGTCGGATTTGATACGTTTCAAACGCACTTTTACTGAACCTTTTCCTGAAAATAGAGAAAATGGTTACATCAAAGCTGGAATCAACGTATTTCATGGTCATGCTAAGTTCATTGGTAGAAATAACATTCAAGTTGAAGAAAATAATAATAAGAATACCACTGTTCTTAATAGTAAATATATTCTAATAGCAACTGGATCAAAACCTATGAATCTGAATATTCTTGGGTCAGAGAATATTATTACGAGCGATGATTTCCTAGAGTTTAGTGAAGATCGTTTACCTGATAGAATTGTATTTGTAGGAGGTGGATATATCTCATTTGAATTTGCGCATATTGCTGCTCGTGCAGGAGTAAAGAAGATTACTATTCTACATCGAGGCAAACAACCATTAGAGCACTTCGATCCAGACCTTGTGAATCAATTGATCCAACGTTCTAGAGACGTAGGAATAAACGTTCAACTTGGAAGAACAGTCAAGAAAATCGAAAAGCTGTCTAACGGTAAATTACTAGTTGTACATTCAAGTAGGAATGTTTCAGACACTTCTACAACTAATACAGAGGAAAAAATGGTTTCAAACGAGCAAATAGAAGAAGCTGACTTGGTAGTACATGGAGCAGGCAGGATACCAAATATTGAAGGACTAAATCTCATCTCAGGAAATATAGAACATACTGATGGTAGAGGTATAAAAGTAAATGAATATCTTCAAAGTGTCTCAAATCCATCTGTATATGCAGCAGGCGATGTTGCAGACAGTGGAGGTCTACCATTAACTCCTGTAGCAAGTTATGAAGGTGGTATTGTAGCAAATAATTTAATCAATGGAAATACTCTTAAATCAAACTATGCTGGCTTGCCAAGTGTTGTCTTTACGATTCCCACTCTAACTGCAGTGGGTATGCAGGAAAAAGAAGCCAAACAAAGAGGATTGGAATTTAGAACCAAATACGAAAAAACCGATAGCTGGGCATCATCAAAAAGAGTAGGGGAGACTTGTTCAGGATTTAAGGTATTAATTGAGAAAGATACTGATCGAATTTTAGGGGCTCACATACTTGGTCCACATGCTGAAGAAATCATTAACATTTTCTCTTTAGCTATTAGACTAGGACTATCTGCAAAGGATCTTAAGGATCCTATATTGTATGCTTATCCGACTAACTCATCAGATGTTGTATATATGTTATAACCAATTCTAATCTACATGATTTTCTAACTAATTGTAGAAAACAGCTAACACTGATGAAAATCTCATTACTACAAGCTTGAATATATTTCAAAAAATATAGAATTGATACCATTTAATGGTATCAAAAATGAAAGGGATTCAGTACAAATAGATAATATACAGTATAAAAATTAATAGAACAAGAATTATGTTAATGCTGAACATCAGCTATAATGAATGTATTTGCTATTTATTATAAATATAAATATAATATTTTGAATTATTAAGCAAATATATTTTATCTATAAAATTTTTTATTAACTCAATTTTATTTATATAATAGTAGTTGATCTACTATAGAACAAAAGAAGTATTAGAAACTTTGAACACTTAAGGTATCTAGACTAGCAACAGTAGATCCTGAGAGAGGCCACATTATATTGTTCCAGTAATGATTACTTTTGACGGTAACAATACATTCATTCCAATAGATGATAAACCTAAAAAATCAAAAAAAATTTACACTATTTTAAAAGAGTAAAAAATATACAAAAAAATACCAATTGTAATAGCCTCTTTACTCGCAGTAGTATGTGAAATTCAAATTATCCAAGATTTAAAACATCATTATAAACAACAATGAAACTTTTAAAGTATAATATATGTTCCTAAAAAATGTATTTTTAATAATTAAAATAGATATGGGAGTTTTTCTACTTTGAAAATACTTCTTTAAGTGTATGAGAAGCCTGATCTATTGCTCCTCTTGCTGCAGGAGTATCACTAATTGGATTTAGCATCATAAAGTCATGAATAGCACCAAGGTAGCGAATTGCTGTGGTTGGAACGCCAGCCTGCATCAGTTTATGAGCATATGCTTCACCTTCATCACGTAGAACATCATTTTCTCCTACTATGATAAGTGTAGGTGGTAATCCACTAAGCTGCTTAAGTGATGCTTGTAGTGGAGAAACAGTTGGTTCTTTTCTATTAGTATCGTTTGAAACATAATTATCCCAAAACCATTTCATATTATCACGCGTAAGAAAGTATCCTTCTTGATATGTATTATATGAAGAAGTGTTAAAGTTGGCATCTGTAACTGGATAAAATAGCATTTGGAAGATAATAGGAGGTCCGCCACGCTCTTGTGCAAGTAGTGCAACAGTAGTGGCCATGTTGCCCCCTACACTATCACCTGCTACTACTAAACGTGAAGAATCTAAATTGAGGCTTTTACCATTCTCTGAAATCCATTTTGTAGCAGCGTATGCTTCTTCTAGAGATTGCGGATATTTTGCTTCAGGAGAAAGCGTATAGTTGACAAATACAATTGCTGCATGTGCGCCATTAGCAAGTTCCCTTAACAATCTCTCATGAGTATCAAAACCACCTAGCACCCATCCACCGCCATGAGTGTACATTACAACTGGTAGGGTTTCATTGCCACTATCTTGAGGTTTGACTATCTGAATAGATATTTCACCATTAGGACCCCCTGGAATAGTTTTGTTCACTATTTCGGCTGGAAGTTTTTCTATCGGGCCTGCCTGAAGTCCAGACAGTACATTACGAGCCTCAGTGGGCTTCAAAGTATAGAGTGGAGGACCACCACTTTGTTGTAGCTTTTCTAAAAATAATTTAGTTTTATTTTCTACAGTAGGATAGTTGTTGGTATCCATGCCATATATTAATGGATTAATATTATTTAAAGAGAAATGGATACGGTTCTGTAAACTCTTTGTCGGTTTAACAAGTCTGTCAAAAACCGTCGGATAACTTATGGATTTGGATAAAACTCTTTTATTTTACTTTCAATTTCTTTATCTTATGAATTTTTCACAAAATTTAATATGCTACTAAAAAATACAAGATCTTCCTTTCAGATTCCCAATAACCATTAAGAAAGTGTAGTAAGTTGTACATGACAGATACAATTATCTTTCCTTCTTTTTATATCTTGTAAATAATTTCCTGAAGATGTATGCTATCATGAATTTGTTCTTTCTACAACGAATTCAATGATTGAAGATATATTATTTTTATTAGTTAATTGGTTAATTGTCATAATCAATGATTGACTATTCTTAAGTATAGTAATAATCTCTAGGCTATGACATTTTAATTTTACATGTCCATCTCTTCTAATGAGCGATATTATATTAAGAAAATCAGATATAAAAAATAGAATCAGAGATTTATCATAAACGATTATCTTAACAAAAGTCAAATGAGACAAAGAATGAGATAGTAATTGAGACTCTTTTACATTACACATTTATTAAAATTGATAACTTGATTAAAAGAAACAATAAAATATCAAAATTTAGGTCGTATTATTTCATATACATGGTCAATGTGTTTGAATGATTTCATTCTTTCACTTTTTGGAATATATAATTTATTAGTATCAAATTTATCCATAACTAACTTATTAACTTCCTCTGAAATAATGATTTGGTTTTTATTCGCATAACCCTCAAGTCTACTACAAAAGTTAACATTCTTTCCCATTGCTGTAATTTGTACTCTTGAAGGGGAATTCCAATAACCAAAAATAACATCTCCTACATGAATCGCGCATTTTAAATCAATATTAGTATATGGTTTAAAACCAAAATAATTATTCCATAGTTCAACATGCCTATTTTTTATATCATCAAATATTTTCCTTAATTCAATGGCAGCCAGAATTGTTCTATTAGGAACGTCATCAAATTTTATATCTTTAAGACCAAAGTAAGCAAAAATTCCATCACCTATAAATTTGTCCAAAATTCCATTATTGTTGCTGATAATTTGTGACGCTGCATAATAGTATTCTTTTAAAAATAGTAAAAGTTCTTCCTTTCTTCTCCCTATGGCAAGCTCATTAGTAAGGTCTGAGAAATTACTAATATCCCAAAATACAATGATCAGTCTATTGACTTCAATTCCATAGGAACGAAATGATTTTAGTTCATTAAATATATATGGATCAAAAAATAAACCAAGTTTTTCTTTATCATAAGTATCATCATGGTCTATTATTTTTTCATTAGACATCATCTAATTTAATCTCCAAATTTTATTCTCTTCTATCCAATTGACTTGACAAATACTGATGTCGAATATTGACTCTTTTACTAAGACATATTAGTCTTTCAGTATTGCTCATATCACTATACTTTTGAACAAATATTGATATGCTGTTATGTTCTTTCATATCTTTCATAGTAGTATGTTCTTTACAAATATAGTCAATTTGTGAATAGTCATAATTAAATGTCAATTCTTTTGATTCTCCTGGACCTATTTGTAGTTGTTCTATGATTTCAACTTTTGAAAGTTCACTTGACAGTCCAAAAAAATATAAATCATGAAAATCCTTACTTACATTTATCCATTTAACGTTATCTCCCTTTTGTATTTTAACAACCTCTGGAATAAAACTTCGTATTTTTTCATATGGTATAAATTCTGGAATGATAACCGAATGATTCATACTAATACTGTAATATTTATATAATAATAAAATTTTGGTTCCTTTTAAAAAAGTGTAATTGAATGAAATGAAATGAAAGATATTTTACTATTTCTAACATCCAAGAATTTCAATTCATATTCTTTCTTATCATTTAGTAAAAAATTGTATACCTAAAACAATTTTTCGGTTCCATTATTTGCTGCTTGTTGTATAGAATGAACACTAATATTTCCAAACTAGCTTCAGCATCTATAGCCAAATAGGTATTTCTAATTTATTTTTGGCATATTCTTTATTTTGTTAGACACTTTCAAAACTGCTCTATTCATCAATATACATTAAATGGCAGGACCACTGCTATTTGTGTCATTCGAGGTTAGCAATTCGTAGAGTTTTGTTCAGAACAAATTAACCTTCAATTTAACTTAGAAATATTTCATCCACATAACACCACTTCCAATGCTCAGCAGGTTCATAAGATTGGATAATCGGGTGTTCTGTTGAATGGAAATGTTTAGTTGCATGTTTATTCTTTGACGAGTCACAACATCCTACATGGCCACAAATAAGACAAAGACGCAAATGCACCCAAGAATCACCAATTTTAAGACAATCCTCACAACCATCTGCACTAGGCTTTACGTGTTCTTGAATTAATTTAACATGTTTACATCCTGAATTCGACATTATATTATTTTATTGACATGTTCCTAATAAGCAACACGAGTATTGGAATGGATCGACGAGAGCTGAAGAGAAAGGCGATATACCTTGTCAGGTCAATATCTTGAATCGCTCTACTTTTCATTATTTTTTAGCCAATTCTTTATTAATGAATTCCTCAAAGTCAGGATCAAACCATTTTCTTGCATCTATAGTTTTCCATGTTTCTGCTATAGTACCTTGTTCAAAAGCGCTTTTCATATATCGCAACCATCCTCTCCATTCGTTATCGTTTACTACTCCTCTTTTCCACATATGGAATACATGAGCATATGTGTATAGAATATAATAAGCAAATGATACCTCTGGTGAACAATAGTTTGCTGGAATATTGCTTATTACTTTAATCAGTTCTGGGCGTTCTACTCCAATCTGAGTAATTCCACGCAAACTTTCATCCATATCATTGAGAATCTTTGTTTCTATATCTTTGGATAGGATCTGCATTTGTTTTCTTGAAAAATATAGAACTACAAACATACTACTTATAATTCCAAGAGCCCCTGCCATGCTGAAATATTCAGCTATACCAATTTCAACCATTACTTGTTACTTATAAATAAAAGATATCTTGATAAGAGTTTCTTTTCAGATGTATAATCTAAATCCTACAAAATGGAAATAAAATCATAATCACTTTTTAGAAAATTCTTTTCTAACAATGGGTTATGCCATTTCTTTAACATCTCTTGCGTCCTTTGCTGAATCGTGGAAAATAGCTACCACTAGTTGATTTTAAATCACATTTTGAAACTAACTATTGTGTTATAATACGAGTTACAAAAGAAGTTATGCCTATAATGAGAGGTAGAAAAAAAGTGGCATAATGATTAATGTAATCATTATCAGAAGAGTCGAAACTTCTCTTAACTTAGATTATCAATGCAACAAATTTGTGTCTACTTTGAAAAAATTTGCTATTATGTAGTAAGTATTATCGTTTTGTTAATTATTCTAATCAATATAAAAATAGTTCATTCATTCAAAATTAGCTGAGCGGCGCGCTTTGCACTTGCAAAAGACGCACTAGACAATAATCCCTCCTTGCCTACCCAGTCTCCTACTATGTACAAATTGTCTGCAATCTTTACATCAGGTCTTCCAGCTAATCCGCCTGTTGCAGCAGTAACAATAGCATTAGATACCACCATGTTGGGCAAAGGTCTTTTCTTAACAAGGACCTGTCTCCATCCTGGCTGTAGTAACTCAAGGAACTCCTCTAACTCCGGCTGATCCTCTCTTGGTTTTGGTTCAATTGAAGTACCAAGATATTTAGAGACATGAATTAGTGCCCCGCCATCAGGAGCAAGCTTTGCATGTGCAGAATGAACCGAAAAATACAGTGGACGGTCTACTCCCAAAGCAAACGTTACATCTTTATCCGGAAGATTGCTAAGTGCAACATCCAAACACACCATGCGTATGGGTTTTGCTTCTTTTGCTGCATTTGTAAGTATCTCTGGTCTTTCTTGGTCATCGAAAAGATTGTACGCCTCCTTTGGACCTGCTGCTATTACAACTATCTTTGCAGATACTTGGGTTTTGTCAGACAGCAAAACTATCCATTCAGAAGAATCTGTTCTTTTTATCTTTGTTGCCTTATTTGCCATGACAATTCTTGCATTTGAGTTTTTGGCTACTGTTAAAAGTCCGTCTACAAGTGTCTGCCAGCCGTTATCTAAATACATATATCCAACTCGACTACCCATATAGACTTGGTGAAGTGCAGATCCTATGCTCTGAATGTCTGGATCGTTTGCGTAAGTATTTAGGTTCAAAATAGTCTTAATTATTTCAGCACGATTTGAGTCATGAATATTCTTGTCTAACCATTCTTGTACAGTAACACCTTCTAATTGTGAAAAATCAATTTGGGTAGGTGAATTAAAGAACTGACTCCCATCTGTTCCCTGAAAACTCTCATCACTCTTTCCAAGAGATAACCAACTACCATAGTCTCCCGAAACTTCATGTTTCTTGCCATTGCGTATTAAATAAGTTTTCCCTGCAGAAATGCCTCCCGTATAATTGATGCCTATCTCTTTTAAAACCGAGTCACCTTCCGCAGTGATACATAGTGCGTGCGGTCCTTGATTAAAGTAAAAACCGTCTATATGTGTAGTCCTTGCACGACCTCCAATTTCTCTAGATGATTGTTCAAATAATGTTACTGTCTTTCCAGAACGGGCAAGCAGCGCAGCAGTGGTAAGACCTGCCACACCTCCTCCAATAATTACGACATCTAAACTATCAACTTTATTTGACATTATAATCCCTATATATATAGAAATATTGTTGTTAAATGTTTCTCTTCGAAGGAGTAATCAGTTTTAAGACAATTGAATTTTTTTCTTTTGATCAAACTTCGCTTGAAAAGCATATTTCTATTAAACCGAGTTTAGCTCCAATTCTTTTTAATTACATATAGAAACAAAATCTATATAGTTCCCTCAGAAACATCATTCTCTACTGTTTTCTAGTTGTGATAGTTCACACATCCATAGAGTAGAACATATTCAGATGTATGAAAATAGTTGTCTCATTAATTCGAAAAATAAACATTCTTAAATATTTGCTATAAGTATACAAGTTTATGACTAGAAAATTGGAACTATAAATTTTTAGTATATCAGTGGGAGTTACAGTGATATTGGCAACTCTTATGATAACAACAGTCACACATGATTTGACAGATTTAGTGTTCGCACAAGGAGAAACAAAATTTGAATTCAACCTTACAGGAAGTGAAGAAGTTCCTCCAGTTCAAACCAATGCAACAGGCAAGGCCGAGATTTCAGCATATAGTGTAGCAGGAGACACTATAACATATAGAGTGAATGCTATGAACATCACAGATGTCACAGGAGGACATATACATCTTGGTAAACCAGGCGAAAATGGACCTATAGTATTTACAATGTTCAAATATGACCCTCCTAGAAACGAGGTATCAGAATCCGGTACAATTACAGCTGATAAACTCGAAGGACCAATGAAAGGCAAGTCAGTATATGATGTGGCATTAGCTGGATCTAACGGTTCATTATATATGAATATTCACACATTAGAAAATCCTAATGGAGAAATCCGTGGTACATCTTCTATTCCGCCATAGTATTGACCGAGATCATAACAATATATGGTATTAGCTAAAAATTTACCTATAGCAAAGATAACAAATAGAACCATTAAATGGATTCAATAATGATCAAGTCATTAGTGTATGATCTTCTCATGGTCATTGTCTTTTTTTCTAGATCTAACAACCTTGATCATAATAATTATATGAAAGATATTGCCATTAGAAGAATATTAAAAGAAAGGCAAAATACAAAATTTTTTTGGTTCTTTGTATATGAGCGTAATACTTCTTCTGGTCTTTATGTTACCAACATATTCTTCCTTCGCCATCTCGGAGAAGAAGCCATTAAGCAAAGTCAAGGAGTATAAGATCAGAATCATGAAATTTTTTTGCTTTTGATTTCCTGAATGCTTTCGTTTTAATATTTCTTCTATACTTAATTTTTTTTTATAAAGAGGTAAACCACTAGTAAAACTAAATATGTTAAACGATAGAAACCGAAAGAATTTTTCAAAGCTTAAAATTTCATTAACAAAAAAGAATTATAAAACTAGTAGAAAAATACTTTTAAAATATTTTATAAAATTTTTTACTTATATATGTTATATGGTAAAGTGAATTATGAAATTTAAAATATCAAATCATAATTATCCTTTTGAACGATTTGCTTCAATTAGGAGATACAGTAACTTTGATTTCTTTCATAAAGATCCATCTTGGATTTTGTATATTGCAGATATAAATGGGCAATTTAATTTGTGGCGACAGCGGTCATACCTAAGCTCTGAAGACGAACCTTATGCATCATATCAATTAACTAATTTTATTGATTATTCAATAAGGAATGTGTTTTCTTCTCCTGTTGATAATGGTGCTATCTTTTTTGCAGATCATTATGGAACAGAGAACTTTCAAATATATAGCATAGATGACATTTTTAATTCTTGGCCTCAATCTGTAACTAATAATTCTAATGTGAGAAATGAATGGGGTTCTGAATGTTTCAGTCCCAATGGCAAATATATCGTTTATGGATCAAACGAATCTAATCTTTCTGATATGTTGATATATGTAAGAAATATGGAAAGTACATCTGAAGACAAATTCTGTATTACTGAAAGAGAAGGCTGGTATACTCCTGGTTACTGGTCTCCAGATAATAGAAGATTAAATTGTATTCAACTTGTTACTCTTACTGATTATACTATTTGGATTCTAGATGTAGAAAGCAGGAAAATGGAAAAAATTGGATTAGATAATGTAGATAAAAGCAGATTTATTACTGGGCCATGGCTTCCTGATGGAAAAGGTTTTTACATTATATCAGACTTAAAAAGAGAATTTGCTGGTTTAGCATTTTATGATATAGATAAATCAAAGTTTGAATGGATACATACACCTCAGCGAGATATAGAATTAGTTGATCTTAGTCCTGATGGGAAAAATTTATTGTGGACAGAAAATTTAGATGGATATAGTAATTTATTTATCAAAAACATACAGAATGGAGAAGTTAGAGAAGTTACTAATTTATCAAGGAAAGGGGTTATAGAAGATCTAAAACTATCAAATGATGGAAAGAAAATCGGCCTAATGATAGATACTCCAACTTCACCAACAAATATTTATGTGATGGATATTGATAATTATGAAAAAGCTAAATCTAATGCAATTACACATTCTATGTTAGGTAATATTTCTGCTGATGTATTGACAGAACCGAAATTAATAAAATATAAGAGTTTCGACGAACTCGAGATTTCTGCATTTTTGTACATCCCACAAAATAATAAGGAAAATAAAAGGACAAATAATACTCACAGTTCAAAATTTGGAGCCATATTATCCATTCATGGTGGTCCTACTTCTCAAGAAAGACCTTATTATGATTACTCTGGACTTTATCAATATCTTTCCCATAACGGTCTTGTTGTTATAGCGCCAAATTTTAGAGGAAGTACCGGGTATGGCAAAAGTTTTGAGAAAAAAATTTACCATGATTGGGGTGGAAATGAATTGAAAGATTTAGAATATGCGATAAAATGGCTATTAGCTCAAGATTGGATCGACCCTAATAGAATTGGAGTATTTGGTGCTAGTTTCGGTGGATTTGCTACATTAAATTGTATAACTAGATTACCTCAATACAATTGGAAGGTAGCTGTAGATATAGTAGGTCCCAGTAACCTTATAACATTTGCAAAATCTGTTCCAGAACATTGGAAACGTTTTATGGCAGAATTAGTAGGTAATACTGAAACTGAAGTAGATTTCCTTAAAGAAAGGTCTCCAATTACGTATATTAGCAATGTCAATTCAAACGTTAAGCTGCTAGTAATACAAGGAGCTAATGATCCACGAGTAGCAAAGGAAGAGTCTGATCAGATTGTTGAAAAATTAAAAGAAAATGGTATTAGCGTTGAATATATGGTTTTTGAAGATGAAGGACATGGCTTTACCAAATATAGTAATTCATTAAAAGGTCTCAAGGCCTCTGCTGAGTTCTTAGTAAAAGATTTATCATAACTACATTTTTTCTTCAGAGGGAAAGATTAACTAATAATGCTTTTCTAATAAATTATATATTATAAATTGAAAAGAATGTTTATCTATTTTAAAAGAAAAATATTAAGAATAGTAAAGATGAATTATAAACTTAAAATTTAATTATCATAAACAGCTTTAAAGATTTAAGGTTAAATATCTATACATTAAAAAACTTAATTACTTTTTCTTGATTGTACTTAAATTGATAACATACTAGTCTCAATAATATTTTAATTCAGTTTTGAGTTCTAGACTTGGTGATACAAATCATTTTGATATTTAAACATCTTTAAAAATCTGTATCTAGGGTATTATCATGTTCTATTTCCATATCAAGTATTCAGAATAGAATAGCACATCTAACTAAGAATAATATAATAAAAGTATATGTATCTTCATACAAATACAATTTTAAGTGAAATTATCATAAAAAAGATAGACTAATTAAATGATTATATCCTATAACAGTGTGAAATGATCTACGCTTAGATAAATGGATAAACAAATGACCAAATACAATCAGCTATATCTGCAGCAAATTTTTCACGGCAATACATACCTCCTCGGATAGAACGATTAACTTCAATTTGTATTGCTACCAATCCTTTTCTGGGTTGAGAACTACCGTATGTTTGTATCGTGTATCCTCCGTCTAGTTCGAAACCCGCTATTTCTTCACTTTCATTACGGGGGAATACTCTTATACCGTTTTTTTTTAATAGTGGTATTAAACCATGGGGACCCCAGAAATAATCAGGACTTATTTCGGTCAATGATTGCCTCGAATTTCCTTTATCAGTTCCAATAATTACCTCAATAAAATTACCCTTAACCTCTACATTGTCTGTACCGTGAATATCAAATAGAAAGGCAATACCATTCTCATTTTGAGGAAGAATTTCTTCAATTATTTGCAAAATTCCCTTGTGATATTCCTCGTAAGCTGTTTGGGCCCGAAGATCTGACTCTTCAAATGCGCATGGTCCTTCTCTGTTATGATCAACGTACTCCCGGTCAACCTTTGCAATTTGTTTATATGGATCTTTTCCGCTTAGTCTATGTATATGTGTAATGATACGCTCAGTAAGGTCCTCGGTTCCAATATCATTAACTATACTAAATTCACTGCGTATACAGGTATTAGGTAGATCACCTATGACTCTTACTTTATCCGTATGTTGTGTTCCATTATGCGGACATGTAAATAATAACTTTATTTTTGTCATGTAATTACAGATTAAGGAATAATGGCATATTTATAAACATTTACCAGACATTTAATTAGTATAAGTTACTTTCTATATGCAAGTACATTTACAATATCTGTTTACCATCACTAGGGTAAATAATTTTTATTATGATTAGTAGCACCGGGGTGAAAGAGAGATGACTAATAAATTGTCTTGAACTAAATAATAGGTTTGGTAGGAATTCTTCTCAGTACAAATCGATGATAGAAACATAAAATAAAGTTGAGGAATCTAAAAAGGTAGTTCTAGCATTAGTAGTTCCACTGAACCCGCTTTAGATAATATGTTGTTTAAATCAAAAAATTATGTCATTTTTGTTTCACATCCCACTGGCCCGATTGTAATAATATTCCTCTAATTTGATTCACTCAACAAATGAATCGTAATTACATTTATTATTATAGAAATTATTTTCTCTTTAGCTCACCTGAACCTACGAATTATTTTTTCTAATTAGATTAAATTAACAACTTGTAGAGATTTGTCTTTGATATACTAATATAATCATATAATAAATAAGATTATTATTATTATTAAATTTAGATAGAATACTAGGCTCTGTCAAGTTAAGGATTAAAATAGTCCCACATTAAACTACACTATTATGTTCTATGCTCAATTTTATTAAATTTTTTCAATTTACTTGGTTATTTTTGATTAACTTAACAGAGCTTTCAATTGGGCTATTAAATTAAAATAAATTCTATATCTTATACATTTTGATCCAATAAATCTATAGTTGTTCTAAGTTTTTGTTTACTTTTTTTGTAAGAGTAAAAGCTCACAAGACCAATAACTACTACTAAAGTAATTGCTGACAATGTGAAAGGATTAGAAACATCTATTGTTTGAGTAGATAATTTATCTATATTCATTGAATTATTAGTATCCATATTTTTAATTATTTTTCCTTGTTCATTTCTAGAAATATTATTATTATCATTTGTTTTTGTCTTAGTTGTAGTGGACATATCTGTTGATGAACTATTTAGTATAGATGTAAATTTATAATTAAGATCATAATTTGATGGTCGCTGAGCTGCCATTTCAATATTCCATTCTCCTGGTTGACTAATATATCCTCCAGTAATAACGTATATACCAGGAGAAATTTGGTTAAGTTTTTTTGTTATAGGTCCAATATCTGCTTGTTCATTTTTAAAAATCATCCTTACAGTTGATATATTTGAATATGGTTCTTTATGTGAATCAGTAAAAGTAATTTTGAAAGTGTTTAACCCAGAATGAAACGGATTTATTTCTAATTTGGTAGTTACATTTAAGATATTTACTTCCTTAACATAGCTATTATTTTTTAAATTTGCCATGGGCATATTATTACTTTTACCAAAACCATCATGGGACATCATCATCATGGTATGAGGATCTTCATCCATAGAAGGCATATTCATTGATGTAGATGATGAAGGAGGAGAAGTAGTGGTAAGAAGTGATGCTACAAGTAAAACTCCAATCGCTATCAAAGATTCAATTTTAATTGTTTTGCTAAATTTCCCAAATATATTTATTTGATTTGATTCTGTTTTTTCTGTATTTTGTTTTTGTTTTGAGTTTATGTTTTTTTTACGGTTATTCGCAAAGTCAATAATATTACTTTCATCTATGTTGGAATTTTTTCTACTATTATCACCATTTTCGCCTAGACTTGCTATACGAACAACAGTTTTATGAAGTTTTAATTGATGATACCCTCCTAAAATAATTAAAGGTACAATACTGATTAATTTGATTATTAGAATATGTCCGTAATCGCTATTAAATAGAAAATTAAAACTATGAATATTAACCCAGGCCATATAGATTCCGCTAATTCCAATTATTCCCAAAGAAAGGGTAGCAATAAGAGAAAATCGTGGAAGTAATAATGCTAAATAGTAATTAAAGATAAATCTCTTTTTTACATTTAAGGAAAAAGTCTTACTTGGTATTACTGTTTTTTTCCCCACCTCAATAGATTCATTTATTGTTTCTTGATCACGATTTTTTGTTCTTTCTTTTATTGTTGTCAATAAAACAGCAGATATATAGAATAGACCACCTATCCACAGAGAAACTCCCATAAAATGAATCCAATCTAAAAAAACTGCAATTGTTGGAAAAAATTCTACTGCTGCATTATGGCTTGTTAGACTATTTGCAAAAATGCTAATAGAACCAGCTATAAAAGATATGGATAATAAGAGTAACGGAACTAACTTTTCATTATTCAGATTTATCTTCTTGAAAGAATTAATCCGATCTTCCTTTCCAAATCGATATAGATCAGTATGACTTTTAATTTTATTTGATTCTGTTTTTTCTTGGTTCTTTATAAAATAATAATAAGCGACTAAACATACAATTATTATTATTGATGTTACCATCCTTATGAACCACAGAAATCCAGATGGTCCGTGCATCAATGATAAAAAAGTAGATACATGAGTAGACATGTTATTATTAGGAACTAATTCAATAATCTGTAAAAATAATAGGACATTTGTGGAAATTATTATTGTAACACATGCAATTACTAGTATAAATGTAAACCTTTTATTATATCTTGATGTCGACATCATATTATTCGTAACAGTATCAGAACCAGGATTTGCTGATGATTTCTTATTTTTAGTAATTATTATTTTTTTACCAAATAAATCCCATAAAAAAAGATGTGAAAAAATTACACCTATCACTGTTATTTGGGATATTATAAGTGGCCATTTTATTAATCCGTCTAAGCTAGATGTAACGGCCTGTACTTTGTAATTCTGTTGATCATTAGCTAATCCTTCAATTGATGATGAGGTTTTTGCAGATGAACTAACTCCTACATTCCCAATTACAAAAACATATGAGCCTTTTGCGATATGCCCGTCATCTGCAGATTGTGCCATCCAAGAAACGGTATATACACCGTCAGTAAGTTTTTTAGTGTCTAGTGTAGTCATTGCTTCCCTATCATGATCGCCAATTATTACAAAATCGCCATTATCTACCCTTTCATTTTTTTCATTAAGAACTTGAATAGTACTTATGCTAGGAACGGGTCTTTCTGAAAAATCAATAATAACTTTTGATGGTAAATCGTCTTTTTCAAATATGGAATCAGGAGCTGGAGTTTCATTTACTGGGATAGCATGGGCATAAGCCTTTTTCAATAAAAAAGAGGAATCGGAAATAGATGAAATCAAAAGAAAAAGAGAAATTGAACAGGTTATTATGAAAAGAAACATAATATATATAAAATTTATCTTTGTAGAATTATTTCTTGACAAATTTTTCATAAATATCAATAGGAGTTATAGTATATACATCAATCAAAATTACAATAAAATATGATTAGAGATTCCATATTATAAGTTGCAGATGTCATTCATAATTTAAGGTATGGTTACTTCATCTCTCGGCATTGGACATGAAAAACCTCCGGCCATTTGTTCTCTAATGACGCCTTGTGAAAGTACAGTCTTTGTATTATCTCCTCCTGATGATTCATCGTCATCATCTTCTCCACCGCCAGGAACACATGAATAGCTAATATGAACTGGTGTGTTGTCTATTGTACCAGTTAGTGTATAGGTATATGTAGTCTCTGCACTAGGGAAAAATGTAGCTGTATAATGTGCTGGATTTTCTTCATCAGGTTCGAAATCCAACGTTTTATTTGTTGGTCCTGCAGACACCTCAACCTTTAAAGTTTTTTCTAAACCAGTAATTGGTTTTGTTACATTAGAGTCTTCAGACAAAGGATCCTTAGGATCAGGAATATAAGCAAAGAGTTCAACTCCTGATTTGTCATTTATATATACAGGTTCACCAATTGAACCAACTACAAATAGATATGGTTTTTCATTGATTGAAACTAGTTGTTTTTCATGAGCAAAAGCAAACTGCGGTTGTAAGACTATTGATAGAATTAAACTGAATGTTATGATACTCATGGTAGAGAGAATAATAAATTGTATATTTGTTTTAGTTACCATTTATATTATAATTTGTAAAAGTAGAATAAAAAGTTATTAGTACAAATGACGAATTAAAAAATTATTAGTACAAATGACGAATTAAAATATAGCTATACATGGTCACTAATTCTTAATTTAATTTTTTACATATTATTTAATTTAAATTAGAAACTTTTAGATAATTTTTGTGAGGTAACAAAACAATTAATTTAGGAAAATGGAAACAATAAGGTATATTATATGATCATTATATATTATAATAATATCTTAACTTCGTTTACTATCACTTATATAGTAGTGTACCTCTCTAGAATATTTCATAAGTGATTGATGAACATTTGACTTTAAATAATAAATTAATAAAGATCAGCAGTAATTTCTTTATACTCTATAATTGATTTAGTATGGTCAGAAATAGAGAATCTGTTAATAGTTCGAGTTCTACCTCTCGCAGTATAATGAATAAAGGAGACGTAACGTCAGTTAGCTGTATTTTGGTATTTGTCGTAGTAATAGGAAGCCTCCTTTTAGTGAATAATTCATTGCAAGGAGCAATCCAAATTTGATACAAGCTCTTTCTCTAAACACCAAATTTCTATTTCTACTCCTGTGTATTTGCTTTAGCATGATGCTTTTCAATACGGATGATTTTAATAATTTACGGGTATATGGACATCTTTTTACACCAAACGAAACTGCTACATTTGTAGGGAATGTAGACCAAGTCCAAGCAGAATTGGAGCTCGTTGTAGCAAACTTGGAAAATAATAACGTGTCACTAGCTCAGAATCATGCGAATAAGGCATGATCCCTTCTAACTCCGAAGATAATGATTGAAATAACAGAGGATAATCCACGATTAACAGATGATCTTAGAAGAGCCATGACTCAACTGCAAAACATGTCATCATCTTCAGAAAGCCAACTAAAAAGTGTAAGTCAACTGGTAAATGATCTTTATAAAAGGCTGGATGAAGACGCAATTGTCAGAATTGCTCAGGTGCAACCATCCTCTTCAAACATTTTGGAGGGAGCTCTAAAGTCTCTAGAAAGCATATTTGGCGGTAGCAATACCGATCAGGAACTAGATCAGAATACAAGGCTTCAGGCCTTAGCTTTTGCCAATGTGATAGATGAGGTGCTAATAAACTATGGAAAGGCATACCATGTTGGATTTGACATGACCAATATGTCAAACATGGTTATGACCGGGAACAACAGTAGCCCAAATTCTATGGTTATGAGCAATCCTGTATCCGAAAATAATTCTGGTACTAGCAATATGAAAATGAATATGCCCTCTACGAATACCTCGTCCAATACGATGACGATGACGGAACACGGCGGCGAAATGAATATGGGCTATTCACTATCTAATATTTCAGATTACCAGAGTGCTCAAGGACTAGCTGCAAAGTCATTCGAAATCTTTGACACTAAACTAAAGCATACTGGACCAAGCGATAACAAAAAAGTAACGGCCTTTGTTACTAATCTGGAAAATGGTCTCACCCATCTTAATGACTCAATTGCAAAAAAAGGTTCACCTCTAGATGTTATGATGATAGTTCACACACAAATTCATCCAAACCTAATGGAAGCATTTAACTTGCCGCTACGTAAATAATAAGTAATTTGTGACTGTCTATGTAATTATAATACCCTTTGCAACATTAATTCTACACAAATGATTTTATCAATGAACCAAAAGATGGTTGTCTGTTTTCATTTGATTTAAATCTAATTTCGTAGCCCAAAGCCTTGCTGTGCTATTCTCAGATGTTTTAGCACTTTAATTGAAAAGTAGGTAGAGAATGCAATGACCACCAGAGAGAGTAAAATTACCATCAGATTCATACTAGTTGGTTTGTTTGTTTTATCTTCAATTTTCACAGTATCGACGTCGTTTCGGTGATGTAAACTAGCAGCGCTATTATTTATCATAACACTGAGACGATAATTTAGATCACTCATTTGAGTTTCATATTCTATAATCAATAAAAAGTTAACTTTAATATCTGATTTAAATAAGTGATTTGTGAAATAACCTTTAACAGCTTATTATTTTAGGTTATTGAATAGATAACAGTTATTTGAAGCTAATGTTCTGTTAACAATAACAATTGATAAAATCCTTTCTTATAAATTTCAATTTAACTCACCAAAAAATAATATTAGATCTTTTATGTTGGTATACAAAAAAATTTAGTAGATATTGAATAGAATATTCTTTTTATTAATGAGTCTATTCAATTAGTTATTATGATAAAGATAAAAAGAACGTATGATAAGCCTGAAACAGAAGATGGTTTTAGAATATTAGTTGACAGAATATGGCCACGTGGATTAAAAAAAACTGATGTTCAAATGGATTTTTGGCAAAAGGATATAGCTCCTAGTGCTCCACTAAGAAAGTGGTTTAAACATGACGAAAGTAAATGGAATGAATTCAAAAATCGTTATTATCAGGAATTACAAAATAAGAAAGAGTCTATTGACTTGTTGTTAGATAAAGCTCGAAAAGGAACAATTACTTTACTCTATAGTTCAAAGGAAGATAAATACAATAATGCAATAGCGTTAAAAGAATATCTCGAAGCTAAACTAAACCATAATAAATAAAAATAAGTGAAAAATATATTAATACTTTTTAACTTTGTATTAGTTTAGATTTATGATATCGACTAATACAAAAAATGCATCAACAGAAATAAACTATTATTTGATACATTTAAAAATTTATGAATAGTAGTTACTACTCTCCCTTCATCAATCGGTTATGTTATTTTTAAATATAATTCCAAAAAAATCCTATTAGGATACTGATTGTATTTGGTGTATTGCATGTATTTCAGTTTGGTATCCACAAACAATCAAAATTAATCAATCAAATATAGAATATCACAAACAACCTTCATGAACTTTAATGGGATCCTATTTAGGTA
>JANWKP010000387.1 GCA_025451315.1 Nitrososphaerales archaeon | reverse complement strand
ATCCAAAATGAATTAGTTGGAGTTCTAGTATTTTTCAAAATTTTCTTGTTCTTCTTTGCACACTACTTGGATATCTCTAAATCTTTTGATAGAGATTCTGATTAAATAAATATATTGATTTAAAGTAAATACTAAAAATATTGCATGTAATTGAAGCATATAATTTATCGAAAATTTATAAAGGTACTCACGTGCCAGCTTTGGATAATATATCATTAAAGATTGAGCAAGGGCAAATTTTTACATTATTAGGAAGAAATGGTGCTGGAAAAACTACGTTTGTAAGAATATGTGCAACCCAATTGTTACCAACGTCAGGAACTTTAAAAGTTTTAGGTTATGATGTAATAAGCCAAGCAGAAAATATAAGGAAATTTATCTCGGTGGTGCCACAAGAAGGAAGACCATTACGAGCACTTACGCCTTGGGATCATGTTTATAATTGGCTCAAGATTAGAGGAGAAGAGAAATTTATTGCAAAAATAAAAACTGAAAAAATATTAGAAAGATTTGAATTACTTAAAGTAAAAGATAAGCCTGCAATGAATTTGTCTGGAGGAATGAAACAAAAGATTTTGGTAGCAATGGCTACTGCTGTTGATGCAGATTTATTATTTCTAGACGAACCTACAATAGGTCTTGATCCTGTTTCAAGACGTCAAGTTTGGAACTTAATGCAAGATTTAAAAAAAGAAGGTAAAACTATATTACTTACAACTCATTATATGGATGAAGCGGAAATATTATCTGATAAAATAGTTATAATAGATAATGGTAAAATTGTAAAAGAGGGAAATATTAATGATTTACGAAAAATCATTCCACAAAATATTCGTATGGATATATCTAAAAAAAATATTGTTGATATTGAAAAATTGAAAGAGTATGGAAATGTAGTAGAAATAGGTACAGATATTATTCGATTATTCACCTTTGAATCTAGTATAGGTGAACTATCTAATCTAGCTATTAAAAATAAAATGTCCTTTAATATATCACCTATAACACTTGATGATATATTTGTACATTTAGTTGGGGATACTATAAAAAATAATAAAATAAAATAGATTATTCAATTAAACTAAAAGAATATTAAAAAGATTAAGAGAATATCTAAAAAGAAATTTAATTGTATTGAATTTTAATCTTATTTAATTCATCTAATGCGTTAGCAATCTGTTCATCGGTTTCATTTCCATAAATCACTAATAAACGATCATTATTATTAAGGATATAATCGGAAATAGACCCGGTTGAATTCCCATTGATGAATGTTCTTAGTTTATTATTTTCATCATCACAATATTCTGTACCATTAGTGAAAGCCAAACAATTGTTTTTCTTGTCTATATCCATTTTGACACTTTTTAAAAAGTCCACAAAAGTAACATTTGTTGCATGTCTATGCAATGTAGTGCCATCCCCGTTCTCAACATGAATATAATCAGATTGTACTTGGTATTGCGGTTGACTAAAATCTATATTTTGGCCATTTACTTTAACTAAAAATGCTGCATGTTCATGGGCAGAACCTAAAGGTCCGAAACCAGCAACAGATTGAGTATTTTGAGAAAATACATAAATTGAAATTCCAGCAATAATAACAATTGCAGCTATAATCGGAAGGATAATTGTTTTTAAGTTTTTAATTCTTTTTTTTCTTGTTATATCGAAATAGCTCTTTTTCTTTTTATCATCATCATCCACATTATTTTTATTGTTCTTTTTCTTTTTATTCGACATGATAAATTGATTGATGTGAGTAATATCGTATTATATAGCACTTTCGGAAACATGGAAAATAAACTAGTTTTGAGAATACAAAATCTATCTATAATAATTTTTTTAATAGTAATATGATAGTGATTACTTTTATTTGATCATATTGGGAATTAATATTGATAGTACATTCAATATAAGCAATATTGTAAAATACCTTCTTTATTGTTTATTTCAATTATTATTTAAAATCTATATCAAATATTTGTGTCTAATTATAAATGTTATATCTTTTACAATAGTAAATATACAATATTTGAGGTATATTTTAAATAGTCATCTTTACTATAATCATACTAGTATATCTCTAATTCATTATGATCAAACATGCATAATCACTGAATTGTCACTATCCAGTAAAAGTTTTTTATTTGAATGAACCAAATAAATACTATAGAAAGTTTATTTTATTTAATAAAAAATATTGATTAATTTACGACTATAATTAGAATTTAAGACCAACTAATAGAAAAAAATAATTTTAAATAGTAAAATACAAAAAGAAGAAGGAAACAAATGTATAGGTAATGTTTTTTTTTATAAGCCCTATAGGTCTTGGTCATGTAGCAAGAGATGTAGCAATAATTGATCACTTGAAGTTTAAAAATGATAATAAAGTAAGTTTTGTCACCGGCTCTGCAGCATATACATTTTTAACAAGTTATGGATTGAAAGCCTTTAATTTATATGAACCACCTAAGTTTGAAATTGAGTCAGGAAAACTAAATCATTCCTTTACATGGTTAATAAAGTATTTGTTATATTATAAAAAATGCAAAGAAATTGCAACAAAAATTATAGGCACTAATATTGAAAAACTAATTGTCAGTGATGAAGACTTTGCATCAATTTCTATAGCGGAGGAAAAAAATTTAAAAAGAATTCTAATTACAGATATAATTAACACTAGTTTTACCAAAGGTATAACATCAATAATAGAAAAAAAAATGAACAAGAGATTATGCCAAATTATAAAGAAATGTGATTGTGTAATAATACCAGATTATGGATGTGATACAGAAAATTTTAGATATGTTGGACCAATTGTAAGAGAAATTCTGGAACGTAGAGAAACGTTACGTAAAAGATTTAATTTTACCAAAAAAACAATTGTTGTAAGTGTAGGTGGAACCGACGCCGGAAAATATCTGATAGAAAAAGTGATTGATTCTTTTAGAAAATTAAAGGCAAAATTAGATATAGATCTTATCGTTGTAACTGGTCCTTCACTGCAAATAAACCCAGCTGAAGATTTCCGTTTGTTTGGATATGTACCTAATTTGAATGAATATATTTATGCTTCTGACCTAATAATTTCATTAGCGGGTAGATCTACAATGGACGAATCAATCGTCTATAACATTCCGGGAATATTTATACCTCTTAAAAATCATTATGAGCAAGAAGAAGGTGCCAAAAGGCTAGGGTTTGAATATAAAGATATATTAAGACTTGATAAATTAATTGAAGAAAAACTTAGTTCAAATTCTGGTACAAGAAAAAATACTGCGAGCAATGGAGCAAAGAAAGCTGCTGAGATCATATCAAGTTTTATTTAGATGTTATACATTAATAGTATACGAAAATACAATAGGAAGATATAACATATGACTGAAGTAATTATTGCAAAGTTTGGAGGAAGTACTATTGGTCAAAATGGTGATCAAATACCTACCGTGATAGAAAGAATTAAGGCTATGAGAAAAGAAGGAAAAAAAATTGTAGCTGTTTTTTCTGCACCATTAATGGAACATGACGGAAAAGTAAAATCGATGACAGATATTGCAATATTTATTGGTAGAAAATATGCTTCTGGTCAAAAGGTAGATACAGATATTTTGTATAGAATATATTTAAATATAGCCAAAAAATATTTATCTCAAAAATATTTTGAAGAATTTGAATTTCACCTTGAAAAGTTCTATAATTATGTTATATCTTCGTTAAATCACGTTACTGAAAATAAAAGGTTTATTGATGTTACTAGATCAAGAATACTTGCATATGGAGGAGAGATTACCATGTCCTATCTTATGGATTACGTAATGAGAAGTAACGGATTAAAATGTGACCATGTTGATATTGAGAAATGGCCGATCATTACTGATGATAATTTTGAAGCAGCTAATTTCATGTTAGAAGAATCTAAAGAACATAAAAAACACTTTCTTAAATTACTAGAAGAAAATGAAGTAATATCTATTGGAGGATTTATTGGAAAAACAGTTGACGGACTTGAAACAACATATGAAAGGGGAGGATCTGATAGAACTGCAGCAGATATTGCAATAATTTTATATGATGAATTTAAAGTACAAATAGATTTCGAAAAAGATAACATTGTACTAAGTGCTGATCCAAAAATAGTAAAAGAAGAATTGGAATCTATACGATATTTATCATATAATGAAGCAAGATTAGCTGGAATGTTTGGTATGAAGATCTTAGATCCTATTGCAATTAAGGAAATTGATGACAATAATTTTGATATCCCTATAGTAATTACATCAATACTGAATCCTTCTGAAATTACTATAATTGAGAAATCTTTGATTAATAGAAAACAAGACTTTTTAGATAGTGTAGTAAATGATGCTGATGATGATGAAGATAGTTCACTAATCAAGATTGTAACAGGAAAAAGAAATTGTGCAATTGTCAGAATGGAAAGTATTGCTGCTTCTTATTTAATTGCATCACTTGAAAAGGATAAGCAATACTATAATTTCTTAAAACTATCACCGTTTAAAGTTGATGATATAGAAATTACAAGGTTACTATTTCTTGATGCAGATTATGTCAAGCGTAATGAACGTCATTTTAAGGCTTTTTATCCAAAAGTCGAATTTGCTTATGGAAAAGGTGTAGTTACATTAATTGGAGATATGATGTGGAAAATGCCAAAAATTGTTTCTACTGCAAGTAGAACTTTAGGTGATTATGATATAAATATACTGAATTTGGATGCACAAGAGGAAACATCAAGAATTCTTATAATAGTAGATGACATAGATAACAATGTTGCAAATGCTATAAGAGCAATACATTTACAAAGAAATAAAACCGATTTAAAAATTACTCACAACAATTAAACTTTATTAGTATTAAAGAATGAAAATCAAATGGACGAGAATAGTATTATTTGGATCGATGGTCTTTTATATGAAGGTCAAAACGCTAAAATACATATTTTAACACATTCTTTGCATTATGGTACTGCTGTATTTGAAGGAATAAGATGCTATAAAACCCAAAAAGGACTAGCGATATTTAGATTAGAGGATCATTTGAAGAGGTTATTTGAAAGTGCTAAAATATATTTTATGAATATTGAATATTCAAAGAAGGAATTAGAAGATGCAATAATTAGTACAATTAAAAAAAACGAATTAGATGAATGTTACATCAGGCCTTTAGTTTATTTTGGTCATGGAAAAATGGGAGTTTATCCACTAAATAATAAAGTTTCAGTCTCAATAGCTGTTTGGAAATGGGATGAATATATAAAAAAAGAAAATGACGAACAGGGAATAAGGCTCATGGTTTCAAGCTGGATGAGAATTGATGGACGAACGATGCCTGTTCATGCAAAAGCTACAGCTAATTATGCTAATTCAGCATTAGCTAGAATTGAAGCGATCAAATTTGGATTTGATGAAGCTATACTGTTAAATACTGCCGGAAAAGTAGTTGAAGCAAGTGCTGAAAATATTTTTATAGTAAAAAATAAGACATTAATAACTCCTCCAATATCATCTGGCTCCTTGGAAGGAATAACCAGAGATACAGTATTAGCATTAGCAAAAGAAGATGATATTCTTATAGAGATTCGTGATATATCAAAAGATGAATTGTATTTAGCAGATGAAATTTTTTTAACTGGTACAGCTGCGGAAATCAAATCTGTCGGTGAAATTGATAATAGAATGATAGGAAATGGAAAAACTGGAACAATAACAAAAAGAATGAAGAAATTATTTGAACAATCTATAAGAGGGAATCACAAATATAGTGAAAAATGGTTAATATACATCTGAATAACATAAAATCAATTATTGGAGAACGATCTCTGTTAACTTAAGGATAAAGTAGTCATACGTTCTACTTTTTCTATTATGTTCTGTGCTCAGTTTTAATAGAATTTTTTCAATTTACTTCATGATTGTTGCTTAACTTAACAGAGCTGAAGAATGAATAAATATTAATTTTGATTATTTGAAAAAGGAGTACAGATCTAAAAAATGATTATTAGATTAGGACGATATTGAAAATGCGTAAAAAAAATCAAACTAAAAAGAAAGAAATCAAGAAATAAGATCTAATTATTGATATAAAAAATAGTAGTATAATTCATGCAATATTAATTTTCTTATAATCAGATATTAATGATATTGAATTTATTTCGATCCAAAGAAATAAAATATTTAGATTTAATAAATTTTAAGCATAAAGAGTATTTATTGACAGATGAAATTTATGATACCAGAAAAACTTATTGTAAATAAATATTTTAAAAAATTAGAATATGATTATGTAGGTCTAGTCAACAGATATAGAATTCCAGATAATAATAAAATAGTAAAAAGTTTTGAATTCTAATATCGATAGTATTTCCATGAAAAAAGGAAAGTTATTCCTACATTATATTTTATGTAGTTGACTATAGATCTATATCAAATATCATGTCAATGAATTAATGAAAGTATTATGTACTTAAACTATGAGAATCAATCAAAAAATAGGAGTTTGGCTTATTGTCGCTGTATTTTTTACAGGAAGTATGCCATCCTTATTAGAACAAGCTTTTGCACAAACAACTATTAATGGTGCAGGAGCAACCTTTCCATTTCCGTTAATAGATACCTGGAGAGTGGAATACCAAAATATCAAGCCTGATGTAAATATTAATTATCAATCTATTGGTAGCGGTGGAGGAGTGAAGCAATTTATTGAGAAAACGGTCGATTTTGGAGCTACTGATGCACCACTAAATGCAGAGGAAGAGAAAAAAGCAATAGGTGCAGTACATATTCCAGAAACTATTGGTTCTGTAGTAGTTGCATATAATTTACCACAAATAGCAGACAAGGAATTAAAGCTAACTGGGTCCATTATTGCTGATATATTCATGGGAAAGATAACTAAATGGGATGATCCTAAAATAAAAGAAATTAATTCAGGATTGGAATTACCTTCAGAGGACATTGTAGTTGTACATAGGTCTGATGGATCTGGAACTACATTTGTTTTTACAGATTATTTAGCAAATGTTAGCTCTGCATGGGAAACATCTATGGGTAAAGGAAAATCAGTTCCATGGTCTACTGGTATAGGTGCTCCGGGAAATGAAGGAGTTAGTGGGTCTATCAAGAGTACTCCTAATTCAATTGGATATATAGAACTGTCATACGCTCTAACTACAGATACAAAATATGCACATATTCAAAATAAAGACGGTAGTTTTATAAAACCATCTCTTAATTCAACTGCCGCTGCAGTTTCTTCTGTTGCACCTACTCTTCCTAAAGGCGATGAGTCATGGAAAGATATTTCCGTAGTAAATGCACCAGGAAAGGATTCTTATCCAATAGCTAGTTTTTCATATTTACTGCTATTCAAAGAACTTAGTACAAATCCTTCAATTGATGAAACAAAAGCTAAAGATTTGGTAGACTTTATATCCTATGCAATTACAGACGGGCAAACTTTTGCATCAGACTTGGGATATGTTCCGTTGCCTAATGAAGTAGTTAAACTAGACCAGGAGACATTAAAATCATTGACAAATACAGGAAACCCAATACTACAATAATCTTTTTTTTATTTGTTCCTTTTAATTTAATGAATACTATTGGATTATTAATTATTTTATTATTGTTAAGAGATTAGTGTTTCAATTTCAGTACTTGCAGGCTTCTGTATAGATGCCAAGTGTATCATCTCTATACATATTATCTTAAATGTCAAACACTTCATGTTGCCATGTAAATTCTCTAAATATTTGGCGTTTTTTAATGTTATGTCTTTCTTCTGTTTTTAGCAATTTTGAAAGGATTTTAACTGCATCTACTATATATTTTCCCTTGTTTAACATTACAGATTCCGCTCTTTGACCTCTAGCCGCGTCTGTAATTTCAGCTCGTGTCGGTAAACCACTCTTAGCCAAAGTTTCAAGAATTTGAGTGGCTAAAATTACCGGAAGATGAGCAGCTTCACAAAGACATAAAATATCCTCTTGAATTAAAGATAAATTCTCAAAACCTGCTTCCACTGCAAGATCTCCCCTGGCGATTAATATTCCAAATTTAGGAACGGTAAGACCTGTCAAAAGTATCCTACCTAGGTTATGTACTCCATTATGAGTTTCTATCTTGGCTATTATTCCAAAATCAGGATAGCCTAGTTTTATTAATTCTTTATATAATGATTGTATATCTTCTGGATGATTAGTAAAGGACATTCCAACAGCAGTTGCATGTTTTACAATGAATTTTAAATTCTCAATATCTTTTGATGTTATTGCAGCTATCTCTAAATTTGAATCAGGAAAGTTCAATCCTTTGCCGGATCTAATTTTTGCAGTAGTATCTTCAGGATATACTATTTCTAATTCTATATAATCATCATTTATGGATTTTACTCTTGAAGCAATTTTTCCATCATCAATTAATACTTTATGATTTATCTGAATTTTGTTTAAAACTTCTGGCATATTACAACTTATTCCTGCGGGACTTGTAATAGTAGCAGGATGACCTTCAACATGATTTTTGTAAATCAATAATCTATCTCCAGACTTTACTTCTAACTCAATAGATTGAGGTCTAATCGGTCCCACTACTAACTTATTTCCAACCTCACTAAAGGAATGTTGCGACAAATTTTGATTATTATTTTCAATATGGAAATTATTTAAATTATTTTTTTCTCTTTGTAAAATCAAACCTTCTTTAAGATATAATGTTTTATCTATCCCTATACGAATTCTACTTTGGTTTATTTTTTCGAGAACAATAATTGTTCTAAATCGTCCTCTCGAATCATATAGTGTTAATCTTTCTCCTATTCTTAAACTGGCCAACTGATTTTTTCCATTTGATATTGCAATTATGAAGCTTGAAGGAACTCCAACTAAGTTTATCCTTTCTGTGTATTTTGCTTCAGAATCTAAGAATCCTTCAATTAGTTTAACCGCTTTTCCATAAATATCCTTTTGAACAGTAATTTTTAATGGTATACTTGCCAGTCTCATAGATCCTATTCTAATTTTAGGACCTGTCAAATCCATGACTATTCTACATTTTCTTCCAATCTCTTGTCCTTTCTGAATCAGACGTTCTTCTGCATTTCTGATTGAATTTATAACAATTTTCCATTCTTTTTCAGTGTCATATGCACAGTTAATTCTTGCAATATCCATTCCATTGATTAACAATTGTTCTAGCAAATGTGGTTGATGTGCTATATCTATATCAATAGTAACCATGATACGTGTTGTTCTACCCTTCCTAGGTCGTCCCAGTAACAAAGTACTGCGATTGAATATATTCAATTGTGCCTCCTTAAAACTTATTTTTTTGAGTTGTGACTTAATATTAGGCAAATATCCAAAATGTTTTAGAATTTGTTCTAAATTAACTAATACATGATTCTCTAATCTTCCCAATGAGGAAAGTCCATCTTCAGCTAATTTTAATTGAAGATCCTCAATATTTTTTTTTCTTAAAGCTAGATAGCATATTAAATTATCACAACTTCCGTTTTCATATTGTAAAGTGGCATTATTTAGTTTATAGTATTTTTTAATTCGTTCTGCATCAGATATTATTTCAGTGTATAATTTATATAAATCTCTTCCTAATTGTTTCTCTTCATCAGAAAGTAAAATTGGATGAATATTTTCATTATTATTTTCAGAACCTACAATCATTCTAGTTATAGATTTATAGAATTAAATGATATATATCATTTATATGATAGTGCTATTGATGTTTACCTTTAATCTCAAAGATGAATAGGACGTTGTGGATGATGATTTGATTGATACTGAGCATATTCCAAAATTATTCGCCTTTAGTTTTGAATCTGAAAAAACAAGAATTATTCGACCTTAAATATAGTAACTTATAAAACCCATATACTAATTTGGATAATATTCTTTATGATGGTATAATATTATTGTGATAGTATATATTGAAAGCAAGCAATAATTTTTTATTTTTTAATAGTTATTAATGTATCAAAATTTGTTTTATATCAAGTTCGATAGTGCAAAGGTCTTTTTTCTATATTAATTACCTCGCCTATTGTTTGATTTAAAGCTTCTTCTGCTATATCACTTGCATGTTCTGCAGTACGTCTTAGATCTTCAAGTAAAAGTTTTATGAAAATTTTATATTGATTAAACTTTCCATTATCCGTATTATCTAGTAAAGATACAATTGTATTTTCAAGAATTTGTACATTTTCTTTTCTATCAACTATTTTATCTGCCATTAAATAATCCCTTCTCAAAAAAGCTTCAACTGAATCGTTCAGGTCTTGTAAAGATAAATCACTCATTTTTTTAATATTATCTAGAATATCCTCAGGAATCTTCTCTTTAATCGAAAGAGATTTTTCTGCAAATTTGGAAGCATGATCTGCGATTCTTTCGATACTTTTTACTGCTAATCTATAACTTAAACAATCAGAAGTTTTTTTTAATCCAACGTCATTTAATATCCTTTCATTTTTTGTTGCAATGACTAGATTTCTTAGTATATAAAGACTGAATCGATCAACTTCATCATCAGATCTTATAATAGCATTAGCTAATTCAGAATTTAATTCAGATAATGCTGTCATTGCATCTTTGTGCATTGAAGTAGCAAGAAGAAACATCCTTCTCACAGCAGTATTCACTGAAAGTTCGGGAAGAGTAATCAAAACTTGAATTGTTATCAAGTCAGAAGAGTCAGCAATTATTTCTGTACCAACAAGATTCCTACGAACGACTTCTCTTGCACCTTCACGCTGAACAGGATTAATTCTTCCAAATTTAGATTTAAGATTTATTATATTATATCCAGCAAGATACATTGAAACTATCTTTCTTTTAAGGGAATTAGCACCTTCATCTTTTAATACTTGTACAGTTGCTTCATCAACTGCTTCAATGGAGGATCTTGTAATGTCAGATATTATAGATAAAGTATTATTTGGTTCACGGATAATAGTTACAGGATCACCGGCTTTTAGATTTAATTCATTTACCCATTTTTTAGGTAAGGATAATACAAATGTTGATTTACCTGTAAACTGTATTTTCCTTACTTCACTACCATCCATATACGTAGTCAATAGTGTATAAAATAGTAATAATACATGTATAGTTTATGGTTATTTAGAATATAGGTATATAGTTTTCTATATATTTTATATAGAAAACTAAAGGTATTTTAGATTTCAAGTATAATTTAATTAGGTATCTTTAGAAGTGGCTATATTCTGTTTACGTGCTAACACTCTTAATCCGACACTTAGTCCTAAAATTAGAAGGATCAAGATCATAGCAGCACCCCATCCAGAGGCATGAGCAGATTCATAAGGTAGAGATGCCAATCTCCATATCCTCAATGGAAGTGCATCTACAGGACCAGTAAATGATGAAAAATATAAACTTGTTCCAAGAATGGTCATTATTAATGGAGCAGTTTCTCCTGCAATTCTTGCTATAGATAATACTATTCCAGTTAGAACTCCACTTGTTGCAGTTTTTAGTACTATGAATATAGTGATTTTCCATTTAGGAACTCCTAGTGAGTGAGCCGCCTCTCTAATAGGATCTGGGACCATTTTAAGGGATTCTTCAGTTATTCGAGTAACAAGTGGAATCATTATTAAAGATAATGAAAAGGCTCCTGCTATAACAGAAAAAGAACCAATAGAGATAACTATTATCACATAGCTCACAATGCCAACTATAATTGAAGGTAAACCTGTTAAAACATCAGCAAAGAAGCGTACAGCAAAGGCAAACTTGTTATTGCTTTTTGCATATTCAGATAGATAAATTCCAGCAAAAACACCTACAGGTACAGCAATAAGAGATGCAGCACTTACTACGATTAAAGTTCCTTGGATAGCTGGACCTATACCTCCTTTACCAGACCCAATTGAACCTGGTTTTTGAGTAAGAAATTCAAAACTAATAGCAGAAGAACCATTTTTAAAAACCTCGAAAAGAATGCTACCAAGAGGAATTATAGCAATAATAATACAACATATACATAAAATTGTTACTAGGTTGTTTACATATATTTTTCTATTAGATGTCTTTGACATCATTTCCTGAACGTTCTTTCGATTTTTGGTATAATTATTATTTTCCTTAGTTTTAGATGGCATGTACTATATTCGGCCCCCCGGATTGGAAGTTTTTACCATCTTGTAGACTAAAAGTCGGGCTATTACATTTATTAGCATTGTAAGTAAAAGGAGAACAGCTCCAAGCCCAATAAGTGCAGAAAGATGTAATTCTGATGCAGCTTCATTAAATTCATTTGCTATTAAACTAGACAAAGTTTGACTTTGTGAGAAAAGAGAAGTTGGAATAGCGTTCAATCCAGTTGCATTACCTATTATCAAAGTAACTAACATCGTTTCACCTATTGCTCTTCCAAGCCCTATTATACTAGCACCTAATATCCCAGATTTAGCATAAGGTAATACGGCAATTTTAATAGCTTCCCATCTAGTTGCACCCAAGCTATATGCAGCTTCTCTTTGAGAATTAGGCACAACTAGTAATAATTCTCTAGTAATAGAAGAAATTATTGGAATTATCATTATAGCAAGAACTATACCAGCAGTAAATACATCTATACCAAAAGGCGTTTTAGCAAAAAATGGTAAAGAACCACCAAAAAAATTATGTAAAGGCTTTTCTACAAAATCCATTATCCAAAATCTAAAAACAAACAATGCCCAGAAACCATAGATTATACTTGGAACTGCAGCTAAAAGTTCAATAATGAAAGATAAAGAAGTTTTTAATTTTGAACCTGCTATCTCTGATAGAAATATAGCTATCCCTAAACTTATAGGAACGCCAATTGCCATTGCAATACCTGAGGAAACCAAAGTTCCTATGATATATGGCAAAGCTCCAAATGATTCTCTACCAGGTACTGCATTCCAATCAGTGCTAGTTAAAAAGTTTAATCCCTCATCTTGAAAAATTTCTTTTGAGCCCTCTCCAACTGCAAAAAGTATCAAGGCTAACATGACGAGAGTATAAGCTGCTGCTCCAATTATTATAGACTTAAAAATAGGGTCAAATTTCGAGAATTTTGTTAATGGAATAAGAGACTGATTATCCTTATACTTTGTCAAATTCGTCGTGTTGAATGTTACGCCTCGCTAATAACTATGATATTCTGATATTTTTTTAAGTATCATATAGTTTTAATATAGATCCATATAGTCTATATATTAATAGTATTAGCATTATTTCTACGTTATATTCATATTAATATTAACGTATCAATCTATTTTCTGCTGTTTCAAAGATTAGACTGGAAAAGGATTTTGGCCAATATTATTTTTCATCTTTTAATTATTATATAGACACAAAATGTATTATCATGACGATATTTTATTTTATATCTAGTTAACATTTTAATTTTAAAATGTATATTAGATATTTTGTCCAAGGTGATATACATGATAGTTATTATAATAATATTTTAAATATTATTACCTAGAATTAGAAAATTTCAATAATTTAGAGGCTCTGTTAAGTTAAGGAAAATAGATGAATGATATTGAAAAAATCTTGTGAAAGTGAGCACAGAACATAATATATTTATATAATATGACTATTATTTTATCCTTAAGTTAACAGGACCTCCGGTAGTAAAGAAAGGTTTGAAATCAAATAAAAATATCTATATAATCAAAGCTTTAACGAATAAATTAAAGAGAACAGAAAAAGTAAAAAATGGAAATAGATGAATCTTTGATAAATTTAATTAATAAAAAAATAACTGGGTTTAAGCTTTTAGGTATAGGTTCGAGCTTACGAAAAAATTCTTCAAGTAATAAAATATTAAAAATGGTTTTAGAGAAAGCTCAAAGATATGGAGCAAACACAAGCATAATAGAATTGAGTGAAATTAACTTGCCTATTTTCAATCCTAATAAACCAAAAGAAATTTCTGAAAATATTAAAAAAATAAATGATCAGATTATAAATGCTGACGGATTCATTCTAGCTACCCCTGACTATCATGGCTCAATGTCTGGAGGAATGAAAAATTTTTTAGATTATTATTGGTATGAATTTTCAGGAAAAATATTTGGGTATATAGTATCTTCTCATGAAAAAGGATTAACTGTTATGGATCATATGAGAACTACTATACGTCAATGTTATGGATGGAGTTTGCCTTATGGTCTATCCATAAATACCGAATATGATCTTGATGGATATTATAATATTAGTAATCCTAAATTGCTTCTACGTATTGAAAATATGTCCAGAGATATAGTTATATATGGAAAATTATTAAGAATGCAATTTATTTATGATACAAATAATAAAGAGTCAAATACATTCGCTTTTCAATTTAAACAATAATTTTATTGGATAAATATTAATCTCATAAAATTACTTCATACAAGTTTAATAACTATTACTTATCCTTAGATAAGAATTGGTCAATTTTTTTTTGTAAATCTATATTAATACTTTCTATTGATCTATTACCATCTATTGGGATAATTCCATAACTTTTTTGCATTCTAATAAATTGTTGTTTAATTTTCTGCTGATAAAGTAAGAAAGATTCTAAAAGATCATCAGAAAGTCCTAGATCCTCTCCTGATTCATAATAATCAAGTGTCATGTTTTTCTCAAAGACTCTTCTTAAAAGCTCTCTAGGTTCAACATCTAGATAAAAAACAAGACCAGGTTTCATTGCAAATCCATATAAATTATGAGACCATCTTTGATTTATTCTTCTTACTGCGTCTCTTGCCATAAGTGTATAAATATATCTATCAGCCAATATTATGTAACCAGCTTTTAAAGCAGGAATAATTTTATTTTCCAGCTGGTCTGCAAAATCTGCAGCATAAAATAAACTCATGGTTCTTCTTCGCAATAAATGGTGTTCTTTTGCATCTAGTATACCCTCGCTTATTAGTTCAGATCTTTTCAATCCTGTATTTAGAACAGCATGACCATTTGCCTCAAGATGAGAATTTAGTAATGATATTTGTGTACTACGACCTGATGAATCAGGTCCTTCAATTACAATTAATTTCCCTTTTATTTCGATGTTCCGAAAATACGGAATTCCATGTCCATAGTAATTGATTTTGTTAGTGGTATCACTCTTCAATTTTTTGTTGTCCATTGTTATCAGATTTATTTTTCATTACTATTTCATCAAATTTCTCTCGGACGAGTTTCTGTTGTTGTTCAATATCATATGTACCATCTATAACTACAAAATTTTCATTCTTAACCATTTTTTCATATTGTTCAATTATTCTACTTTGAAAAATGCGATAGCTTTCATAAATATCGTTACTGATATCAAGGTCCATACCTGCTTCATAATATTTTAATTTAGGTCTTCCTGATAATATTCTCTCTGCAGCTACATCCACGGGCACTCTAAAATAAAAAACAAGATCAGGTTTCAATGCATATCCATAGACTTTTCTCACCCAGAGTGGACTACATCCTCTTACCATATCCCTAGCGTAAGCTGTATAGATGTATCTATCAGCCAGTACTATGTACCCGGCTCTTAACAGAGGAAAAATATTTCTTTCATAGCGATCCGCAAAATCAGTTGCATGAAGTAAAGAAAATGTAGTTGGAGTTAATTTTTCTTTCTTCTTTCCCCTAGCAGTTACATCTTTTATCGCTTCTGAAGAATTCCATTCTGTTAAAAATACGCGTATGTTTCTATACCTAAGCCATTTCTCTAAAAGCCTTATTTGAGTAGATTTACCTGATCCATCTATTCCTTCAACTACAATAAGTTTTCCTGTTATTCCAAATCTATTTTCTTTTATTTTTTGTTGAGTCTGTTGTATAGTCATTTTTTATCTCCTAATTTCTTTTGGATTGAAAAGTGAGTATTCTATTGAAAGATTGAAAATATATTCAAAACGTTGTAATATTTCTTTTAATAAGAGTTCATGAATTTTTTTCTCTTTAGGTAACATAATAGATACTATCATTTTTCTATTCTCTTTATTAAATTCTTTTATTTTTAACCATTTGATTTTTTTCAGAATTTTACATAGTTGTAAGCAAATAGAAATTTTGTCAACAATTTTTTTACCATTCTTCCTTTTTGAGGATGGTCTTAATAAAGTAACATAATTTTCTGAAAGTTCTGAAACAATTCTTGGTTTACAAATTGATATTTGTGATATAGCGAGAATAACTTGCTGTTTATGGTTGATGTTTGGAATGTCTTCATCAAGTAGAAAATAAAATTTACCTAAATAACTAACAGTATTAGAAATTTTTGATAAATAAAGAACAGCTTTTTTTAATATATCATATTCAAAGCCATTTAATATTTCATGAGACAATAGTTGATTAATAAAAATAGGTAATGCTATAGATGATTTTGAATATTTTTCACAATTCTCTAAAGGAGATTTATCAAATTTAATATTTCGAGTTTTAGAATTCAATGTATTATCGGGAGATTTTTTTAATGATCGAACAAAATCGAATACAATGCCTTCTCGTATACCATTAGTACTTACAATTAAATTTTGAAAATTTAATTTTGACATGAGCAAATAAACTACACATAAACCTGTGTTAATTGTTTCTGCTCTATTACTACCTATTACATCAATATTAGAAATTTCTTTTGTGCTCATATTATATAAATGATTTCTT
>JANWKP010000386.1 GCA_025451315.1 Nitrososphaerales archaeon | reverse complement strand
TGTCTGGAACCCTTATTATGGTAGGATACTTCCTTTTATCTTTCTCCTTCTGAATACAGGTCACAAATTAACAAAAGGCAAAACGAGCTATATTTCTATCGAATTTTTGGGATAGGCTCTTAATGTCAATAACAATTAAGGAAATTCTTTTAAGAACCATTTTTTACTATATTAATTGAATATCTCATTACTACTAGCAAGTACATATATCCATAATTGCTGATTGATATCTAGTTGAAGTTACTAACAAATTCGAAAGAATATCTATAATGATCATATATAATTATATTACTTGAGCATAAAATTTATAGACTTGAATTTCTGAAAGGAGTAAAAACATCCGCATAGAGCCTATAACAACTTTCGGGGTGTGGGCTTTTGTATTCTGTATCCAATATCTTATTGCAGGGTATCTTCTCTTAACAAACCCGGAGAATGCTGCTTATGTATTTCTTAATGATAGACCAAGAATATAAAGATATATAACATAAATTATGTCTTATAACCTAGTTCGATTTCTTGTTTGACAAAACAAGAATAGTAAATGCTATAGAAAGATATAGCTTTTTCGCTAACTTTAAAGAGCCTTAAAATTGGATAATCATATAGCTTTCAAAAGATAAATCTAATTCTTATTAAGGTTTAGGTAACTCCACCTTACCAGCCAAAGATCCAACGATCCTTAAGTATAATATTGCATCCCACAATTTATAAGTTAAAGCTTCCATTGCTTGAGTAGGTTGATCCGGAATCAAGGTCCCAGACATTGAAAGTTTTATCCATTCTTGTATATCCGCTTCGAAATCTTCTATTTTAATTTGCCTAATATTCCGTGGATTGTTCGGATCAAAGGTTAATAAACCTGCCAGCAAACTCTGAATTACATTGCTTACATACGTATGTTTGAACATATACTCTCCCATTTTTTGGTATTAATAATAAGGATATAAAGGTCATTCGAATAATGTCCACTTTCTTAGTTAAGGTAAATCCTATGATATAAAGCATTCAAGGAAATATATCTCTTCTGAATTAATATCCTCTTTTAAATAGATAAACAATATTTTTTTTAAAGACAAACATAAGGTATCACAAATAAGCAAGTGTGAATTCAATTATGTATCATAAGAGTTGATTTGGACCAGGCCTCGTGTAGTTGATTACTAGCGACGCTTCAATTTAATTTTTCATAGTGAATTTTCTTTCATCCACATGCTATTCTAAATTGAAGATCCGATTTCTCCAATGACCAGGAACGATAGACTAGGTCCAACCTGAGGTACTAAATAGATAAATTTTTCATTTAGATATAAACCTAGGAAATAAGATTTGGGTGCATATTTATCCACATTTGGGAAATTACTAGTTGCTATTATTTTCAGGTTAAAAACCAAAGTTATTGAGTTTTTTATTGAATTATAGTAACATATTGAGTCATCCTGTAATACTATTAGATTGTATTATGTTCAACAAATACGAGATTATTTTAGCAAAGTTGTTAATTTGGGTTTATTTGTTGTACTATTCTTTTATCCCTACTTTATTTTCATAGTGATTATACTTGGGTGTGACAAGAAATGAATCTCAAAGACTATATTTTTGGTAGAGATTTATCATTTCTAATGTGTTATTTAGCATCATGATGTTTCTGTGATATGAGTTCACCTTCTAATTATTGCAAATAAAGGACTTTACTACCCTATACAGTGATATACTATACTGAATTATTTATCAATAATTAATATATACTAATTAAATAATGATAATTTGTGAAAGTACTGATAGCTATCCTGCTAGTAATTAGTATGCCATTAATGGGTGCCCTACAAACTGAAGCTCGATCTCAACCATTCTTGACAGTCCAAACTCCTCTTCCAAATTTGTTTCCAAATTTAGAATCATCTTTAGTGCTATCAAACTCTACGAATAATTCTACTGATAATGGCCTGGGTGGGGCAGTTATTATTACTTCCCCAGGTTCCCTAGGTAATAACTTGAATGCTCAGACGAACCAAGCTCAACTCGAGACTGCTCTTAGTGTAGCGGCACAAGCAGCCCTGGCCAAGAATGCTAAACAACAATCTACATTAGAAGGTGCAATTCAAACCCGGAATGAGCAAAATGAACTCCTACTTGATAAGTTCAAAAGCTTTGAATTAGGCACGACTGCCGCAGAGATTTCAGCTGATTTAAAGTCTATTTTTTCTAAATGCGATACTGCCAAACAGATACCGCCACCAGATTATATACTTTATGAAGTAAGTGGGACAACTAGCCTTGGACAATTGGAAAATTATATAAAGGATAACGATAAGTTAACTCTCGAACTAACAGCTGATCTTAAAGTGTTTACTGACGCAGGCTATCTTACAGATATTCAAATATTAGGTTCTGAAAGTCCGTTTCTTGATGGAAAAATCTTAATCGGAGAAGGACCGGACATGAGAGATATTAGGATAACAGTAAATAATGTAGAGACACATTGTGGAAATATCCCATCAACCGAGAAGTTACTCAAGGTTGATAATAATCAACCCCATCTCAAGATGAATAGTAATAACTTGAATCCTATCTCTTCTACTTGCTCAGATAGTTCTGATTATGCAAAATTCACAATGAAAGGTCAAAGCTCCGGGTTGTCTGAGGTCAGAATAAATGACAGAGGTGAAATTACATTCTACATTCTTTTGGACAGTCAACAGGCTGCACCTCCACCTGCTGATCCCCTTACTATATTAAAAAATTCAAGAACCTTAGCTGCTGTAATGGTAGTGAACCAATTTCAGGATAACGAGAAAGTTTTTGATTTTGACATCGACAGAATTATGACGACATGTAACCAGGCATCATACGTTGGAGATTTCATCGATATAGGTTCAAAGGAAGAATCTGATGATCCATTGCGATTCTTCAGCTAGATCTATTCGAGTCCTCTTGGATATGAATATATTCAATTATTTAATTAAATTAAATATTCATCTACACTGTTGCCCTAGCCAGTAACTGTCATTTTTTTAAATCCCTCGAAGATTTAATAAAAATATAAATAGCGGTATTTATAAATATTGTCATATGTCTACAATTTCATTTATCAAGAGCTACAATCCGACACTCAATTCAGATACCCCGGTTAATTCACAACTAAAACCTAATGCAATCTCTTCAAAAGACCGTGTGGCTGCCAGTGTAATTGATCCCAATATTGATCATCGAAAGCCAATTGATAATACATTGATGTTTCCATATCGATGTATTTGTAAACTTCGTTCAACTTTCAGCACTATTGTCGAAGATGGAACAGGTGATGGAACAGGTGTTCTAGTTGCTCCGAACGTTGTGCTAACTGCTGCCCATGTGATTCACCATCCCACACTAGGATTGGCAAATACTATTGAGGTTGTCCCCGGACTCAACCGTACCGATCTACCTTTTGGATCCATGATTTCGACTAATTACAGATACCCCGGAAAGTGGACAGAAAAATTTGATCAAGAATTTGATTTTGGTTTAGTCGTTTTGTCTCAATCTATAGGTAATAATATTGGCTATGTAGGATATGCTGCAGTTCCTGATGATAAATTTGGAGAAATTTCGCCTGTAACAATAGTAGGATATCCAAATGACCTACCTTCCAAGAAAGATCCTTTGGCAGGTATGATTCAGTACGAACATATGGATAATATCATGAATGTTACCCCTGTGATAATTGAATATAATATTGATACCGCGGGAGGACAGAGTGGGTCTCCAATATTAGCTCTAATTAACGGAGAAATTTACATTGTTGGAATTCACAACAATGGAACCAATGAAAACTATGGACGCAATGAAAACTCGGGGACCCGAATAATACCGAAGGTCATGGATTGGATAAACCAATGGAAACAAGTATGAGATACCCAACTAGATCTAGTACGACTATATCAAAATCTTCCATAATTTTTCAAAATTCATAAGATTATACTTTTTTATGAGTATCAAATAACAGTTATTGTTTTCTTTTTGCTTATTTAAGGAGTCGATTTTAAAGTTGATAAAAAATAAAAGTGATCCTTACAGAGTGATACTATTGTAACACGATAGATTGATGGATCAGCAAATAGAATAGATATATAGAAGTCGTAAAAAAAGATATCAAGTAATCCGATAGAAATGATTTCTAGAGGATAAAAGGTTATCGGCAAGTTGCATAAAGTTTCAGATTCCTGTATTTAATATTATGAGACCGCTCATTCGAAAGGGTAGGACAATGACATATCCATTATAGAAGTATTGTCTTCTTAAATAATTAGTGCACCAATCAAAGAATGGTCCAAATTGATAGGTAGTATTTAACTGATTCTTAAACTAGAAGGGTACTGTTAACTTAAGCGTTGATCACCTCCTTATTATGATATGTAACGAATAGATTCATCCAATTTAACACATGCTTTAATTTGCAATTCTTCCACTTACAAGGAAAGTAGTCGTCAAAACTATCGGTCCTGTCCTTGACATATTGATTTGTACTTTCTATCAAACTTTCCACTTATTTAGCAAAAAAAGAATTGATATGATTTTTATGATTTTAATATATTCAAAATCCAAGGTAAAACTATCTGAAAACTAATAATCAAATTTATCATCGTTTGATTCAGATCTAGAGACGGATTAAGTATATTTAGTTTAATTCGATAGACATATAATTTATTTTGTGCCCGATGGGAAATTCTATAAGTTTTAATTCGTTATGGCGCAAAGCATTCTATTTTTGACTAAACTAAATCCACATTGATCATATTTATAAAATTTGGATATAATAACAATTTGATGATACATTGTAAATTATAATGAGTTACTCAGAGTAATTTATTCTACTTATTTTAAGTTATACTGAGTTGAATACAAAATAGTTTTCGGAACACCTAGACAAATCAGATTCATAATTCATATAATAAGGAACTTTCTGATCCAATAGCAACCTAAATCAATAGCAATTCTAATCCAATTTTGATTAAGGTCTAACCCGGCTATGTACTCCTCAACTCTCTTTCCTTTTAGGATATATTTATAGAATAACACATTTGGATTCAGGACCAGATTGCGACATGGTCTCTGTTTCCCTTGCATAGAAAAAACATTGCTCTGGCAACAATTCTTGGGGATAATCCGAAAAAGTACAAAAACAATGCGTAACCAATATCTGACAAGAATATTCCGTTCCTTTTGACGATCATAGCAGAAATAGAACATCTTCATAGTATATATGCTACCACATGTTTTTGTACTTTTCAAGATTTTCATCAAGAAGAATACCTGGCCAGATTATCCTGCGTCATCAAGCGAAAGTATGCTTCTTTAAAGTATGGTTGACAGTTTTATTAACTCATACCCTTTAAAATATGTCCTTTTGACTAATATTTCCCAAAGATAGCTTTTACAGTCTCATATTGACTTTTCCAGTTAGGATAAATCTCCAGTTACGTTCAAAATTGAATATGGCCATTTTTCTAATAGAATGTCTATTTTTATAATGAAAAATGAATATAATAACTATGACATATTCTTTAAATAATTTCACCTTAAATGGTAATAATTGGTTGCTTAGAAAATCTATTCTATGTACAATTTTCTATACCCTGTTAATTTGTTCACTAATTGGAAATTCGATATGCTTTTCAATTTTAAGCAAATTGCAAACAAATGATGCTACAACTGAAATCTATAAAAATAAAACTATAACTATAAACTATACTCATGCCAGCGATATAACATTGACGATAGAAGATAAAAAAATAGATATTGTTAAGACTAATTCTACATTCTATACGCCACTTTTACCCTATCAAGCTTATTCTTCCCCAACAAATATTGCAAAAGACATTATTGATTTATATTTGAACAATACTGGAACCAATCACCAAAGAATAAAGTAGAAATGATAAACGTTATTGAAATATGTCTACAACTACAAGAAATTCAATGGGTCAAAAAAATAGAAAATTTAGATTATTGATTTGACGCTTTTTTAGGTTAGATAATGCTAAAGCTTTCACAATTCTAATGTATCGTAAACGTATCTCGTAGACGGGTCAAGGAGATCCTTAGGAGAGACCTTTCCTCGAAATAATGGATCAAATTGGTCATCTTCGGTTATTGAAGCCATTAGATCATTAAGACGATGTCCCTGGAGATCACTACTTTCATTGTTTCCTGGTAAATATTCTGGATTGTTATATTTTTTTGTCCACGAGGACCATATTCTATCTACATTACAATGATTCAAATAGAAAACAGGATCATTGGGTGATGTTCCTGTTAACATATCACCCCCTACCCATACATGTACAGCATTATGTAACCTTGTAGGTGGGATATTAACCCAGCCTTCCAATTCATTTCGGAAACTTATAGAATTGATATCCCATGGTGCAGTATCGTAAACAACATTAGGTTGTCCGCGATCTACAGCAGTTCGCACTTCTGCCTTCGTAGGTAGATTTGCTATAATTGCTCCAAAATTTCTTGTTAAGCTTCTATTTGTTCTGATCAAATTACCATCAATATCTTCTGCTACATTAACCTTCCATGATCCTTCCGTAAATGGACCAGTTGTAACAGGCGAACCTGTTCCTCCCAAGAAAGCATCGGACCAAAGTAGCGCGGTTTTCTGCTCTGAAGGAGATAACTCTCCATCTTTAGACCAGTCCCAATAAGGTAGGCCAAAATTATCATCATTGAGAACTCGTTGAAGATGACGTTCAAGCAGAATTAGCATCCACCTGTGCCATGGAAGAAAGACGGGGCCAATATGAGCCGCATTTCTTACCATTTGACTGGCTGGGGTGAATGTGTTCATAGCAATATAATGCCATATAACCAAAAGATCATAAGTATTTGGCCATTCTGGATGAAGAATATCATCCTTTAATAACTTTACCCCTCGTATAAACTGATTACGTACAGATTCATTATCAAGGATATTAACCCTAGTAACAACCATTTTAGTTACCACCTTTAAAATCTTCTGGGAAGCTATCTATCAAGATTCTCATTAACTCTATTACTGAGCTAGATGCATAATTTGGTACAATGTGAGCACTAACACTACCATTGTTGTTTACATGCAAAGGAGGAAAGATTTGTTTCCCATCTACTTCAATATCATATGTCGTGGTTATTGATATCTTATGTCCCTTGTATTCATCTTTGCGAATTGATACTAGGTTGTCATGATGAGTGTGGCTCCCGCGATCCATAATGTATTTACCATCTATATTTAACATTTTATTAATTTCTGTGATATTATGCTTTTTGATTGGTGGATCATGGCCATGAGATCCATTATCCATGTGATTTTGGTCATGATTGTGATCGTTATTCATTGACTATATGATAAACATACTATAAATTAAATTTTCTTATAAATTCGAGTTTTACAGTAGCCAGATTTTCATCAAGTTGTACTTCTAATAAAAGAAAAAAATTAACATCTTCAGTTTTTTTCTTAATCAATTCACATGAATACTTAATTGGAAACTATTTGGGATTATAAAATTAATGGAAGACTAAGCTAGCCAGTTCATTGCTTTTAGATCGAAAAATTATGCCTACGATAAGTAACAAATATCAAATAACTCTAAGTAAATAATAATGAAATCAACATTCAAGTTTAAACCTGCATGAAAAATTTTCTCAATATAGGTAAAATTTTTCTTATAATATCATTACCTAGAATTTTATTGTTACATTACTTTTATTTTAAAGTAAAAGCATTTAAATGTGGTAGAACATGCATCAAACCAGCAAAAATATTCACAGAAAGGTCCCAATTAACCATATGTTTTAACAGTTCAAAAGTAGAGATCATTAGTCAAGTTTAGGAGGAGACAAATTTGCAGGTTGTATAATGAAATCGTTATGTCGTTCTACACGAGGGATAGCCATATTGGTTATGGCATCATGCAATTCGATCAAGTGTCGCGTTTCTAGTTGCAAAATATGTTCATTTGGTTGATACCATTGCGGATATCCGAACCATTTTCCGGGTTCGTTTTTCATTTCAATATGAGCTCCAAGAATCAAGGAAATTTTATGACTATCTGCAAAAGTCTTTAGCCGTACAATACTTTTTCGGTAACTATCCCAGTCACGAATTACCAATAGTCCGGGGTATAACGTATCTCCGGTAAAGAGAATTTTGGAAATTCGATCATAAATAGCGATATGAGCTTCTTCATGTCCAGGAGTAGGGATAATATCGAGTACCCTGTTACCTAAATCCAGCTCAACAATTTGATCGGGCCAATTCTCAAAGCCAAAATAGCTCTTCATATCCAAAAAATTATGAGATACTATGGTTACTTGATCAAAGTGTTGGAACTGATTATCTCCAAGGAGATGATCACTATGACCATGAGAATGGCAAATGAGTAATGGGATAAACTGTTTAATTTGTTCTGCAAGCCATGTAGAGATAATATTTTGGACAGTAGTGCCTATAGGAAAGAGCTGCGGCGAACTCGTAGCTCCTGTATCTATAAGCATGACACGATCGTCTCCAAAAATGAGATACATAAATGGTGCCTCAAAGGAATACTCATGATCAACACATTTGTTTTGCCTCAAAATGAAAATGTTTTTAAGGTATCTGTGGATCTGAATGGGCGGATCAGTATTATCATTACAGTTTGGTGATCCATGAATCCACTGTACATCAAGCGGTTCCATGTTTATTCTTTAGATTTACCTTTATTTGTTCTTTCTCATAGTATACAATATCTTTCAACAAAGGTCATTGGGTTATAAGGTACATTCTAATTCTAATAAAGTTACGATTATGTTATTTTATTATGGGCCTATCCAAGAATTTGAAAGGATCATGGTTCATCATCTCTATTCCTAAACTGTAACCTGTGTCAAGAAAGAAGATAAAGTAAAGGATTGCTAAAGACAGTTATCTCCGTAACAGCAGAAGGATTCAGATGAATAATGAGATGATGCTAAAAATATCTTACTTAAAGAAAACCCATCCATGAGTATTGGTCGACCAATATTTAAATACAGAAAAATATTTGAAGTCCCCTAAATCCTTAGAACAGGATGCCAGTGAAATAAGTTACGCAGAGAATACTGCTCTGATTTTGCTATTCATTGTCGATTCCAAGAATGGAAATTACTAGGCGTTTTCAAAAAGATATGGATTAAACTATTAGAATCCATGATAAAAAGTTGGGTATCAACTTGATCTGGCAATCCATAGACAGCATAACCATAAAGTCCTCCTTAGGGCAGATCAAGACAGGAAAAAGATCTACCGATCGGATCAAATTAGACACAAAAAGACACATTTTGACGGAAAAGAAAGATGTTCCTCCGTCTGTTGTTATATCACCTGCCAGTACCTACCACATCAACAAGGTAACAGATGTAGTTGATAATGCCATTATAAAAAGAAAAAAAAGGGAGAGAAGAAATAGGAAGACAACTTCTATGCTTGGATAATGGATATAATTCTGCAGATAAGGAACAGGAACTAATTAAACAGGTTTTATGCTTCACATACCAATGAAGAAGAAGACAGAAGATAATATTAAACCAAATCTGAGTTCCACTCTTAAATAACATTCATCAGGAAGATAGATCATAGAGATAACAAACGCATGGAATAACAGATTTAGAAAATTTTTCATCAGATATGACTAGAAGATAGAAACCGTCTTCAGCTGGTGCAGATCTCTTGCTGCGTGATGTTTTAAAGAAAAATAATTTTGGGCTAGTTTCTAATTATAATAACTATTCATTATACTATGTATATTGTTTTGTAACTATATATCTAAATGTTGTCTCTAGTATTATGAAAGTTTAGTTTTTTTTTTTGATTAATAATAAATTTATTTGTAATGAATACTAATCGCTATGCTGAATTATTTTGAAAATAAAATTATGTAATTTGAATTGGTCTTGGATTAGAAAGTATGATCTAAGAATATGACTTTGCATATAAGTGAGAACTAGAGAAAAGGCCCTTTTAACTTAACAAAAAGTCTATTGTTGAGATGCTGCATTTCAAATGGGATTAGTAAATAACCGAAAATCTTCTTGCTAGTTTGCCATGAACCGTATCTGTTTTTTCTTGGCTTATTTCTTAGAATTTCTGCAAAAGCGTCTCTTTTTACATATTATAGATAGAAGTAAGGTTGCAATCGGGATTGGATTCAAAAGTTTCACTCCCAGAAGGCATCATCAACTAAAAGAAAAATGATATTAAAATTCATTGTTGATGAGACCATGTTAAAAGTTGATTCTGAAATTATGTAGTTGTGGTAACCGTTGAGCCCGAAAACGGGTCAAAATGTCGCAATTTTTAGATAATAAACCTAAGGAAACAAAAACCCTTGTTGGTGATCGATTTCTGCAGGATATTGAAAGGGGCATACGATAAACATCCGGTTTCCACTGATGGATGAACATGGTACCCAATGGCTTGCCAGTTTCGAGGTCTCCATCTTCACATTCGTTCCATTCTCGATAAAAGCCTGATTGAAAGGTAAATACAATATGTCAAAGACTGAGCTGAATGTTTCGATGATTTCACTCCTTGAATATAAGGAACTATACTAAAGCATGTTA
>JANWKP010000385.1 GCA_025451315.1 Nitrososphaerales archaeon | reverse complement strand
GATTCTGAAATTCCTCGAAGACCATAATGGTCAGGCCATATCCTAGAAGCCACTAAAAGTGTATAAATCTCTCGATATTGTCCATCTTCAGTTTTTATGTTTTTATTTCTAAAATTTTTTACTGCAAAAATCATTCCTTCTTCTACAGAACTCATGATGTTTTTATGATATTGTAGTTTGATTCTACAATCATATTTTGCAGATATAGGAGCATTTTCATTTCCATAGTTATTTGAAGATCTATTGGGTATAACTGCGGAAAGTCGTGATTGCAATATTCCATTTAAATCCGTAAATAGTAAATCAGATATTCCTTTAGTCGTGCTGTTAAACTCATCTATTTGATTCAAATTGAGATCTCTTCTCTCTAAAGGTATTCATATAAAATAACAAGTTCCGTAGATTTTTCTTATTGGAAACTAAAAATATAGTAGAATCAACAATTTTTCTAAATTCTTGGTTATGCCATTTTGCTATCTTATCTGCAATATAGAGTGCTTTATTATGTCCAAATGATTCTGGAATGCTAGGACTGGTCATGGATTTTAAAATCATAATTATAAGATTCTGTAATGGATTCTCTATCTTGTTATCCTTGTATAATATAAAGTCCACTATTTCCTTACTACTATAATCGTGAATTAATTTTATAATATTTTCGTTATCATCATTGATATCGAATTGTGGATAAACCAATCTATCTATGAACAAAACATTACTTCTTAATTTACTCTCACTTTTAGCTTGTTCAAGTTGTACAAATGATCTCAAAAACAATTTATTCATTGTAATCTTGTTCTTAATTGCTCCACTGACATATCCCTTTCTTTTTTCCCTATCCGGTATTGTCATCACAAAGGCTGAATCATATTCTGTAAGAGACCATGGAACATTCAACTTCTCATGGTTCAATAAACTAATAGTTTGAAGCAACATTCTGTCACTATAAACAGGTTCTTCCATATTTTCATTAATTTCATTTTCTTCTGTTGATTCTAAAGTCCATAACGAATTTTGAATACCAATAGGTAATAGATGATTGGAGAAATCTCTAGCTATTGTATCTTTAGTAATTCCAAGTAAAAGAATATTATTCTTCCAACATTCCTCAATTAACAGATATAAAGCAAATAAAGTAAGAAATGCCATGTCAGTTGTAGTAATCCATTGTTTTTTTCTTTCTCCGTTTATGTTTTTGATGATTACAAATGGATCCTTTTCACTTTGAAAAATTTGGTTTCCTAATGTATCAACTAATTTTCTTATTCTAGACCATGTTGATTTGTAATTATCATTAATTTTAAAGTGATTATTATCCTTTGTTACTACGTCTTCTTTTATCCAAACCTTGAGATATTTTTCAATCTGCTCAATTTTCTTTTCATCATCTACAATATTTAGTAAGCCACATAAAGACGGTAAATCTATTAATTCATTTTCTAATATCTTAAAGAAAACTAAGTATCTGAAATAATCTCCTCTTGATGGTGGTAAATTTAACAGTTCATTACAAATGTTATGTCTAGCAAGAGTAAAATCATTTGAATCAAAAAGAATGCCATCTATACTATAACCTAACAAAGAGCAAGTCTCCTCCCAATCATCCTTTTTCGAGGTATCATAGAATAAGCTAGAGTACATATTTGATAAACTTCTATCCATAAAAATTATGTCAGCTTGTTTTGAGGATGCGATAGTATAAGCTAAGAAGAATTCTGAAAATGTCATGAGTGATTTTGATATATTAGTATTGTCTAAAATTCCTTCTTCAGAGAATTGGTTTAAAATAGAAGTATGCTGATTTTGGGAATCATAAAATGAAGTATCAATTTCAGGAATTTTATTGATATACACTGGAACACAACTTGATATTTCTCTACCCTTATCTAAGAATTTATCATCATATTTTGGACTTATTTCGTCTTTTTTTAAATCAATATTGCCTGAACATGAATAAGCACCGGCATAAAATATAACCATATCGAAGAACTGCGTAGAGTATTCTGTTCCATCGATGGCAACAAAATTAATAGATTCCTTTTTAAAAAACTCTCGTGAGGTATCGCAAGCAATAGACATGTCAAAAGTGTCTGTTATCAAATTTTTAATTAGTTTTTTGTATAAAATCGAATTACGCTGGACTTGTTTCTGGTATTCTTCAATTTGAAGATTAGCTGAATTATTTAATATCCTCCCCGTCTTTGCTATTCTTTCAGCTAAAGTGGAGGATTTAAAAGATTTGTTATCACTACTACTATCCAACTATGCTTATGATGTATGTTTAAAATAAAAGCATTAGGGCTATTTTTACGAGATATAAGATAATGAGCTCATTTCTTATGAAATTACATGACGTGACTAACTCTAGATCCATGTAGATAGAATTATCAACCTTGTCCGTCATTTAATCATAATTAGTTCTTTATTGTTTAGCTAAAGTTCAATTTTTCAACGTATTAGATAGATAGTTTTGATAAATCTCACCTTAGTTGGTGTTATGACTTAATCAGATATTTGGAGTGAATACAATAGTGAATTGATGTCCTTCACGGCATTCACGATATCTGTTTCTCCATGTGGTAATTTGTCGTGTGTTCCGCTAGCACTCATCGTAAGAATGGACTTCAAACGTTGTTTAATTTCGGGTTTATGCATATCTATCAGTTGTCCTGTCCCTTGTTTCCACATGTAGTCTGCCGTTTGACCTTCCCATTGTGAAGGATCAAATTTTGGAATATACTTTAGGCTGATAATTACATACATCCGTTCTATTGCCAATCTAATGTATTTCCAAGCTTCTGAAAAATTGCCTTCGTCTGATAACTTTGTGGCTATCCTCAATCTTTCGGAAACACGTCTATTGCCTTCTTCAACCTGACAGCCTTTTTTCCTCAAATGACGAACATGCATTGTGGCGTAGTCATTATGGTTCCAATAATTGTAGCTAATTTCTCTCGCAAATTGGTCACTATGTGTAAAAATTATTACCTGAAAATTATCCTGAAGTAATTTTTTAATAATTCCTGACGTGAAAGTTTTAAAATGTTCTTCATCCATCGATTGAACAGGATCATCAAAAATTATAAACTTGTGTCCTAGTATTTTTGATCTAGTTATAAATGCCGATAATCCCAGAGCGTTAATTTGTGATTCGCTAAAAATCCTTAAGGCATCAACCTCTTTCTCTTCGGTACCGTCGTCTAAAACAGCCATTACATTAATTTCAATTGGAAATCCACGGCCTTTTGACTTGGGTATATATAAAGATTGAAATTTTGAGTAACGATCTCCTCTTAATGTATTCCATATTGTAGATATTTCCTCATTAAAGGCAAATCGTTTTGATTCCAAAATATCGTGTCGGAATTCGATTAATTTTTCTCTCATTAATTTCAATTCCTGTTGAGCATATTTTTTAGATATTTCCCAATCCATTTCAATCCTCAATAATCCAATACTTTCCAAACAATCTATCCAATTACTCATTTTTTTGTAGACGATATCATCTTCTAAAGTCAAACTAACAACCTGTTCCAGCTGAGAAAAAATCCTTAAATAATTTCTAGTATCTTTGATAAATTCGGTGCACTGTAGACATTGAGATCGTATTATTTCCTCCAATTCTGAAAAATTTATTGAATCTAAATTGTCACATATCTCGTTTACACGAGAGTCGTTAAGATTCATCTGGCTCCATATATTTTTTAATTTAATATATAAATTAGATAGCGAATCAACAGTTCCTCTAAATCTGAATTCTGAGTTTTGAAGATTTTTGAGGAAATCATCCTCTGATGGAAAAGAAGGTAAAAAATTTTTACTCAAGTTAAGAACAGTATTAAAGTCATTAGATAGTATTTCAAATTGTTTTCCCAATTCTAAGTTCTTGTGAGTTAATTCCGTTGTAATGGATATATCAGATGTCAGTTCATTAATTCTTTCTAAAGAGAGTGTCGGTTTATCGATATGATCACAAAGGGGACATATCTGGAAATCCGTAGTAGTATTTAAAAGATTTACGTTCATAAGTTTCATGACTACATCCTTTAGAATTAACTTAATTTGTGCATCCTGATCAGTCTTTATCGCTTGTATTTCAAAGAAAAGTGACTTAGTTTTATCAATCCAATCGTTGCCCTCATACTTTTTGATTATATTAAAAAACATATTTTCTGATACTTGATTTGGTCTTATATTTTGGTAAAGTGGGAACCAATCATCCTTCTTGTTTTCGCATTTATTTCTGATTAAGGAATAAATTTCCTCAATTGTATGTTTTGAATGTGAATCAAAAAAGTCTTTATGTGCAATCTCTATTAATAACTTTACGAGGAAGTCTTCCTTTTTATCTATTTTTACATTATTGTATCGATGCAGATAATTGCTTTTATTGTTGACAATTAATTTTAATTTTTCAAATACAGAAATTTCTGCTGAAAATTTGTTATTATCTAAAACTTCATCTGAAATAGTAGATCTTTCTATTAAATTAGTAAGTCCATCTAGATTTAACAAGGATTCAAAGTACTTGTATCTGTCTGATGGATTATCTTTTACAAAGACCCCTAAAGTATGTTGCATTAGAATAGGTGGAACTAGACCAAATAATTGTTCCTTTAACTCAGATTCTTCTTTCGTGGACATTTCAATATTGTTTTTAAATAAAATCGAAGAACAGGAATCATTTCTCGATTTTCCATAATCCTTGATTAATGTCCTTTTTAATTTAATGATCTCTTCATTTTTTACAAAAACGGCTTCTACCCAAGTATTTTCCTCTAGTGGCCTAAAGGAATTTGATATACAATTCTCTAATTCCTTTGAATCGCCCAATTCCCTTGAATCTCTTCGAGATAAATTACCCGTTAACAACCACTCCAATGCTTCCACAAGGCTGGTTTTCCCCTGACTATTTCTACCTTCTACAATTACAAGCTTTGAATCAAATTTGATAGAAACACCACTATCTCTAAAGCCTCTAAAATAATGTGGTAAGATACTTTTAAGAAATACGGTTTCACTAACCAATGGACGGTTACGCAATTCAATAGGTAAAAGTGATGAAATAAAGGGTTTCTCTATTCGTTTAGTATCAATATTTTCAAAATAAAATTCAACACGTTCTTTAAAGTAATTGTATAACCAGGAAGACTCGTTATTCTCTTGAATGTAGTAACTGACAAATTCTCCCAAAATATTATCAAGAGATGAAAGACTGTCTAGAATATAATCAGAAGTACTTGATAATTGCAAATCCAGTCAACAACTAATAGGTTAGCTTTTTTATTATATGTGATATTTTTAAATTTATTTGACTAATTAATAAAAATATTTGAACAATTTATATTTTTTATACCTCGTTTATTTTTTATTTTATATCCAGCCTATTTATTTACAATTATTAAAAAGTAATATTATGAACCTTAAAATAATGTCAACCCTATGAAGCCGTTATTTTACAAAAAAAGGAGGAATGATACAAAAAATCGTGCTTAAATTTCATTTTGACATAATAATAAGTTCGATCAACCAATGGAAGTAAACATCGCTAACCGTGCAGTAACAATAATATAGAAATCCAAAACAGAAGTAGGATGCTCCTACTAGGACTAATGAATTGTTTAATCATTCAATTTTCGGTATATCTGTAAATCGATACTTATCCATAATTACAAGCCTGTTCCTCAACAATTTTAACTGATACATAAATCTTAAGTTTAACTAAATTTATTTGTATACGGATATTAGTTGGGTCAAACGCTGTCAAATGAACAAGTTAGAACACTACGAGAATCTGGACAGGAATTCAAAGAATGGCTTGAGTCATCCAAGGGGCAAGCGGAGATTAAGGCACATCGTGACCATGAGAAATACTTTAAACTGAACCTATCTTCAAACAATCTAAAAGTAATTTCTGAAAAGGAACTTGTAGAGATATGGAAGAATACTTGGGCATCTATGATGTGGACAAGTAAAGACTGGTATGTGAAGAACAAGTTAATAACTCCAAATGGTGTTGAAAAGTTAAGAAAAGAATTATCCCTTTTATTGTATGGTTCAGACGACTTTGTAAATAGATATGACATATTCAGACAAAATGTGCAAGGGTTCGGAGTGGCCATAATAAGTGAATTTTTTAATATGGTTTTTCCTGACAAATTCTGTTTGTGGAACATAACACCAAGAAATGTTCTAAAATTTTTAGGATTAAATAATCTTTCAGATGCTGTTCTCAATTCTCGAAACCTTTCTGGAATGCAATACCAGCAGTGTATCGAATATCTTGATCTAATCCGAATTGAACTTTCTGAATTTGGTGTAAAAGACTTTATAGATCTTGATATATTTTTTTGGCATATATCAAAAGATGTAATGCCAAATATTCCGGTTAAAACTTTACCTAAGAATAATGCTATTAATCAAATAAATATCACAAAATTAGAAGATCCATTACCTATTGAAGAGAAATCTTTTGAAACCGACCAAATTAAAACTACATTTTGGGTAGTCAGAGCAGGTGGAGGTAGAAAAGGTGGACAAGAAAATGAAGCATTGGAAAATAATGTTATTACTATCGGTTGGCATGAGCTGTCTGATATTTCAAACTTTAATGAAAAAGGTGATCTCAAGGCCTACTATAAAAAAATGATATCTGAGCAAAAAGATGAGCAAGTGGCTCAAAATGTTGGCCAAGTTTGGTATTTTCTTAATGAAATAAAAAAAAATGATATTGTACTTCTTCCATTATTATCAAAGAACACCAATTCCGTTGCAATTTGTGTTGTGATTGGTGATTATGAATTTAGAGAAATTTCACCCAATATACAACATACAAGGAGAGTAAAATGGTTGCATAAAGATATTCCAATATATGAATTCAATGAAACGGCAAAAAAGTCATTATATAGTTCAAGAACAGTATATAAAATACAAAGCCCTGAGGCCATAGAGTCCATTAAAGAAGTGATGAAAAAATACAATATATTCGACGGTATGGTAATAGAGAAAACCACAGGTGAAGACAATAATTTAATAAGAAATCAGAAAACGGTAACTACTATAGAATGTCTTTCGCAAACAATCTATTTATCTGAACAAAAATTAATAAATATACAGCAATTATTAGAGGATAAAAAACAGATAATATTTTACGGTCCGCCAGGAACGAGCAAAACTTTTGTAGCAAAAAAATTTTCAGACTATTTTACACAGGATTCTGATTGTGTAGAGATAATACAATTTCATCCTTCCTATAGTTATGAAGATTTCATTGAAGGGATAAAACCACGGTTATCTACAGAAGGTGAAGCTTCAGGGTTTATTAGACAACCAGGTATATTCAAAAATATTGTTACCAAGTGTATTAAAAATCCGAATAAAAGATTTGTGCTTATAATCGACGAGATAAATAGAGGAAATATTTCAAAAATTTTTGGAGAACTAATTTATTTGCTGGAGTATAGGAACGACAAAATTCATTTAACTTATTCACCCACCGAAGAATTCTATATTCCCGATAATCTTTACATCATAGGAACCATGAACAGCGCTGACCGCTCAATTTCATTTGTAGATTATGCTCTAAGGCGTCGTTTCTATTTTATTGAATTTTACCCAGATGAAGAAGTATTAAAAAAATGGTTTATAAAAAATGGAATTAGGGAATCCCATCAAAACACTATATCAAAACTAATGAGTGAAATAAATATCGAAATTTCAAAGAAATTAGGAAGAGAATATCAAATAGGCTACTCTTATTTTATGATTAATAATCTGGATTACCAAAAGATAAAAAGAATTATGGATTATGCAATTATTCCAATGATAGAACAATACTTTTTTGGAAAAAAAGAAAGTGTAGATATCGTAAGAAATATTTGTAATACATATTTGACCATACCCCAAGACCATGAATATGAAAAAGAGTCTTTTGCTAAGGATTCTTTAGAATCCTCTCCGGAAGAATCGAGATGATATAGTATATGTCGAAATATGGAAATTTATGAAACTAAAATGACCTCAACAAAGAAATTATTCAGGGTTTCAGAACATTACAAATCCCCCATCCCTCTAGAAGAAAGTGAAAAATTCAGTATTGAAGAAATAGAAATTTTAGAGAAAGAATTTTCAAAATGCGTCAAAGTTATCATAAATTATGTAGGAAAACAGTCAATACAAACCAAAGAATATGTTGGTTACATAATCCTTCCAAATCATATAATCAGCATTGCTCCAAAGATTCCACAAATTAGTTTTATTAACATGTTAAAATATGCAATTGGTTTAAGTAGGGTAATCCCAGATTATTTTGAATTATCTGAAGAAGAAAATTATTATGATATTATTGTACTATTTCTTCTGAAAGAGCTTGAAAAGCTACTATATCAGGGATTGAAAACGGGTTACGAGGTTTATGAGGACAATCTATCTTGTATTAGAGGTAAAATTCTATTCAAAGAACATTTAACTCAACTTTGATAGAAACGATAAAGTCTTTTGTTCATTTTCAGAATTGACTACAGATATTCTTGAGAATAGAAT
>JANWKP010000384.1 GCA_025451315.1 Nitrososphaerales archaeon | reverse complement strand
TTATAAGTAAAATTGATTCAATATTCTAGATTATTTTTTTCAAATTCTAATACATTATAATAACTTTACTTTATATAGATGATAGAAGAAGAGTAACACATTTGCAGAGAGACGACGATAATAGTAAGAATGCAAATTCTGAAGAAAATAACTCAAAAACAAGACAAAAAACTACACCTACTAAGAAGCCTTCTTATAGACTTTTGTTTGTAGACGATGATCGCGATATATTATTTTCAATTAAAACGGGGTTAGAATATTATGGGTTTATTGTTGATACATTTTCTAACCCATTGGAAGCGCTATCCTCTTTTAAACCAGAATTATATGATCTTGTTTTGGTCGATATTAAAATGCCTTTGATGAGTGGGTTTGAATTTCATCAGGAATTAAGGAAAAAAGTACTTTATGGTACCGAAATAAAGACTTGTTTTATTACAGCATATGAAATTTATTTTGAGACATTAAGAAAAGAATTTCCAGAATTATATGATGGCTGTTTCATACGCAAACCTATAAAGATAGACGAGTTGGTAAACAAGATAAATGAAGAATTAAGCCAAAAAATCTAATATACCCTAGTATCATCTCCATGATATGAAAATTTATACATTTGTTTTTATCCCTTTTCTTAATTATTTTCGTATATCATAAGTAACCCCATGGACGTATTAGAAAAATAAATATTATATTTTAATTACATAGGTTCATGAATTAATCACAATTATACAATTTTCTTGTTTATAAAAAATTAGATTCATGTGTACTAGCAAATAAAATTTTGAATGAGATTTCACACTGGTATATATTTCATTTTTACAGGATTATCTTTGTTTCCAAATATATTTTCCTTATAGGCAGAATATAATTTTATTATTTGACCATGTTTAATCTGATAATCACCAACAAAATGGATGATTTCCTTGTATTTATCATCCAATGTTATCAAAGAGTGCGCTAATCCACCATCAAGTAAGATATGGTTATCATCTCCTATATCCATCACCCTTCTTGCAAAAATAATACCTGGCCCCCAAATATTTTGATTATTATTGGCATCGTTAACTATAAAAACTGGACCTGTTGCAATCCCAATTCTAACAGCTAAAGAGGCTTCGTTATCTTTACCTTGATTGTGTCTTTTTAACTTGTTGTGTAACTGTATACTCAACTCTAGAGGCGCTTCAGGATTGGATGTAAATCCTATTGCCATTCCATCACCAGTAGGAAGTACCTTTTTATCGATGCTTTTTCTAAATATTTCGCTAGATATCACAAAATTATTTAAAAATTCTATTTTTTCTATTTGCTTTCTAACCGATAAGATAGGGCTTGAAAGCCCAACAATATCAATAAAGAAAAAATTAGCATTTATTACACTCGATGGCCCGAGATCAGATATTCTATCGTTTCCATAGATTCCTATTAATTTTTTATATAATTCTAAATGATTTTCATGAAATGCCATATCAAGATAAAAGACAGGTTTAGTTTTTATCGATGCTTTGCAAACACTACAAATAAGAGATGAAGAATTTGGAAATGACAACAATGAGTTTTTATCCAATTCAAATTTTATCCATGAAGGATGATTTGAACTAGAACCAATTAATGATAAAAATTTTATTTTTCTGACAATGTCATCTTCTTTTTCATCTAATTTTATCTGTAACACTCCATCAAAGAGTGGACGGATTTTATCTATGATAGACTGTTCAACAACTCTATCATCTATTGTAAAAATTGAAAGAATGTTATTATTTTTCAAGGAAAAGGACAACGTATTAATAAATCGTAAAACATCTTTTTCATCAAAAATATTAAACAGATGTGAAAGCGAATCTATAACCATACATATTTTTTTTTGTTGGAGAGATGATGAATTATATTCTTCTTGTTCATTGATAGGATAATTTTTTTGTTCTTGCTTTGAAGATAAAATAAATTTATCTATTTCTTTTTGTATAGTGGTTAAACTATTATTAAATTCAGAATTATTTGCCACTGAAGAATCAATTTGTTCTCTCAAAAAAGGATTAATAAAGAAAGAATTAGAATCAAGGATTGAAGCTAAGCCATTAAATAATTTTTGATATTGTCGTTTGGTTAATGTTGAACTCAAGAAAATACCGTTCTCACCTAGTTTCAAATGAGATTCGAAGAAGGATTTACAATATGTAGTTTTGCCAGATCTGCCAGGGCCCATTAATAAGAAAAGAGTATTATCATTATGTTGATCTTCAATATGATCGTTTCCAAGTAATTCTTTATATCCTGGAATTGGCATTATGATCATAAATACATAAGATTTATTTAAAGATAGATATTATTTTTTTATGAGAATCTTTATTGTAAAAATTTGATTGATCAATATTAATAATCTAATTTGTGTCATTTGATTATGATATTTTTACTAAATTGATCAACATTCTTTGTAACCAAATCTTAAATTCTTTCTTATTTTACGATTAATCTTCTTACATCAAATGAATAAATAATATTCTTATTACACCTGTACTTTAGTTAACACGATGAAAAAATGTATAGCGTTTCATTCCTACAAAGGAGGAACAGGTAAATCTACAATTAGCGCTAATATCTCGGTTTTACTAGTTAAAAGGGGATACAATGTTCTTCTTCTTGATATGGATGTATATGCGCCAACTTTACAAACTTATTTTAGTCAAGAGCCTACGTATTGGATCAATAATTTTCTATTTAATACCGCTGAATTTGAAAACGTTATTTATGATCTTACACGTCTAATCAGAAATTATCCTACTTCACAAGACCCTCAACAAAAATTGGGAAAATTGTTTGTTTCCTTTTCAAATTCCTCAAAAGAAGAGATAACAAAGCTAGATGGAACCTTACGACAAGATGCTTCCAAGCTAGAATTACTCCGTAAATTTATTATGATTAAAGAAGATATGGCCTATCAAAATGATATTGACTACATTATTATAGATACTAGTCCAGGAATACGATTCTGGTCCATAAACTCTTTAGCAATAGCCGATCTGATTTTATTATCTTTAAAAATGGATAGCATTGACATTGAGGGTACAAAAAAAATGGCTAGTGAAATATATTCAGCTTTTACAAAGTTAGGTACAAAGTCTGTATTGCTTTTTAACAGAGCTGCTGGATACTGTCTTCCCCCCAACTTAATTCAAGAAACTTCATATGCTCCAGAAGCGAATTATGCAAATGTATTGACCGAACAGTCTACTATTACTGATAGGTTAAAAAAAGATGTAGACATGGAAATTATTGGTAATATACCATGTTATTGCGATATCCAATTCGATAATAAGGAATTTTTAACGGTATTGAAACATCCTTATCATCCATTTACTCATTTACTAAATAATTTGGTTGATAAGATAGACAAAATGTAATTTTGTTAGATTTATAACAAAATATTTTGTAACTTTTAATCACTTAATCTCTAAAAAATGTTTTATTGTAAACTTAATACAAAATTTAGATAGTGCGCTTTAAATCCAATTCCATGGTTCAATATTTCTTATTTGGCATTGTTTTGTAATTATTGACTTTGCTTTGTTAGATGCATCTTTTTCATTGTTGAGGGTTTTTAAATAATAGAGAAATAACTTTTCGTAAAGTTGTTTTGCTTTTTCTTCTGTAAATTCTTTATAAAAAGTTGGTTTTTCGTGGCTCTGTGCGACATTCTTGTCGATGATAAGCCCATCTTTTTCTTCTAGACCTTTAACAACGAAATATTCTTTTTTGCATATTTCACATGTTTCATCAAAAAATGTTTGATGTTTTAAACATGAAATCACGACTTTATTGAACATATTTAATATAAAAGACTAATTCTGAATTTCTAGATTACAGTTTTATTGAAGTTTTAACGATAACCATATTTAATAGATAAAAGTAAAAATATCAAGTCATGTCAGAGCTCAACCAGTTACTAGTTCGTAGAATTAAGGAAGGTACAGTAATAGATCATATTGTTCCTGGAAAAGCTTTTAATGTTCTAAAAACGCTTGATATAACCGGAAAAGAAGGAAATATTGTTACAGTTGCCCTAAATGTTCCAAGTAGTAAAAATACGAAAAAAGATATTATTAAAGTTGAGAATAAATTCCTAGAAAATGATGATACAGATAAAATAGCTCTCATTTCTCCATATGCTACTATAAATATAATAAAGAACTACAAGGTTGCTGAAAAAAGAAAAATCCAAGTTCCAGAATCAATATCCGGAATTTTTAAATGTACTAATATTAATTGTATAAGTAACGAAGAAAAAGGAATTGTTCCTACAATAATAGTTTTAGATAAAACGAAAATAGTACTAAAATGCAAATATTGTGCTCGATTGATCGATATAAATGAAATAGAAGAAATATAACGTTATTTTACATTTATAATATAAAAAAGAAATTTAATTTTTTATTAAAATAAAAATTTAGGATTAAGATTGTCCTAATATGATAATAGCCATAACTATACCGTAGATTGCTACTGCTTCTCCTAGAGCTGTGAATACTAATGCTTGTGACCTCAAATCAGGTCTTTCACTAATAACAGCTAAACCGGCCGCACCTACTCCACCAATTGCAACACCAGCCCCTAATGCTGCCAAACCAAAAGCTAAGCCTGCTCCTACGAATTTCATTCCTGCGCTTGCACTAGGTTGTGATTCTTGGGCAAAAGCTTCATTTGTAAAATAACTATCTGTAATTAATGCAACAGTTGCTATCAATACCATGGTCGAAATTGATTTCATTTCCATAATTTAATTACGTAAGCAAGTTAAAAGGCACCCTATTTATGTATATCTAATACTTAATTACTTTATCAATTATTTAGTGATTTATTTAAAAGATAGTGAATATTTTATTTATTAATTATATCTTGTTTCAAAAAATTATATAATGCTCAAACAAATTAAAACATATATTTTTAATATATAAAGTTAGTATGTTTTAAACTTTTTAAATAATAAACAAAAAAACTAGATAATTTAAGTTCTTTTTATCTTATATAATGTCTGTTGACGTGTTTTGGTAAGATCTTCTTTAATTTTTGTTATAAAACTTTCATACTCTTCTTTAAGTTTTGACTTGGAATCTTCAAAGAGTTTTTCAATTAGGTCACTATCTATTTTCATTTGCTTGCCTTCCTCTCTATTACGGCCTTCACTTTCTTAAGTCTTACGAATTCTTCTCTTTCCCTTTCTTCCAATGTAGATTTAATAAAAGTTAAAGCATTTTGATACTGGGGTATAATGACATATTCAAGAGCATTGATGAGTTTTTGAGTCTTTTCTAATTCTTTAGCAAGACTAAAAATTGCATTCTCATATTCTGCTGCTTTACAAATACCAGGTAAAATATCCCTAATTAATTTGGTAGCTTGATCCAATGATGAATTGGTATCTGAGAATCCGTAAGTCAAATTTGGAGATTTGTTCTTGGTAGATACTTCCAAAGACGGAATTTTTACATCTACAATTCTTTTAATATGAACATCTACAGAGATGGAAGGTGGTGTGGAACTAGCCAACGACTGAATTACAGAATTCCCTAAGGTAAGATAAGATTGAAAAATGGATTTATATATATCGTCTAAAGGATCCCATATGTCTTCTCTAGCTTTATTTGCCTCGTCTATCATTTCATCGATTTTTTTTAATAATACTTCTCTTTTATCATCGAGTATTTTATGAACCATTTTTGAGATTTGCATAGAGCGGCGAATCTTTATTAGTTCAATTTTTGTTGCAATAACTTGTTTTCCAAATGACATATTAATTCACCATATTCTAGTCACTATTATTTTGAAGGTTTTGAACCTCCTTTAAAATATTGTTCAATGTTTTTATCCTTAATTTTAGTAAGTTCTCCCTTTGGTAGGTTGGCCAAAATGTCCCATGCTCGAGTAAGGGTTTCTTCGAGATTTCTATTTTCATCGATACTTTGCTTCAAATAATCAGTTTCAAATTTATCCCCCACATCAAGATATTTCAAATCTACCCCTGTTAATCCAGCCCTTCCTACGATATCTGCCAAGGCTCGAACTTCTTGTGATCGAGAATATGCATCATATAATTGATTTCCAACTTCCATATGATCGCCTCTTGTTTTTCCTTCTCCAACACCATCCTTCATCAATCTAGAAAGAGACATCAATACATTAACAGGTGGATACACCCCTTTTCTAAAAAGTTCTCTACTCAAGACAATTTGACCTTCTGTAATATAACCAGTAAGGTCAGCAATTGGATGAGTGATATCGTCTGCTGGCATAGACAAAATGGGAACTTGAGTTACACTTCCATTTCTACCTTTGATTCTCCCAGCTCTTTCATAATTATTTGCAAGATCTGTATATAAATAACCAGGATAGCCTTTTCTTCCTGGTACTTCTTCTCTAGCAGCACTGATTTCTCTGAGGGCTTCACAATAATTGGTCATATCAGTCAAAATAGCTAAAACGTGCATACCAAGATCAAATGCAAGATATTCTGCCACAGTTAATGCAACTCTAGGTGTAATTATTCTTTCTATTGCAGGGTCATCTGCTAGGTTAAGAAACAAGACACTCCGTCTTAACGCACCTGACTCCTCTAAACTTCTTTTAAAATACTGAGCTTCAGAATACTGAACCCCAATTGCAGCGAAAACAACTGCAAAATCTTCATTGGTCCCTACTACATTGGCCTGTCTAGCAATTTGAGCTGCTAAAATATTATGAGGTAGTCCTGATCCTGAAAAAATTGGTAATTTTTGCCCTCTTACAAGAGTAAGCATTCCGTCAATAACGGAAATACCTGTCTGAATAAACGAAGTTGGATATTCTCTTCTTTCTGGATTCATCGGTTCACCATTTACATCTAGAAATTTGTCAGCAATTGGTTCAGGTAGACCATCATTTGGTCTCCCCAGTCCGTCGAAAACTCTGCCTAAAAGTTCATTAGAAACTGGCATTACCATAGTTTTTCCCAAAAATTTAGCCTTAGTGCCTGTTATAGCAAGGCCGGATGTTCCTTCGAAAACTTGAACTACTGCTTTTCCATTTCCGACCTCTAAGACTCTTCCAAGTCTTTTTTCTCCTTCAGATGTTTCTATTTCGACCAACTCATCAAATGATGCTTTGGTAATTCCATCTACAATAATTATAGGACCTTTAATTTCCGCAACCTTGGTATATTCAACACCACTACTACCAATGTCAGACAATAAGTTCTACCTCCTCTTTTTTTGATCTTATTTCATTGAACTGTCTGTCCATGGTTGATTCCAAATCATCAAGCTTGGAAACTTGTTCGTCTGGAATTTCAAACTTTGCTTTAAGTAAGGAAGGAATAATCGACATTGACCGAATATCTGAAAGAGGTATATTTTCCTTGAGTGATTTTAGTGATTCATTGTAAAATTTGACCATCAATTTGACAAGTTTTAATTGCTTTTCTGGCCCACAATAAGTATCAATTTTATCAAAGGAATTTTGTTGAAGGATTCCAATTTTTATCATTCTTGCCATTTCGAGTATTAATTTTTCCTCATCAGGTAATGCTTCCGGACCTAACAATCTAACAATTTCTTTAAGTGTATCTTCTCTTTGTAGTATGTTATAAGATTCAGCTCGCAAATTATACCAGTTCGGACTAATATTGTCAGTCCACCATTTTGAGACATCATCTAAATAACCTGAATATGATTGCATCCAATTAATTGATGGATAGTGCCTTGAATATGCTAATCGAGTATCTAGAGCCCAAAAAGTCTTGATAAACCTAATAGTATGAGTAGTTACTGGTTCAGTAAAATCAGCTCCCGAAGGAGAGACTGCCCCAACAATGGTTACAGAACCACTTCTATCAGGAGATCCTAATGCACGCACCCTGCCAGCCCTCTCGTAAAATTCTGCTAATCTAGATGCAAGATAAGACGGATATCCTTCTTCTGCAGGCATTTCTTCTAATCGTCCTGACATTTCTCTTAATGCTTCAGCCCATCTACTTGTAGAGTCAGCAACAAGAACTACATCCATTCCCATATCTCTGTAATATTCAGCCATTGTCACACCTGTGTAAATTGAGGCTTCTCTGGCAGCAACAGGCATATTACTAGTATTAGCAACGAGTACGGTTCTTTCCATCAAAGGCCTATTAGATCTGGGATCTATTAAATGAGGAAATTCAACAAGAACTTCAGTCATTTCGTTACCTCGTTCTCCGCAGCCAATATACACAACGACCTTAGAGTCAGCCCATTTGGCTATTTGATGTAGCGTAACTGTTTTGCCTGTTCCAAAGCCTCCAGGTATAGCACCTGTCCCCCCCTTCGCTATGGGAAAATATGTATCAATAACTCTTTGACCGGTTATCAAAGGTACGGTAGGATCGAAACGTTCTGTATATGGCCTTGGTTTTCTGACTGGCCATTTATGGTACATTTTCAATGGAGACTTTGTACCATTCTTTTGAATAGTAGAAATAACTTGTTCCAAGTCAAAATCACCCTCAGAGGAGATATCGATTACCTTCCCACCTTTGGAGTCAGGAGGAACTAGAATACTATGAGTCAAAAGTGGAGTCTCTTGAACTGTTCCTATTACTGTACCTGCTTTAACATCATCACCTAATTTCAAAGTAGGTTTAAAATGGTATTTTTTCTTTAGATCAATTGGTGTGGTTGCAATTCCTTTACTTATGAATGCACCAGATTTTTTAGCTATTTCTTCCAGTGGTCTTTGAATACCATCATAAATTTTTCCAATAATACCTGGTCCTAACAATACAGATAAAGGTTGTCCAGTGCCTACTACTGGTTCTCCTGGTCGTAGACCAGAAGTAGATTCATAGACTTGAATAAAAGCAACATCACCTGTTAATCGAATAACTTCTCCAATTAGTTTAGATTCTCCTACTTCTACAGTTTCATACATTTTTGCCGAAGACATTCCATCGGCTCTGACTGCAGGTCCACTTACCCAAACAATTTTTCCTTTTGCCACCATTTTAGTTTACCATTCCTCTTAAAATTTGGGCTATATTTTTCCTTATTAAAGGTTTGAGACTTTCAATCCGAGAATCTAAAGTATTATTCAAAGTGATACTACCATCTGAAGACTTAATTTTAAATCCTCCTAATGAGTTTTTTAAGTTGCTCTGTATCTTGATTTTTTTATTATATTTCAGACCTAATGGTTCTGTTTGATTTTTAAATAAATCGACATCTTTTTTCAAACATTCTAGTATAATATCGTAAGAGCCAAGATTGGGAATACTTTCATCAAGAATTTTAATTAACATATCCTTATAGTTGGAGTCTTCAGAATACGATACTAGTTTTTCTTTTGCTTTTACATAAACGTCATTAACTGCTTGTTCAATTAAAACTAATTCTTTATTGCGTGCAGATAATTTGCTTGAGCCTATAACTTGCCTTTTTAAATTTTCTGCCTTTTTCTCTGCATTAGAAATAATGTTTTGATATTCTCCCTCTATTCGAGATTTTGATGAATCTACATTATTAATTGACTCTATGTAATATTTATTTAATTGAGTCAATATTTCGGACTCTTTTTTGGTAATAACTTGATCTATAGTTCGCTCTAATGGTGTAGGCGAGTTCATTATCAAGAACTTTTATACCGTATGATTTTAATCTTTTGTTATTAAAAACAAATAACTGGTTCTAAAATTCAAACATAAGTTAGGAAATATCAATTTTTTATGATTAATGAGAACTATATAACATCTATTGAACTCTATTGTAATTATTTTGTGATTCAAATCTTAAATTTAAATGATAATGTTACTGAATCATATTAAAGAGCTTAAATTCTAAGAATCCGAATTCACAAGTATTTAAATTAAATAATGACGGTATCTTTAGGGTAGTATTTGCTATCTCGTTTATTTTTAAATCATTAATAATATTTTCTTTATTACCTTGCCTTAGATTCTTATTTTAGTACAGATAGATATCATTTCTATATCTGCACACCTTCATCGAATTCATATCTTATATTTCTAATATGAAAAGTTATAAATTTTCTGAATCGAAGAATAGATATTCTTAAAAAGATGAATATAAAAATAAAATTTTAGGAATCTAGTTTGATCGATCTTTATAATTTAGATATAATTATGAAGTTAACTTTGCAATTACAATCTCTGTAAAAATTACAATAAAATTAAAGAATTTGATGATAAATTTTTTATGGCTTGAATTATTAATTTGTTTAGTCTACTATGAACATTTACATGTATTATAAAATAATAATATTTAACAAGTCAGGTGAATAAAGAATTCATTTAACAGTTTCACCATTTGCAACTATATTATAATCAGCGAGTTTTTGAAAACCAAAACCTATAACCTCTAAAATATTAAAAGATACTTGACCATTTGGTTTTAATATGTAGGAAGGAGAAGTAATAAAATGCTCTACTTTTTCTAATAATGTTCCAGCCTTATCAAAATATTCTGCAGAAATCCTTATGTCCTGTAAATCAATTGGACTGTTATTCTTTATATCACCTTTCAGTTGAATTGAATTAGTAATACTTCTCTCTACTACTATATTTTCAATTGCTAAATTTATTTTATCTCCTACCTTAGCGGTGTTATTAGAAATATTAGATGTTAATTCATTTGGCACATTAGTTTGATTAGAAGTTTGATTTTCTACAATTGGTTTCTTTATTGTTGTTGTTGGTAACTTTGTTGTTGTTGTTGGTAATTCTTGTTTTGTAGCATTAGTTTTGGTTTTACCAGAGGTTTGATTTTCTACA
>JANWKP010000383.1 GCA_025451315.1 Nitrososphaerales archaeon | reverse complement strand
GAGAACACTCACTTTCTATGTCGCTTGCAGAAAACTTAGAATTCTCTAGTGGATATTCAGTAGAACCATATGAACTAATTAATATTTTAGAAAAATATGGAGGCATTATTTCCAATAAATCATTTGACATCGGACATCATGACGTGGAAATATTTCAGGTTGAAACAAGAAACCCCCACTTCCATGAAAATAAAGGAAATGAACATATTCAAGGAATGCTTCAAGAGTCCCTTAATGTAATTAATAATAGTAAAATTTGTAATACTGAAATTACTACAGATATAAAAAATCATTTACTCATGTTACAGCAAAAAGATAGTCTTAGTGATATCAAATCAAATAATCAAATTACCTTGATGGAACCGATTAAGACTATTGAGATAGATAAATTTCATGATCTTGTTGTTGATAGTCCGAATTTATTACAACAATTTAACATTGATGAAAAATAGTACGATCTAATTATATCAGTATTTCAGCTCTAAACTTTGAGGAAATAACTATTCCTGGTTTAGAATAACCATTGATTCATTCCCAATTGGAGTGGACTGGCACCAGTCATATTTGTTAAATACTGATGCCATTAATAATGAAAAGAGATTAGCCAAATAACTATTATGATCCAATAAAAGTGATATTTCTTTCTCAGGATACGACATTCTGTCATATTGTAACTATAAGATACAAGAATGCCCTGTCAAATACATCTAACTACAAAATAAGATAAAATAATTTATTGTTTCAAAATATAGAATCAAGTACAAGTTTTTATTACTCTTTTCCAATTTTTCCAATATGAAGAAAGGATTTGCACCTACTTATCTATTTCTAATGATCGTAATATTAATCACAGGATTTATGATTTCCACAGTAGACATTGTAAGAGCTACTGTAAATAACTCCACCACTATGAATTTTGAAAACTTGAATTTTGATCCTATAGCTGCAAATGACACAGCTCTTGCAAATGACACAGCTCTAGTAAATGACACAGCTCTAGTAAATGACACCAGTCACTTCACCGCCGAAGTTTTTATTCACAAGAATTTTACCGGTAATAGTACTCTCATCAACGAAAATACACCAAATTTGAGTGGACAATTTCAAGATTCCATAAGTAGTTTGATAATTACAACCGATACGAATCAGAGTAATGGATACATGGTAGAAGTATGTGAACATGAAAGCTATGCTGGTAATTGTATGATCCTCGAACAAGGCAGGCACAATGTCCAAACCCTGGGTTGGCTTAATGATCAAATTACTTCGATTAGAGCATTGTCACCACCTACACTAGGACTAAAGAATATTAGTCCAGGAGTATTAACAAATGGATCAAATTAATGAGAGCAGGCTTATAACACATATAATTTTGTATTAGACAAACCAAGCTACTACATATCAATTCTGATAATCTAACAAAAAGTTATAAGACATTTCTAAAGAAATCTTCCTCAATTATGGGATCGTGCAATGCGGTTATAGCAATATCATCATTTCTACTAATTTTAGCTATTACTTTAATATACCCTACTGATGCTAAAGCAGCCGAAAATTCGACATGGGAGAAAGGTAAAGACATGCTTTCAAATAGAACTGAAATTACTGTAGCCTTGCTAAATGATAAAATCTACGTCATCGGGGGAGCAGATTACAGAAATGGGGGAGCTTTAAGTACCGTAGAAATATACGATCCTGCGAAGGACGAGTGGACAGAAGGTACACCGTTACCTTACGCATTAGATCATGCACCATCTGTTGTATATGACGGGAAAATTTATGTAATAGGAGGATTTTTGCTGAATAAAATCACAACAGATAAAATGCTTATATATGATCCTGCGAAGGACGAGTGGACAGAAGGTACACCGTTACCTGAACCTAGATGCTGTCACGTAGCAGAAGTAGTGAATGGAACAATTTATGCAATTTCTGGTTTAGATTTTGACCATAATCCCCAGAACTCTAATTTTGCTTATAATATAGAAAATAACACATGGGTTACCAAAAAACCAATGCCAGATCATAATGGTCCAAAACATCATGCTGCTTCTGCCGTAGTTGACGGACATATTTATGTTTTAGGTGGAAGATTGTTTGGTAATGGAGTGCCTAACGAAATAAATGATGGTTTGACTAATCTGGATGATAACATGAGGTATGATCCTAAAAATGATAAATGGACATCGATGGAACCTATGCCTATAAGAAGAAGCGGATTTGCAGCAGACTCTTTGGGTGAAAAAATATACGTGTTTGGCGGTCAAATGGTAGACGGATCCAATCAGAATATAGAAAGTTACGATCTAATTACCAATAAGTGGTCGATAGAACCCGATATGCAAGTCGATCGATCCGGTTTAGCAGTTGCAGCATATAAGGATAGAATTTTTGTATTTGGAGGTCAACATGAAGGATTACAAGCATTAAACATAAATGAAATACTCATTCCAGGCACAAAGTGATAATGAAAAAAACCATTATATTATATAGACCATAAACCAATCCTATCCCTATAATTAATAAGACTATATCATATGTTTTTCTTTTTGAGACTTGAAAATGAATCTGCTCATATTTAGAGTTGCAACTCGAAATTAGTATCTTAGACCTTATGTCGCAAAAATCATACACTAAATTCATATTTTTTTTATCCCAAGAATAGTAATAATCAGATGTGTAAATCCTGTTGATCAATTATTCTTTCGAATCAATATTCTTTAGCTTAAAAAAGACACGGTATTATATAACATTAAATGTAGAGTTTAATCAAAAAAATAGAAGAAGATTTGAACTACTTCTTCATTACATGTATGTACTCTTAAAAAATAATGGAGTTTTTTGTCACTTTACGCAAAATCATTTTACGAATTAGTGATGTTTGATAAATGAAATATCTCATTTATTCCAGATGTAAAGAATCCACGTTCAGCTCCTCCACCTATTGCATATATATTATCATCATAGGAGGCTACACCCAATCCGTGTCGAGCATTCATCATGGGAAGTTCTTCACTCCAAGCATCAGTAGCCGGATCATAACGTTCATTATCGTTAAACGTTCCTTGATTTTGCTCACCTCCCAATACATAAATTGATCCATTTACTGATGTGGCCGCAATGCCACTCCTTTTTGACGGCATGTGTTCGAGATCAGTAGTCCATTGATCCGAAACAGGATCATATTTCTCAATAAGATCTACGTTGTTTAATTCTTCTCCTATTCTTCCCCCAATTACATAAATATTATCATCAACTACAGCGGATGCAGCATGATGTCGAGGGGTTGGCATAGAACTATGTATTGTCCATTGGTTTGTATTAGGATCATAACTCTCAGTAGCATTAAGGGCTCGATCATATCCTTCACCACCATCACCGCCCATTACATATAATATACCGTTAACGAAATTCGCGGTGGGATATCCCCTAGGAGTGGGCATAGGATTACCTTGGGTCCATTGATTAGTTTGAGGGTCATAAATGAAAAGTCTATCACTAGATGTCCAATCTCCAGTATATCCCCCGGCTACATAGATTTTTCCTTGATCTGAAGCTGCAGAGGTATGATGAAGTGGGACAGGCAATTGGGTAATATTTTCAGCCCATGTGTCTGAAGTTGTGTTGTACATATCAACCATACCCACACCTTCACCTTCTTCATCATATCCACCTATAACGTAAATTACATCACCCAAATTTGTAGCTGTGGCCTCGGTCGTTACCCGAGGCATATCTGCCCCTCTTGTCCAGAAAGAACCCGTCCCTTGTTGGGAAAAGGAATACTGCAAAGTAATAATCGAATGAATAGAGAATACTAAAGCGGTACAAAGTACTATCGTCAAAAATGTACTTGATAATAAATTCATAATAGCAGTTTTTCATAATATCAAATATAAAGGAAGTGTTGATCCTCTGATTTGAAATTTATTGTTCAATCAGTCTTACCAAAAGCAATCATAGAGAGAAGAAAGGGTCATTATATTGGAACATTCAAAATTTTTTTGATGAATAATTAAGATAGTAATAGATTATCTTTCATCGGTCAGGAATAAAAAAAATTATGGTTATTGTTGGAATAATACTTCGGCCTGGTCTAAGTTACCGTTTATGGTATTAATCAAATTTTGAATCTCTGTTAATGGAGCTCTATCTTGAATAGCACTAATCAAATCTTCTCGTATCAATAGCTCTGTCGCTTCCATCAATGTTGGGTTTAATGCAGCAAGAGGGCCCTCCAAGAATTCAAAATTATCCAAGTATGCGGTTTGAACTGATGCTTCAGCTCCAACAAAATCTTGAGCTGCATATTGGTTATTAGCTTGTGTTAACAATGTTCTAATTTCATTAATAATTGCTATCGGATCTCTGCTATCTGACTCGGCTGCAGCAGCATCACTTTCCTGTGCAAATATAGAGTTTGGAGATGTCATAAACATCAAACTGACAGCAGATACCATCAATATAAAGAGCGTATGTAATTTAGATGTGTTTATAATGCTAATATTTTTCATTATTTTAAAGATGAAATTTCATACAATATAATACATTTGTTAATTCTCAATCTTTAGAATAGTATGATCCTGGTATAATTTAGAAATATCAAAAAAAAGGATCAAATGTTTACAGATATTAGTCCATACAAACCTTGCAAAACCACAATATGTTACCAGTGCAATAAAAATTTAGGATCAGTACATTTATCCTAAATCAAGAAAAGAATTGACATAATGGTCTTTTTCCTGATACTATTATTTTAGATAGGTTCATTTTTTTGGGTGATGAGTCTACAATTATAAGTTTATATCAACCTAACTTACTTAGTTTAGGAAACAGGAGTATACTTGGTTCTAAATGTTTCTCTTGGACAAGATGACATCACTTTATAAAAACAAGTACTACATCATCATTTTAATAATTTCCGTCACAATCTTTACTCATCTATTCAATCCTATAGGATTTCCCAGTGTCCACGTAGATGAGGGGATTTATATGTATCGCGCAATGCATTTACTAACCTTTGGAAATTTGGAGTGGAACACATCTTTTTATGATCATCCCTACTTTGGACCAATCATTCTGGCAAGCTTGCTTTATATAAGTAATTATCCAGCGATTATCGTACCAGACTTTTATGATTATTCGTCAGTTGAATTAGCCTATATAGTTCCTAGATTAATCATTGGATTTTTTTCCATCCTAGATACTATCCTTCTTTACGCAATAACAAAGATACATTATAATCGTGATGTGGCTATTATTTCATCTTTATTATTTTCAATAATGCCTTTAACTTGGGCTATGCGTAGAATATATCTTGAATCAATCTTATATCCATTCTTAATGAGCGCAATTTTGATAGTAGTATATCTAAAGTCATCAAAGAACTTGAATATCAAAACAGGAAATTTTTTGATATTTATTTCAGGGATTATGTTGGGACTATCAATTTTCACTAAAGCTCCTATGATAGCTATGATGCCTTTGTTAATTTTCTATATCTACCTTTATAAAAGAAAAATATTTCAAATATTCTTATTCTTAATTCCTACCATATTAATTCCGTTACTTTGGCCAATTGATGCAGTGTTTAGAGGAGAATTTGATCAATGGACTATAGGAGTGATCTCCCAATTAGAAAGGCAGAATGGCTCAATTTTGAATGCTCTTTATGACTTGTATTCCATAGATCCGATTCTTCTGGTTATGGGCCTAGCTGGCACCATTTTTGCCGTGGTTAGAAGAGATTTATTTCTAATTATATGGATAGTTCCATTTCTGATTATTGTCAGTTTCTTTATTTCTTACGTAAATTGGTTTCATTTGATCCCAATATTTGGATTATTTTGCATAGCATCTGGAGTGATGATCGATTGGTTAATCAAACGTAGTTCGAAAGCCAGAATAATTCCAAT
>JANWKP010000382.1 GCA_025451315.1 Nitrososphaerales archaeon | reverse complement strand
TTTAGAATTAAGTTAGAGAGATTTGGGATGATTACAAGAAAACAGATTATAATTTTGAGTATTTTAGGAATTGCAATTATATCTATTACTGTCTTTATTGAAGTGCTTGTAAAGCCATATCATAGCAACATAAATTCTGGAAGGGTATCACATTTTGTTATTTATATGCACACTAATCTAGAAATCATGATGGATGATAAACCCATTAGAATTCCTGGTCAAATAGGTATTGAGGACCATCTGTGGAACGACCACTCTCTTGATAAATTTGGAGCCCCCGGAATGCCAATGGATGAAAAGGGAGAAAAGACTATGCCAGGAATGGCTCCAGTATACACTACCAACGACAAAGGTCGTATTACGATAGGCTCGGTAGTTGATAGGAATTATACCTTAGGCGAATTTCTAAGAATATGGGGCGATTTAGACTTGAATGAAAAGAGGGTAAATGCAACTGTAAATGGTAAACCTGTAAACAACTATGAAAATATTATCCTTGAGGATAATCAAAAAATAAAATTAGATATCACCAGCACTAGATAATTCCTTATAATATGTTTATATCTTCAAATCAAGTCAACTGAAATAGTTTAATTTTTTGTCAATCCGACTAAGTAAACTCTTAAACATATCAAATGTATTCTACATTTTATTTATTTTCGTACCAATTACCATTATCTTAGATGCATTCTTTCCTATCAACTATACCATCTTATTTGTAATATCCGTATTAGCTTTAATTCCTTTAGCCAAATTAGTAGGTGATACTACCGAGCACTTGGCTGAGCATTATGGAAACACCGGAGGCTCCTTAATCAATGTTACATTTTCAAACACTCCAGAAATTATACTGTCAATAGTAGCTATTCAAGCGGGACTATTCGATTTAGTCAAGGCAAATATAGTTGGGTCCATCCTAGGACAAATACTGTTGGTCTTTGGTCTGAGTTTGATTGTTGGAGGATTGAGGAATAAAGAGCAAATTTTCAACTCGAAAAATATTTCCTTTCATATTACCTTGTAACTCATGTCAATAACTGTAATATCATTTACTACAGTTCTAAATTTAACTAATGCTTTGTCCGCTGAGACTCTATAGAAAACTTTGTAGATTCAAATAGCATTATTATATATATTATTAGTAACTCGATTGCAATTTTACAAGTCTTGCTAAACGAGCAAATATAGGAGGAAAAAATTGCCGTCGGCTCCTATAATCTCCTTGACTCCATATTTCCTTGACCCCATCACTATGATTATCCAAATATTGCTAATTCAATCGACAAAGATGATAAACTTTAATTCTTTATGATAAGATTAGAGCAATACACGTGCGAATGCCCGATAGGCTTTACATTGCACCTGGATGAAATGTATATTTCATTTTATTGACAAGAATTTCCAACATCATAATTGCTGTTCAAAAATGAGTGTTTATCCTGTTTGTAGTATGTTTCACTGGCATCAGTCCTTTTCTCTTGGCTAGCTTTAGGATGTATTGGTATTTACCGTTTACCTTGATAAATTGTTCTTTCCAAAACTCTGTTATATCTTGTGCGGTCTCCTTCTCAAACTTGAGGGTTTTATTATCTTCTTTAAGGTTGAAATTCTCCTGTTCGAGTTGAGGTTTGGGCCATACTTTCCGCACGTCAATATTGTTCCTTGCTATACGACTTTGAAGGCTAATGAAAGCATCAAGGTTATTCTTGTTTTCGATAAGGATGGCCACCACCTTTTCCATTTTTTGCAGTATCAAAAAATCGTTAAAGATTTTTAGGGCGTCATCAGTCTCCAAATCAAGCAGGATTGAAATCTCTACAAGGGATTTTTTCTCCATTAACAACTTCAATCCCTGAGAATGTTTTGACATATCCTTTTTAATGTATACGGCGGCGGCCGTCATAGAACTATCATCTTTTGTTGATTGTATTTCTGATATCTCAGTACTCGATTTTTCTTTTTCGTCATTAATGTGTAAGGCCATCTTTTTTTTGATTAGGCATATCGTAGAGTGTGACAAACGAAGCTCCTTCCCAATTTCTCTAATGGGTGTTCCCTTTTTAAGCAATTCTATAGCCTTTTTTAGCTTCTCCCTTTGAGTTAACATTGACAATTAGTATTGTTTAATGTTAGTTTAAAAAAAGAAAAGCCTTACAATGTTACAGAGTAATCATGTGTTACATCCATATGTTGTTTCTATGTTGTATCTGTACAAAACAACAAGAAATTTTTAGCATATCCATCTCAAAAGAAAGTAAGGAAAAATCAAATTAATAAATCGATTCAAAGATTTTTGGTAATCAAGTCCCAAATTCCTAGTAGAGATGATTTATGCTATTCCAATAGTGGAAAGGAATTTAAGAATTGTCATATCAGACAATTAAGCCTATAGGATATTTCACTGTAAATGTGACAAATTTATAAAATCTGTTGAGTATATCGCAAAACGAAACAACGGTCAAACCGAATCGATTAATGGGATTCTTGTTTGTTGTATTTTTCTTTTGAATTCATATCTATTATCTTACGGAGGGAGAGATAGATAATACCCTAACTTTACAATTTTAAATTACAAGATTATGGTTATATATTTGGCTCTTTTTACATTTGTAAAGCTTTGTGGTTAAATATCCTAGTATGTATTTGATTGTAAATGGCAAAAGACCCAGTTTGTAATATGAACGTGGATGAAAAAACAGCAAAGCATGTATCAGAAATCAATGGAAATAAAATATACTTGTGTTCTGCTTCTTGTAAACAGCAGTTTGAGCAAAATCCGTCGAAATATAGACTTTAAAACAAATTAGGAATAGAAAAAATATTACTCATCCATTTCTGATTTACCCTCATATTTTCTTTTAATCGACTCTATTCTTCCTCGAAATTTTTCACTATAGCCTGATTTACATGAGGTACAGCAGAAGAATCGTTCAATATCTGCAAATTTTAGAATCCTAGGTTTACCGTATACGGGCCCCTTGCAAAAATCACAAATCATATTTATTGCTAGACCCCTTGAGATTCTTTTCTGAATTTCATTTATCTCTTTTTTTATTACACTTTCCTGAGGATTCTTACGAATGTTCTGCTTTATCTTTGTATTATCCTTAATGTCTCGTAATTGAATGAAGTTCTTTTCTTGTGTCTCTACCTTTTCAAAGTCAAAAACTGGTAGAACCCCTTTGATAAATCCTATATTTACCAACCTTTCATAACGTGCCTTTACTGTTGGAGTTGTTATTCCAGTGTCTCTTGATATCTGTCTAAATGATTTTCTACCGTCTTCTAAAAGTGATTTTAGAATAGCTACATCGGTTTCATCAAGGATAAGAGGCATGTAAAATTATCAATCTCATTTACCCAAGTTAGTCATATTATACTTTACGTTTGTAAAGGTTGGTCATTATATTTCTCACATTGTATTCATAATACAATGATAAATGAATCAAATCATGGAACGATGACAAAAAGTTTCATACACAGGACCATCGTTATACTATTAATCTCGAACAAAAACTAACTCAAGAATACAATGGTCATCATCAGCTTCATCAAAAGGCAACTTCTTTTTACAATGTCAATATACAATATGACCCTTATAACCCGCAGGCAGATTCAACTACCAAAATTGTTATCTCTATAACGGACCAATTTTCAGGAAATATTGTTAGAGAGTTTGAAACTATTCATGACAGACTCATGCATCTTATTATCGTAAACAAAGACCTTTCCTATTTTACACATATTCATCCTATATATGAAACTATTAACAATGCATTTGCTATTTATCATAATTTTCCAGAAGCTGGAGAATATAAAATGTGGGTAGATTCTAAACCAAAAGAAGGAACTCAAACACTTGTTACGTTTGAACTTAAAGTATTGGGAAATCCGATTCACAATCCGGTTTCAATAGTACATGATATGCAATATCTAAAAAGTGTACAAGGCCAATATCAAATTAGTCTAACAGTGCCAAATGAAATTAGAATTGATGAAGATATAAACATAAATTTTACCATATTCGACGCATCTGGAAATCCAGTTACTGATTTAGAACCGCTAATGGGAGCCGGTGAACATAGCGTTATAATAAGCACAAATGCACATGATTTTTTACATATCCACCCAACCGAGGAAGTACAATCGAATTGGAAAGGCGTTCCAGAAGTCTCTTTTAAAACTAGGTTCAGTAATAGTGGCATATACAATGTATGGGGACAATTTCAACATAAAGGAAGAGTCATAACTGTAGATTTTATTTTAGAAGTTGTCTAGAATATACCTTTACGTAATTAATTTATGTGTTATACCCATACCTAAACTAATGGTCATGTTTTTTTTTAAATCAAATAACAAAATGGTTACTATTCCTCTTTTAGTGATACCATTCGTAATTACAGCTGGAGTATTGTCTTTCACTGGTCTTATGGACGAAAAATCTTTATTCCTAAATGTATTTGCACAGGAAACTTCCGAGTCGGTGGCAAATTCATCTAATGTTTCCACATCTGCTTCTGATAGTAGTAGTAATAGTCCAATAGAACAAAATGAGTCAAAAACTGTGATGGCTTCAGGACATTTTGCAAATAATCAGATAAAAGATGGTGTAGTAAAATGGATTCAAGGTGGTTTATGGAATCTGGAAATTAATAACGCTAGTAATAAAAACATAGTAAATTCAAATATGAGTGCGACTTTTAATGCTAACTTTACTATGATTAAACCTGATGGAAGCCTTTCTCATAACCATCTTATAAACAATTTAACATCCGATAATATCATTTTTGCTGGCAATGATATAGTTGTCACAGGAATTTCACATATCTCTTCAAATAATGGAACCGAATACGAACAAGTGCCTATAGCTATTCACCTTATGGGTAAAAAGGTTTTGGGTTTGATGATTGATGTCAACAAGACTGGTGGTCATTTTTCAGGTACTAATGAAATGTACGGAACTCTGATTAGTGGAATAGGATTGAACAAATCCAATACCATTGACAAAAACAAATCAGCTGAAATAAACAATCCTCCCTCTATGGATTCAATGAGCAATATGAGGCACTAAGCCATGTTTATTAATTATTCTATTTATTTCATTTTTTACGTATATCTCTTCATTCGCAATTGAATCATAATTTCAGCAAACACGGCATTGATTAGAGTAACTATAAAAGCTCAAAATTGACAAATTACTACCCTTCTACGATAAGCAGCCAATCGAACATTAAGACCCTAGAAATCTAAAGAAGCTTGCAAAATAAGAATTAACAAATAATATGTTTGGAATATGGTGATGGAAGGGATTAACTATAAAGGAATGACTTTGTCATTATCCCTATTATGATTAGGATTATACCATATTATGTTGTTTTTCTATTACTATTGTACTTTTTGACTTCCACGAGTATCACCAATCCTGATGTCTGGGGACAAACTGAAGTTATGTCACAACAAATGGGAGAAAACCATTCAACAGGTATGAATGGCGATAGAGAAGACCCACTAGAACAATTAGTTCCGCCTCTTACTGAATGGATAGGAATTTTTTCATTGGGGATGTTTTCAGGTCTTTTTGTATTTAATACTAATGCCTGGAGAAATGAGGATAATCAATACTTAGGAACAAAAACAAGAAGAAGAAACACTACGATATCCATAGCAACATTGTCTATATCTGTTGGAATCATTCATGTTCTGTTGGTGCCGGAACATTCAAGTGAATCATTAGCATGGGGTATGACCTTTCTATTATCAGGGCTTGCTCAGATAGGTTTTGGTATCATCATATTGTTTACAAAAAAACCTTTTCTTAGAACGGTTTTGTATTACATAGGAATCATTGGAAATGCCGTGCTTGCGATTACGTTTATACTTGTCAGGTTGATTACTCCTCCGTTTTCTCCTGAAGGAACACCAATAAATGAATTAGAACCCAATGGTATTATAACATTGATAATTGAAATACTATTGGTTATTTTGTTGGCCTATCAACTAAAACACAAAGATGAAACAAAAGAGAGTATTAAGCAAATTTAGTTATACTAAGGCAAAAAAAACTTTGACATAGGAAGTTTTCGATATCAATATATGTTATTGATTCTTTGATGTTGGCTGTTGATTTTTCAAATGATTATCTTATTTCATAATCGAAAAAATATAAGAACCCTTTGTAAGAAAACCGTCGTCTTTGGGCAAAATTAACCAATAAACGGTATAAATGCCTGTTTTTAACTTGGATTCATCCAAAGACACAGAAAGGGTTTTATCTGATATTAATTTGAGGTCGTTGTTATCTACTCTTACATTATCAGAGTCTATGACTTTGAAATTGCTTGTCTTTAGTTCAGGTCTTTCTGTAAACTTGATAACAACTTTATGAGGAATTATTGATGTTAGGTTTATCATCTCATTAGGATGAGGTTTATAGGAGCTTGGAAAGGGATGAACAATAACACGCATACAGAGTAATCCAATGCTTAATGAAGATAATAAGATGAACAAAATAAACAATGTAAAAGACATTTTAATCCAAAATGGCATTCATATTTTTTTAGTTCCTTGGTAAAAAATTGTCAATTGACAATTGGAATAGCATCAGGTTTAGTTTTTATATCTTAATCATTGATTATTCTGACCCATGTGGATGTCCTCATGATTTCCACCCAACCCATATACCATACGGAACTTAATCCCACAGAACCCGCTACCGATTTTACAAGTGACCCTAGTATACAATTGGAGATAAAGTAATTCTCGAATATTCAATTCAATTCTTGAAAGTATTTATTTGATTGTGACTAAAGGAGTTGAATCAATAATAGCTATGCTCGTACAACAATCCTTTTAATGTTTTACGACAAGTTAATTCATGTCATTTCTGTCCAAGTCCGAAATTCAATTCTTACAAGATAAAAAGCAGGTATCAAAATCATAGGCCTGTTAACTTAAGGTAATTTTTCAAATGCTTCCCAATATTTCATATCGATTAAGATGAATCACTTCAGAACAAATGGTCATAAATCGTGCTCAAAATACACAGAATCTTGTTTATATTGTCTCGTTTAGTCCAGTGACAACTAAAATTTACTCTATTTCAAATGCTTAAGTTAACAGGGCCGTTCGTACTATGGTTTGTTGAACAGAAAGGTTTTTTGAATTCGCTTTTTGAATCGGTTTCTGCATTAACAACGACCGGCATTACCACAGGAATCACATCTCCAAATATGAGTAATATTTCTCAAAT
>JANWKP010000381.1 GCA_025451315.1 Nitrososphaerales archaeon | reverse complement strand
CCAATCCTATATTTGAAAATGTCATCCAATTGAATGATTCAAGAGACAAAGATTCCTCATATTTTCCCGCAGATTGGGATGATTTGTCCGGTAATTGCGATAATAACTATTTTCTTTGTGAAATAGTAAATATTACTGACAAAGGTGTTGTAGAAGGAACAGATTATATGACTAGCGATAATATTATTGATCACTTACCAAATAATATTTTCAAAATATCTACAAATAATACCGACGTAAGCTGGTCAAACATTGGAAGTAAAGAAATTTCTGTAAATGGAGGTGAGAGATATCTTGTTACTACTAATGTCAAAACAAATAATCATGTAACTCAGTCTCACATAGCAGTGGAAGGTTACAATAGTTTAGATGACCAGTGGATTCAGATTACCCAATGTCCTACGGGAGTTGATGGACATACAAGCTGGACAAGGTACCAGTGTTCTGTATCTATAGATCCTTCTATTTCTAAATTGAGGCTTGTACTTAACGCTGGTTGGTCTTCATCTCAGGAAGGACTACCAGCTGAAACATATGTAGGAAGACCGGCAGTAACCCATCTAAGTTCTGGCAAAGTTTATGAAAGTGATTTCATTGATCTTTTATCAAACGATTATTTGGATAATAATGGATCTCTCGGAACAGATTATAAGAATACAATCACAACAAATAATATGAGTTATAAAAAAATAAATCCTACACTGTGGAATGTAACTATACCTTATTACCTTACCTCGAAGGGTAAAGATGATACTAATTCCTTTGTTCTTGCTTTTGCTGAGCCATACAGTCCTAACTGGGTAGCTAGTGTTTTTTACAACGGGACTCTTATAGAAAAGGCAAATTCGGTGCCATTATACGGCGCAATAAATGGATTCATATTAACTCCTAACAAAAATATTAATGTAATAATAGAATATCAACCACAAAGGCTATTTGAAGTAGGAGTTAAAATATCTCTAATGATCCTTTCAATTCTCGTATTTACAGTTATTATTATGTACTTCATATTAAGAAGGATATCTAAATAAAATTGATTAATTTAATTTTAGAGTGATCACTTTATGATATATCTCTACTGTTTTATCCCAACTTATGGTTTTAGAAAATTCTAATGCGTTATGACTTAGCTTTTGTAGCTTAATAGGATCGTTTAATAGATTGATGGCTATCTCTGCGATATTTTCTGGAGTGTTAGTCATTGTGAGAAACCCTGTTTTATTATGTTGTATTGAGTCGCTTAATCCGGGAACATTGTACCCTATAACAGGGGTACCCATAGCGTTAGCTTCCGTAACAACCAAACCCCATCCTTCTCTGACTGAAGGCATCAACATTATATGTGCTGTCCTCAATAACTCTAGTTTTCTTTGACCATCCACTTTTCCGTGAAATATGATATCTGATATATTAAATCTTTTTCTTAACTTATCTAGGAAATATCCATCACCTATCACGTTCATTTGAGCAGTCGGTATCATATTTTTTATTATTTTAAACGCGCTTATAGCATGATCTGGAAGTTTGTGTTTTTTCATCCGGCCAACAAAAATTAAGGTTGGTATGTTTGATTTCTTGGGTGTACTTTGAAGGGGGTTGATGTTTAAACCATTAGGAGCTATTATCACATCATCTAAATTGTAAGAGTGAATTAAATCCTCTTTGCTAGAATTTGATACTGTAAGTACAGTAACTCCTTTGTAAAATGATAACCATTTTCTTTCCAAATAATAATAACACAAATAGTTGACTGGAAAGGATGTTTCATAAAACCATTCTTCTTTAATGCTTTGATGAAATACTGCTATAATTGGTTTATCTTTTATATATTTTGGTGTCAGAAATGGTCGACCATTGATTTCATCTATAATTATATCAAAATCGTCCTTATTTTTTTTGTAAAATTTCTCTGCCTTTTTGTATACATTAAATTTTCCTCCATTTCTAATTATCTTGACTCCATCAATCACCTCTTGTTTTGTTCTGGATGGTATGTCTGCAGTAAAAAGAGTAATATCATATCCTTTTTTTACTAACCTGGATGCCACTTCGTGGGTATAGACTTCCGCTCCTCCTGCATCCGGATGCTTGATATCTCTCCAGTTAAACCATAAAATTCTTACCATATTGCAGTTTATTATTGAGTAAGTGAATGATAATCTAAACTTTTCATACAATTAATAAAGATAGAATATGTAATTGTTAAAGCCAAAATATTTTTTTGAGGTAGATTTGACTTTTGTTAAGAGTTCTTTTAATAACTTTTTTATGACGAGCCATAATACTATTCTATCTCAACTATGTAAAATAGGATCGAAAAGACGTTAGAGACATGAAAATGAACCCTAATTTACACAAGATTTATAAAAATTATATACTACTAGAGTCTCTGAGGGCAAAAATGTAGTTGGATTCTCTACCAAACTATGTACTGTTAAAGTTAGGAAGAAATTATTCTAGACCCATACGATTGCTATCTGCCTGTTTGGTAGCTTTATGGATATTTTACATCTTTTTTCTTCCATCTTACTTTAATCTAAATTTGTTTGTGTTAGAAAATCGTGAAATGATTGAGTCTAAAATTGTTAACTCATTTTTTATTTTTAATCAATTTATGGATCAGATTATTATCTGTGGACTTTTTAGTTTCATATTATTCCTAATAATAGAAAACAGGTTACGTTACATTGTTCTCATAGTAACAGTGATTGCATTTATCCCTTTTTTTATTTACAATACTGAATTCTATATAGATGTAATAACAATACTTTCGTTCCCTCTCATTTTGATCTTACTCGTTTTAGAAAAAATATACCGAATCAAGATTGTATCTGACAGGAAATTATCATTGTCTCTTTTTGTAAATTATTTTCTAATCTTCTTGATAGTTATCAGTATTTACAGTATACTCATATCCGGGTTAAAGATCTTTGGGATCATTGATTTAGACGGTTTTCCAAGAGATTATTTATACAATATGTTTGTTCTGTTTTCAAGAATTGTGCCATATGTTATATTACTTTTATCATTTTCTTTAATAATAAAATTATGTTTAGTGCAATTAAGATACAAGAAAGTAGAGGTAAAATCTCTTATTATCACACCACTTTTACAAAAATATCAAATCATGAATAATAATTCATATGTCAAAGATCATTTTAGATTCCGAGTAAATTGGAGAGTTTTTTTTATCGTTACTGTTTTATTAAGTATCATAATTCCTGCAATTCCTCAAATTCCTACCATAAATCCAGAAAATCGGTATGTGGGTGTAGATACATTCTGGTATGTTGTATGGACCAGATCCTTCAATGATACAACCATTGGAGATATTATTCATAATGCATTTGTAGAGCAAACCCATGGTGACAGACCGTTTTCTTTGTTTGTTATTTATTTGATATCTCATATAAATCCGCTATCTCCTGGAGATACTATAGACTATATGCCATTATTGTTGACTCCAATTTCAACTATTGTTATATATCTTTTGTGCAGAGAAATGACATCAAACAAGAAAATTAGTCATTTGGCGTCATTTTTTACCATTTTTTCTTTTCAAACACTCATAGGCATATACGCCGGTTTCTATGCCAACTGGATCGGCCTTATAATTGGTTTTTTGATGTTGCTTTTTCTATTTAGATTTTTACGGTCTCATACAAGAAATTCTCTTTTGTTTTATTCAATATTTTTTATAGCCTTAATATTTTTTCATGCCTATACCTGGGCAATCTTTATTACAGTAACATCTGTATTTCTTGTTATAATGTTACTTAAGAAAAGGTATAATAGGAAGGCCATTGTTATCGCTCTGATAGTTTTAAGCAGCACCGTAATAATTGACATATCGAAGGATTTCATGTTAGGGTCATCAGGTGGTGTAAGAGAAGATCTCAAACTTGTAAAAGAATTTATAAGTTATAATTATCTGTCCATTTTTGAACAGAATCTAGTTAGAGCTACGCTAATAACTCACGGAGGAATCGTGGGAAATGGAGTGATCTTATCATTAGTTTTATTTTGGGCCATATTTCGGACAAATTTAAAAGAACCCAATGATATTTTTCTCTTACTCTTCTTCTCCCTTATGTCTATCCCATTACTTATCGGATCCTACTTTGTTCAACTCAGGATTCTATATGATATACCGTTCCAGATCCCATTTGCAATATGTATATATTATATCTATACTATGACTAGAAATCCCATAATTTTGGGCTCTATAACATTGGTAATTATTGCTGTAAGTATTAGGGACTTGACTAATTTTAACTTTATTCCACAGTAAAATCACTGATAACTTGTGAATTAGTAAACATCTTTATCTGGATTATCCTGATTGTAAAAGATCTTCAACTTGCACATTTTACTTAAATGTAGTACCTTGGAAACTGCGATCCTGTTAGTATAAACGTTTAGCTTATGTTTGTTATGTATACTTGTAAACAGCTTCAACCATTTTAGTATATGAATCATTTTACAGTTTTTTGAATGCAAGGAAAGTAATCATTAGAGACTTCAGTTCTATCCTTGTTGTAACTAACTGTGCTCTACACCATGCTTTCCTATATTGTAGATGGAAAGTAGTATTTGAGTTTTGAGTTACCACAGAATCTAAGGATAAAACGTTCCTTTGTTTGCTATTATAGTCCATTTCATAGAACTGAGTCAAACCTGACAAAAACTGTTCATGCAGGAATATGTTTTTCGCCTCCGATACGATGAATTGAAGAATTTGCCTAGCTGTAGGATCAATATCAATTCGCATCAATGGTAACTCCAATCGTACATTGACCAAACTTTCACTTATGGCTTATTCTGGAATCTTTTCTCTCTTATTTAAAATCTTTAAAATTATATAATTCTGAATCTTGTCCCAGTTGGAAAAGTGATTCTATTTATGAATGCAAGGTAATCATTCTAAATATCTCCTGAAAGATAGACTAGGATGATACAAGTACAACCAACAACGATGTATTCTGAAAATGCTCTGTTACGGACATTCAGAGTTAGAATGGAGTTCTTCGAGCTGCAAAATTTCCTTTAATGAACAAATCTGAAATTTCAATTTAAATGATGTATAAATTTTAATAATCTTGGGCCATCCTAATCCTATTGGCCGATCCTGAAATAAAATTTTGTGCCTTAATAACAGTTACTTTTTTTATCACTTCAAACGTTGGTCACAAATTAATAAAGGGATATAGCATCTATATGATTGAAAGTCTAAAATGTGAGTCATGGTATGGTAAACATGGTTGTTATATTGATTTACTATCCTCTATCCTATAGGGACCAGAATTGCAAATATACTGCAATTGTTGGTCTGCTACCTTCTCCCAGTCACTAAATTTTTCAATCACCTTTTTTCCTTTATTAATTAGCTCCATCCTATCTTGGTTGTCCTCAAGAATTCGTATTACAGCTCTCGTCATTTCTTCCACCTTTCCTATTCCTATTCTAACTATGGCGCTTCCATAGATATCATAAGCCTTTAAATCATAGCATATAACCGGAATTCCACATGATAGTGCTTCACTAACAGCTATTCCCCAAGCTTCTTCATAACTTGGAAATAAAAAAATCTTTGATGATTTCATTAATTTTATCTTTTCAGTTTCTGAAACAAATCCTTTTAAAATCACATTATCCTGTAAACCATTTTTTTTAATTGAATCCCTTATACCATCGTATTCAGGTCCATTACCGATAATAACAAACTTTGACTGAGGTAGAATCTTTGTAATTTCTAACCATATATTTATGATATCATAGATTCCTTTTGTTTTGGAAAGCCTTCCACAAAAACATCCATCAAATATAACCCTATCACTTTCTACAGTTGAAATTACATGGTTTTCGATTCCGTTGAAAGTGGTTGCTATTTTAGATTTATTATATCCACGGCTCAACAAGAACTCTTTGGTATCCTCATCAACTGTAAAAATCAGGTCGGCTCTCCTCGTCAAGTATAATCCAAATTTTTCATTAATAAACGATATTACATTAAATAGCCCATTTTTTGTTTTCCTTGTTTTCTTAATGATGGAGTGATTATATACTATGAATTTTGATTTAAATCTCTTGCTAATCAAATAAGCGGGAAATGTGTCATAAAATAAATGAGATGTCGCAATTGTTATATCAGGTTCTACATTTTTCATAAATATGCTGCGAATAATTCTTAATATGTAAAGCAATAAATTGGATTTCAAATTGTTTACGCTGGTTTCATTAGAAGAATAGAACATCTTATAATCAAGTTCAAAAAGTTTTTTTGAAATTTCATAGCCTGATTTGGGAATAATGAGAAAGAGATCAGTTTTTTTTCTCCATTTTGACATTACGTTAAGAATGTGGTATTCTCCACCTCCAATAGTTTTAACACCCCACCCATTAGAAACTACCAAAATCTTCAGAAATCTCGGGACTCCTGTGGAATCTTTTTTTGCTACTTGTTGTATTTTTGAAAACTGCTTCGCAGCAATACTTTCCCAGGTCTTAAATGAATTTATTACTTCATGGCCTCTCTTAGATAATTCAGTAATCCTCTCTGGATTCTTCAAAAGCATTAATACTGTTTCTGTCATTTTGTCAATTCTGCCCGTTTGAATTTTCGCTATTCCATCGTTAAAAATTGAATATGCGGGTAGATCGTAACAGACAACTGCAAGATCAAGGGAGAGAGCCTCACTAATAGCAATACCCCAACCTTCTTCGTAACTTGGAAATAAAAAAATCTTTGATGTGCTCATTTTTTGTATTTTTTCTTTTCCAAAAAGAAAGCCGGTAAGTAAAATGTTATTTTTCAGTTCATATTTTTCTATCATCCTTTTAATATTTTCATAATCAGGACCGTCGCCGATAATTACTAATCTGGATCCAGGTATAGTTTGAACTATTTTATTCCATATTTCTATAATATCATTGGAACCCTTTCTCTTTGATATTCGACCACAATAACAGCAATCATATTCTTTGATAAGGTTTGATTCTGCATCCGTATCAAAACTATCTATGCCATTGTCAGTCTCAAATATCATTTCTTTTTTAAATGTCTTTTCTAACAAGAATCTTTTAGTCTCATCATTTACAGTAAAAATTGAATCGGCACTCCTTGATAAAGAAATTCCTAATATCTCATTTAACAAAGATAATATGTTATAAAAATCAAATGACGCTTTTCTTGTTTGTTGTAATACTGAATGATTATATATTATTAATTTTGAATTGAATCTTTTACTAATGACATATGCGGGTAAAACATCATAAAGAAAATGAGAAGCAGAGATAACTACATCGAATTTTTCACGTTTTAAAAATATACTTCCTATAATTCTTTTCAAGTAAAAAAGTACACTTGTACTTAATTTAGTAATACCCATTTCTTGTGATGAAAAGTGTAATTCAATATTAGAAGGAATAATCTTTTTTACCATCTCATAACCTGATCTTGGAATCACTAGAGTTATTTGATTGCATTTGCTCCAATATCCCATCACTCTTGAAATATGATATTCTCCACCTCCAAT
>JANWKP010000380.1 GCA_025451315.1 Nitrososphaerales archaeon | reverse complement strand
GGATCTGTGTTGTGTTGCCCTATCTACAAACATAACAAATTTCTTAAACTTCTTTTGGACCTCTTCTAAGTATGATATGAAAGAATGACTGTCAAATCTGTCATATTGTCTGAACAGTTGTTTTCTACCGACTAGAGATAGTGTACCAAAAACGATGGTTTTCTCATGAGATCCTGTGACCGTAACAATAGGTCTTTTTTCTTTGAGAATCCATTTTCTTCTTTTTACCATGATAGAGTCATTGATGAAGATCGATTCATCCTGTACAAGTAAATCCCAACCGTGTTTAAGCGTATTTAAGACGTTTAATGCCATTTAGAATCTTTTTTCTCTTCTTTGGTTGCTGTTCTTGCAAACCTTTTCTGTGGAACCTTGGATAAAAAACCCCACGGGTGAAGCAATCTGCGGATATGGTCTTCATGATATTTGATACCTGTTTTCCTTTCGATAAGATCCATTACCTCTTTGGTATCCCATCCGGTGTTGCTAGCTGATAGTTCCTGTTTTATTTTTACGATTTCCTCTTCAGCCCTAAAGGAAGGCCTTCCGCTTCTTGGTTTGTCAAATAGACCATTCAACCCTTCATCATCGTTGTATCTCTTTTACCATTTGTAAGCCCATGCTCATGATTTATGCAGTTCTTCAGACTACAATGAAAGTAGTCATCAAAACATTCTGTTCTATCCTTGATGTACTGCTTTGTCCTTTCAATCATGCCTTTCTCTTTTTTGGCAAGAAGAGAATGAATGTGATGATCGAGTATTAGGAATCGACATGCTTGAGGATACTATGTACCACCATCTGTTGATACAGGATGTTTTCCATGAATCTTTATTATGCCAGCTGGAAATCTTTCAGCCACAAACATGTTTCTCTTTTTAGATTCTTTTGCAAAAAAAAGTGCGAGAATTCGCTTATTTTTTGGCTCAATTGATAGCAATCCAAAGCCAGACACATTCTGACCCAACTTTAAGCAATGTTTCATCAACTATAAATTCTAAAATCCTTTTAGTTTTCGAAAAAATCTTTTTTGGTTGATACCTCTGAATCCAATTCCATTTTTTAGCATAAAGAACATGGTTTCGTTCGACACAGCAAGATAATCTTTGAGATGCCCTTCTCAGTGACAAACCGGAAAAATACAAATACAGACCTCGATAGATGAACTCTGGAGACGTTTTATTTCTAGTATACATACATGCAATAAGGCGTCTTCAATCTATAGATCTATCGTTAAATGAAGAGCCCAAGGAGCTAATAGCCGTAAGGTGAACAAAGCCAAAAAATCCAGATAAATTATGTTACACATATCATAAATGTTGAATTTGATGTTCCTATTGCAATATAATGTTAAAGGGTTACAAGATTGCTTTGTTGCCTACTTATGAAAATCGTCATGCAATAATTTTTTTATTATAAACAATACGGAATCCGTTAATCGTTAACAATGATTTTTGACTAAAAGAGTCAGTGAATGAAAGGAAAATTGAATTAGGCAACAAAGCATACAAGATAATAGATTTGCAGTAATACAAATACCTAAATGAAAACAATATTTTCTTCATTAATGATCCTATACATTTAGACAGTTGTATCAATCATCTTATTAAATCATATATAGATAGATGGTTATGTGGCATAAAAAACTTACCTCGCTGAATATAATTATGATACGAATGAAATCCATATTTCTTCCGGATTTTAGACTTGGGGAAACTACAAAGATCTCACATAATGAAAATAATTTAGTTACTATTTATAACAATAGTTTTGTCTCTATACAAGACTATGGAATCTAGAGAAAAATCAAACAGGGAATGATCAACTGTGGATAAAGTGATCGAATCTCTTCTCGTTCTACACGAGTATGCAAAACTAAAACTGCTTGATTTAACAGTATCAGGCGTTTCCTATAAAGAGCTTAATACATCTCGATGTTTGGATAACTATGGAAAATTTATAATTGGAAACAAGATAACGTTAAAATCAGATGGGCTCAAAGGTGTAATATCGAATGGATAAGTCCAATATCTTAGTAATACTTATTGGATCTATAATTATTATATTGTTCACATTCTATAGTTTTGGATCCTTTTTATCTTCTTCCTCATTATCACCAAAAATTGGAACAAAGGTTGAGCCTACAACTAATTCTTCTGATCTTCAGACGGGTGTTGATTCATCAAATAAGACAAACAATACGCCATTACAAATGATTCTATACAAAAATCTTGAAAAGCCTGAAAATTATTATTTGATGAAGTTTCCAAGTTATGCGAATGTAATACATGGAAATAAATCCGGTAGTTATATAGCTAATCTATCGCGAGGCAATATCTCTGTCGATCTGACGGATATACCCGATACTTCGAGCCCAGAGCTTTTTTTCCTTAGTAGCATTAAACCTGGGCTTGAATCTTCGATGAAGAATTTTCATCAAGTTGGTTTAAATCAGTCAACTATAAATGGAAACAGAGCATGGGATATTACCTATGATTGGAAAAACACATCTAAAGAAATGGAGTCTATTAAAACATTAATTGAAGGTACTGATGAAGCAGCCGTAATAACTTATTCAGAATTAAAACCACAAGATACAAATAACCCAACAATCAATTTCAGTGAATTAAGTCCTATTTTAAAAAGTTTTCAATGGATAGGACAACAGTAATTGATAATAGTTGATGATCGGAGTAAAAAGTGTGAGAACAATGCAATTTGAAATTAAATATTTTATAATAATACTATCAATAGTACTGATTATTGGTGGATTATACTTTAAGTTTTTATATGATGTTCCTGATGGAGCGGAATTGACCAATATATGGGTAAGCTGGCTGTTGGTGACTGTTGGAATAATTGGAATAATGATATCTGCGTTACTGAAGAAAAAGGTAAATCCTATACTGACAGATGATGACGAATCCTACGAAAATGATCTCAATGATTCTAAAAGGAGAAATGACGTATGAAGAGTATTGTTATGGATGGTGACAATAGAAAAAACCAAGAAAGAGATGATCGCTCAAATAGTATTCATACTTTCAATCTTACTAAAACCTTCAACAATTTCCATGCGGTTGAATCGTTGAGTATAAGTGTCAATCCCGGTGATATCTTTGGGTTTTTAGGGCCTAATGGAGCAGGAAAGACAACTACAATTAGGATGTTATGTGGACTAATTTCGCCAACCTCTGGGACTGGAAAGATAGCCGGATTAGATATTGTGAAAGATTCCCTAAAAATTAAAAAAATAATTGGATTGCTACCAGAAAGTTCAGGATTTTACAGCTGGATGAATGCTCGAGAATATCTTGTTTATTTTGCAGCGCTATACAAAATAGAAGAACAAATTGCAAAAAAAAGAATTCAAAATTTAATTGAAAAAATGGGACTTGCTACAAAATCAACTGTACCCATTGGTTATTACTCAAGAGGAATGAAGCAACGACTAGGCCTTGCAAGGACTTTAATAAATGAACCCAAAATAATATTCTTAGATGAGCCAACTTTAGGATTAGATCCAAAAGGTCAACAGGATATACAGAGAATATTGGTGGATCTTAACCGGGAAAACCATGTTACTATTTTTTTCTCCTCGCATGCTCTAAACGAAGTTTCTTCTTTATGTAATAGAATTGCAATTGTTAATAAAGGTAGATTAGTAGCTGAGGGAAGTATAGATGAATTAAGAAAACTTGTAGGCGATTCATCAGAATATCTTTTAATAAGACTTTTAAATTTACCTGATACGCAAAAAGCTCTTTCAAATATACAATTGCCAATTAAGATAAATTCAAATATTAATAATCCTACAAAAGAGTTCATTGACGTTTCTGTTTTGGATGCAGAATCACACTCTATAAATAAAGTTCTCGAAATTTTCATAAGTTCAGGTTTACAAATATATGAAATTAAACGAATGAATCGTAGCTTAGAAGATATATTTTTTAAACTCACTGATTCAAAAAAAGAACAAAAACTACATCAAGACATAAAACCTGAAATATCAAAGAATATCGACAAGAACCAAAATATTACTGGTAGTAAAACAGGTTCCAAATTACAGAATCATGGAGGTGAGCAGTAATCAAAATGTTAGAGTTATATCGCCATGATATTGCCGGTACCTTTTACTCTTGGAAAGGTGGGATCTGGATAGTTACTGCTGCACTGATATTTAGTTTAGTCGCATATCTCCTTTTGACTGATAAAGAGCTAAGTCTTTTGGATCAAGGAGAAATGTTATTTACTCTGACAGAAGTAATCATATCATTAGGGATTATAATATCTGTTATAACTGCGTCATCATCAGTTTCTACTGAGATAGAATCTGGCACTTTTGAAAGTCTTCTGTTGACTCCAGTAACTCCATGGAAAATATCTTTACAGAAATTACTGTCGATAATTACCATTTGGATTATACTATATGTAGTATCAATTCCTTATATTTTTGCAGTTGCCGGTGGAACAAATCTTGGGATTTCTGCAATTTTATACGTTGGTCTGTATGGTACATTATTAATAATTGGATTTTCGGCACTCTCTATTGCAATTTCAGGTAGACTCAGATCTTCAAAAAATAGTATAATGACAATGATTATGATAGTATTAATACTATTATCTCCTTCACTATTTTTTGCCTCATCTCTCAAAAAAACTGATTTTGGACTAACTTTGGAGAACATTAACCCCGTATCTCATACAATGAATTCTCTTGACAGCCTACTTGTAGACAACGAACAGTTATTATCACAGCAACTAAGCCATATCTGGCCGGTAATTATTTTCACCATAATTTGTATAGTTTTTTTTACATTTTATACGAGAAAATTTGAGATAAAGGGATTATGATGACATTGAATAAAACGACCTTAGTTTATTTTGCTTCGATATTTAGTATAATGATAGTAACAACTCTTATATTTAATTCCAATTTCTACAATATCATTATTAATACTGCTGCTAATATTGGTAAAGATAATCATCATCCCAACTCTGTCTCAACAATTTCTCCATTTCCTATTGGATTTGCTTGGGCAGTTAGTTTGGATAAAACAATGGAATCCGCATCTACCTCCTCACCAACCAGAGATAACATAACGATAGATATTATTTCTCAACCTTCAATCCATGAATTAGCAGGCCAATCTATAAAAATCAAAGGTATAATAACAAATAGTAATCCTAATGATACGACAAAGAGTGGAATAGCCTATATATCGATAGTAGATATCAAAGATAAAATACCTATAGATCTTGAAGACTGGAGTGCGGAAAAAGGTCTGTATGTTCCTGCTATAAAAGGCGGTCAATCTCTTCCGCTAGAATGGAATGTAAGGCTTGTTAAAGCTGGTACATATACAATTGATATTCTTTTTAGTACTGACAATTCAAATACACCTGTTGTTGCAAGTCCAAGGATACCTATGGAAGTACTCCCAAAAATCAATCTTAATCCGAGTAACGTTTTACCTATAGCCTTTGGTGTCCCTGCAGTAGTAATTGCAATATTATTCGGCCTAAATTACCACAGGGGAAAAAAAACTGGGATTTATAAATAAGAAAATCTTTGGAAAATCTCAATAAAAAACTAAATGCATTTTGGGATTGTGATGATAATCCTAGTACGAATAAAAGTAAAAACTATTAGTTTACTTTTTCGTAGTTTAAGGATGAGATTATTCCTATTATGAAGTTTTGTATCTTTAAGCAATGCGAAACAAAATCAGACAAAAGAATTGAGTCTTGAGATCCTAATGAGTAAATGGACTGGGGGTGGATTGTGTTCAATTATCAATGAGTATTGAGTGATGAAATACAAAAGCCGCTTTGTTAAAGCCAATCTCTTGGTATATGTGACAGCTTACTCCAAATGACTGCTTAAATGATCATAATAAATTTGCAAAAAAATCTCGAGACATGAAAGATTTCATTCATTTTTGAATTACATCCCTCCGGGCCCGTTCTTATTTATCCTGAAATAATGGTTTTTATAATAAATATAACAGGTAGAGTTCCAAAATTGGGAAAATGAGAATAAAAGATCCCACTACCAAAACTTAGTATTCTAGATATCCCGACTGTCTCATTTCTAAAATCAGTTTAAGTTAATAATTGAAACTAATTGGTTGATTT
>JANWKP010000379.1 GCA_025451315.1 Nitrososphaerales archaeon | reverse complement strand
TACCCATTCATTGGAAATATTAGCAGTTGCTATTATGGTATCATCCTTTTGTTCAATACTACAGTTGAACAGAGTAGTTTTAATTTTATTATCGGATGTATCCACAAATGGAACTTCTAAAGATATTGCCATGTTGTAAACACCTACTTCATATGCGGCTGGATTACCTAGTGAACTGAGTTTTGATTCAACAGCTGAACTTTTTATTTTTTTCAGTGTAATTTTTACGTTTCCGGTTAATGCGGGCAATCCTGATGAAGTAGATCCCAAACGCTCAAAAATAAACACAAATGGACTAGTAGATGGATTTTCATTAAAAGCGGGCATAATAATCTCAAAAGTTGGTGCAAACCAAAACTCATTATCATTTTTAATATCACGCCATATTCCTGAAGATGGATCATCGACTAGAGGAAGTTTTAAAAGTGGTGAACCTGTAGGAGCTATTAAATGGTCATCAAGACCCCAGCTGACATTTGCTGCAACTAAAGTCGTTGGACGTGCTAGTACTGCTGCTGAAGCTGAAATTTTTTGGCTGTTGTCGGGTTTCAGAGAGAGAGAGATATCTTGCACAGATCCATTAAAAAAAATCATCTCCTTTTGCTTAACAAGGCCACTATCTAATTTGTTCTGACGAAAATCCATACTCTTCATTTTGAATCTAGATGGATATTCCACTGGATTAGTATCACCAATGCAAATTAGATTTATGATCTCTTCCAAATCCAACCCATTTAACGAATTACTTAGTAATTCGTCCATAGGAACCGACAATACTTTTGATCCCGTAACAGATGTTTGTAGAACCTCAGAATAATTCAGTTCGAAAACATCCTTTGGTCTAGACCGAAGGGAATAAAATAACTGAGATGTATCACCATTGGAATATACAGTCTCATGATTAACAATAACTCCAGAAAGAGATAAGAATGCTTTAAAAAGACGCAATAATAATTCATCATCATTCTCATCATCGTCAAATTTAATAGTAAATGTTGTATCAGATGAGACAATATCAATTATGTTTGAATGCACCAATTCAAGAAAAGAATTTTTCAGATCTATAGAAGAAATAACATTTAGCCCAAATTTGTTATATAAAAAATCATAAATCTTTGCCCAATTTCCTTTTATGGTGATTTTCCTTTCCGGTACTATTCCTCTATAAGAGACTTTTACACGTATATAAATATTTGATTTAGTGTTTGCTAATGCTGAAAGGATATCTATTGTTTGTATTCTATTTAAGTTTATACTAAGAGCAACTTTTGGATTAATTCCACAGGTTTTCTCCGAAAATAGAATTGATTCCCCCTCACTGGTTTCAGAACACTCAATTATCTCAAATATTGCCTCCCGTGAAAAAAGTGGAAAAACATTCACATGAAGTAGTTGGGCTAATTCATCAAGTATTGGAGAAGGAATTTCAAGACCAACCTGTAAAGTTAGTACACCATTTGAAACCAATTCTTTTATGGTTTCATCTTCGGGTCCAGGTTTAGATTTTAAGACAACTGTGAATGAAATAATTGGTTTGTTGTTTTTATTTACTAGTATTGATGGAACCTTCGGTAGGTAATAAAAATAACTGGGTATTTCATCTTTAAGGGTTTTTACTTCAGGTAATAAAAAAATGTTGTGAGAGATACCCTTTATATCTACTATCGTTCTCTCAATCCAATCATTAACTCCGGAAGGTCCAGTTGACAAAATTTACACTCAAGAGGCGGAATTTTTTGTAATCCTTACTACTTTCCATCCACTAGTAGGAACTAACCTTTTTAATTCTTTTGATCCTTCAGTGTATTTAGAAGATTTCTCATCTATTTCCTTTGATGATGGAGCAGGGTAGGAAGGAGGAGAAGCAGGCTTGCTCTCATTAGAAAGGTCTTTTTTAGATGTGCTCTTCTCATTTTCCGAGACTTTAAAGCCTTTTATAGTCAGGTCTTCTGCATTTTTGGTTTTTGTACCTGCCTTTTGAGGATCTGTAGAGCCGCCGCCACTTCCGCCACCGGTGCCTGGGTCTGTAGAGCCGCCGCCACTTCCGCCACCGGTGCCTGGGTCTGTAGAGCCGCCGCCACTTCCGCCACCGGTGCCTGACACTTCATTTGTTTCTAAACTTCTTCTGGTTACACCCGGATCATCCGTGGTAGGGACTCTTATCATAAATGCACCGTTACCGGATGTTTCTATCCAATCGCTATACCAGTACATTCCTTTTGTAAATATACTCCCCCTAACAGTTACATGTACGCGATATCGAAATTTAGGGACAAAGCTCATTTGTCCTGTATAAATTCTCCAGTATCTAGGTTTATCTTGATCCTCATATTTCCAAGTAAACCTTGTAATAGCCCTATCGTTACCATCATCTTTTTTTCCTAAACATTGAAACTCTACTTCTATCATCTGATTGGCAGTTTCAAGTAGTACATCTAATGAAGGAGTTACATCCAATAGACCAACCATATCTGCCCTTATTTCTAATGTAATGTCATTCACCAAGGTCCCATTTTCTCCCGGATCAAGATCCACCTCATTTTTCTCTATAAAAATATGAGAATATGGATTTTCACTTTCTTTAGGAGGTTCCATAAAGTGGATCTTTCTCTTGATAAAAGTATCAGAAGGTTTCCAGTTGGGCGGTGGATTAAGAACATCTGCTAGATCTTTCTTGGCATATGCTGTTAGCCACCCTTTTTGATCATTTTCAGACTCCTTACCAAAGATGTGACCATCCCACATAATTGACCCGTTAGTATCAGGATAACCACATTGAGCTGAAATAAATGAAACGGGATCACCTATATCTAACAATCCAAGATCTGGCCACCTAACTACAGGTTTTATGATGCGAGATATTTTTTGGTTAAAATCTTCTAAATACAATTTAATAAAATATTTTCTTTCTGCTTCAGGATCCTTAGCAATTTCGTCATAAAAACCTTCAAGAGCTGTTGATGCTGTAGATTCCATAAGATATCTATTGGTAATTTTCTCGGTATACTTAAGATGTACTTCTTTAATATCCTTCTTCATTTTTAACGCAAAAGATGCACCAAAACCAAAAAATGGTTTACTTGGAGCAGTAGCCGGGTCGGTCTTGGGATCAGGTGCATCAAATATCGATTTTTGTGCTTGGTCATTGAATACTTTTATGATCGCTTCCTTCCTCTTATTAATTTCCTCTATTAGTTTATCTGCGCCGGGACGCGTACCATCTATCGTTAACTCAACCGTAAGATCACCATTAGTAACCAACTTATTAAATTCATACTGAATTTGAGCAGAGCTAAACCAGTAACTAACACCACCAGCTGCAGAAAAATGATCATAAATTCTACTCCAATCACCTTGAATCGTTAAAATTATATCTTCTGACCAGATTGGAATTTGCATTGCGCAAGCTACTACTATAGGCGAATATGCTCCATGGAAACCCTGCCAAAGTATTGCAGTAGGAATTGCACCTATTAGACCTGTAAACCCATTTGTTCCTAAAGGATTAAGATTTCCTGCACCTGCCCCTTGCATTTTCCAATACCACAGTGATAAATTGGATCTAGTATCTATATCATCAAGTCTAACTGTTTTTGGGTGATTCTCTAGTAGACGAGGTTCCATAACAAATCTTTCTCCATTTGCAGATTTTGAAGGATCTGTTGTAGAAGGTGAACCTGAGCCAGGAGTAGGAATAGGGGTACCGCCTGAAGCTGGCATTGTCCCTTCAGCTTCCGGAGATAGGTTAGAAAGCCAAGTCACATTCTTTACAATTTCGACGGGCCCAAGTCTAGGTTTAGCATTGTTGCGTATTGCCCAGTATTTGCTACCACTTAAAATAGGATTTGATCTAACCATTTCTATGATTCTTTCCAAAGTCTGTTCCAAAACTGCTGCGGGGGGTGATAAAGTGGTTGAAAATGTCAATACTCCGCCAGCTACTTCCTCTGTGCCCGTCACACCTACGGTAGTTCCTTCCTTCAGAACTCCAGAAAAATTCATCAGTTGAAACATGAAATTACCTGTATCACCTTTTCTAGCTATTCGTACATCATTGGGCACCCAATAGTAAAATGCGGGTTTTCCTTCAGCTTGAAGTTTGTCGTTATTCTTATCAGGGTATATTAAAAGGGTATAACGCACGTCGTTATCAAATGATGTAACAATTTGAAATCCACCAGCTACACATGCCCCTATTGCTTCAGTCAAATTTGCCTTCCACCTTCTAAATTAATAGAATGTTTCATAACTATATTTATTCCAGTTATTTAAATACTTTTTCTATTAAATGCAATCATTCCAAATCCTTGCAAAATCCAAGATTTAGAGATTGTTTCAGAATTGGACATATTTTCGCTTTTATTAATCCATTTAAATATAAATACAACATCTTCATAACTGGTAAAAATTGAAATGTCAATTGAGGAGCCGTTGTATAATTTGCATAATTGTTGTATAATTTGCATAACCATTATATGCTATGGGAACTAAACCCATTTACCGCAGAAATTTCAAACCCCCTATCAATCCATTGTTAATATGGGGCCATATATTGAAAATAATTAGACAGTATTGTACAAATGAGGATGAATTGTGATACCAGTAAAATTATCTACGACCATAAATAATATAATAAAAGTCCCTAATTTAGAAAGTGCAAAAATTAGCACTTTCTAGGTTAATGATGATAATTTTCTTGGACTTTAGTATTGCTATGCTTTCTATCACACAGATCTCCTTTGGGCAGACTAATAATGGAACTCAGACTCCGACTATTGAATTGGGTAATGGAGATGATGTTTCAGTTTTAGGAACCTGCAAGCCATTTGGTACCAGGTTCCACAGTCGGTTGTGTACCAATGTGTTAATACTTTTGCATTTCCAAGTTTTGGTAATTCTATGGGGCAATATGAGTCTCGTTAATTAATTGACGGTTAGTCTGGAGACGATGGCTATTGATAATGGTTGGCAGCAGCACCTACATTATTCCTACAATTTGTAGACCTTCGGGTTTTAATTCTTGATGAGAGGACTAATTACATCCGCAACAGAGCGGACAATCTTAACCCATAAACTTTACGAGCAACCATAGATTGTTCAATTTGTAAACCCTGCAAACTTAATCGATTTACTATATTTTCGGGGTTATCACCATTAAAGTCATCAGGACAATTTCTTTCATAGTCTGTGAGTACTTGGATATTAGACTCAGAAATTACTTTCAATATAGCATATTTAATTTGCTTTTTTAGACTAGTAGACATTGAACCACCTATGCAAATGTCGTTATGTTTCCATCCATGAAATGCTATAGCATATTTGAATTTACGTTTAACTATCGATTTAAGCCTCGGAAATGAATCTTCACTGATTTCTGTTGAGGTAATATGCCAACGGTCAAAGGCCCCACCACCAGGTCTAAAAC
>JANWKP010000378.1 GCA_025451315.1 Nitrososphaerales archaeon | reverse complement strand
ATATGATTTAATTTTTTTGGACGGATCTCTTACTACAGGACTTATTCATATGTATAAAGCTATAGATTTTATCGAAAAACGAAAAAGCGTTACAGCAAATCAAATACGTGATAACTACAAGAATTTTTTAATATCTTATAAAAAAATTTTAGAATCAAAAGATACTAAAAGACAATGGATAGGAATTCCTAAATATACTTCAAGAAATGATATTGGAGATCTTTATGATTGGCCTACAGATTATGACGATAGAGCTATTCTAACTTTAATTTTAAATGATGGAGAATATACAATTCCAAAACCATTTGCATTAAAAGAAAATTGGCATAAGAAACTCCCTACTATTGATAATGGTAAGGATGATTATGAATTGGAAGATCTAATGGGGCAAGTTATTGATGAGATAAAAGGATTACATGTTATCTATTATAAGCCTTACAAATGGTCCCCTGCTATTAGAATTGAGATTTCATCTTCAGTAGCAAATGATAATAATAGATTTTATGCGTTACTTCAATCAATCAAAAGCCAATGTTCAATTCCCTCTATTATGGAGCCTTATCCTCTTTATCTTGCCGATCGCATGGTTAAACATATTGCACCAGCTATTCCTGCATACAAACAGGTATTGACAAGGAGCATGACTGAATTTGAAAAAAATGATGAAAGCATATCTGATATCATTTTTATTATGCATTCGTATAGAACAGAAAGTGGAATGTGATAGATGTGATTTCAAATAATATAAACAATAATAATAATAATAATAATAATAATAATAATAAAATTAAAAATAATGATTCATATATGAATTGTGATATAAAGTTAAATCAACTTTTATCCAATACAGAACCAATAGGTACTATTGGATCTCCCTCATCAACCAGCGAAATAAGTTTAAATATATTACAAAGTGCTGTAACTAAAAAATTAATAGGAGAGCTTGTAATTTTTAGATATATACAAGAATCTCAATCCCATTATACTTTAGGACAGATTACAGAAATAGAACTCAAAAATGTACTCCTAGAAGATCCTACTATAAAATCTGTTGCTAGACAAAGAGGTTTAGTAAATCCTATAAGCGGAATTCAAGATACGCATGTAGGAAAACTGTTATGTAGTGCAGTCTTTAGCAATAATGAGGAGGAAAATTTTTTTGATACCAGTTTATTAGGAACTGTACCCGCTACAGTAACATATATACATGTAACAAATGACAATATTCTAAATTCATTACTCGAAAAACATTTAGACAAAATCTTTTATTTAGGATATGTATATGGATCACAAACTAAATTACCAATGTGGTTTAAACATTTTGGAGATGGAATCGAAGGTGCAGGGGAAGCATATCATTTAGGTATATTTGGTACAACCGGTTCTGGTAAGTCAACTTTAGCAAAGATGATTCTAATGGCATATGCCAAGTATCCTGAAATGGGTCTTTTTGTATTTGATCCAGTAGGTGAATTTTCTAAAGACACAATGTTTAATAATGCTAATGGATTGAATTATCAATCAAAAAATAACGGCTTTAGTTTAAATATTAAAGAAATATTAAATTCATTAGGAAAGAAATTTGAAATAGTAAATATAAGAAATTTAATCTTAGATAGGTGGGAGTTATTCGAAGAAATCTTATATGAGTCTTCATTTTTTCCAAATCTGTCTGTTAAAGGAGAAAATAAACGCGATGCAGTTAATGTTTTAATAAATGAAATAAAAAATAGGTTACACATAAGTCTAACCAATCTCATTGAAGTGGAGTCATTCCAACAAGTACTTAATATCTTACGTAATCCTAATATTCAGCTACTAATATACTCTACTGCTGAACCAAGAGCAAGACTAAATACAGTTCTTTCAGAAGTCGATGAAACTTATTTATATGAAAGATTTTGGAAACCCATTTGTCAATTATTCCATTATAGACCAGGTGCACAAACTGTAGACTCTCTACTAAAAAGATTTACAAATGATGAAAAACCTTTAGTTATAGTAGATCTATCATTACAAAGTGCTCATCATCTAAAACTAGATTATTGGAATGAAACTATACAAGCCTTAATTCTAAAAAGAATATTGTATGGATTGATAAATTTAGGAGAAAAAAGTTGGCAACAAAATACTTCATTAAATACTTTAGTTGTACTTGATGAAGCACATAGATTTGCAAGAAGAGAAAAATATGAAAATTCTGACCTTGAAAATCTAAGACTTACTCTCTTGGACGCAGTGAGAACAACTAGAAAATTTGGATTAGGCTGGATGTTTATAAGTACGTCAATTTCAAGTGTACATAAGGATATTCTTCAACAATTAAGAATAATGTTCTGTGGTTTTGGTTTATCAATAGGAAGTGATTTAGCTACTCTAAGAGAGTTAGTATCTGATCATAATGCACTTAAACTATATCAATCATTTACTGATCCTGCAACTTCATTTAGTATTAAATCAAGAAAATATTCTTTTATGAGCCAAGGACCAGTATCTCCTCTTTCTTTTGCTGGTACTCCACTTTTTTTAAATGTCTTTAATTCATCAGAGACATTTGTAAAAGAAAATAAATTACTTTCATTTCCAAGAAAGAGTATATCTAACAGCTTAACTTATACTCAGGATAATTATGATTTTTAATCATTATATTAATTTCATTTGTGATTTTAATATTTCATTATTTAAAATTAAGTTTTGTTAAAATGAGAATAATTCATATTTCTGATACTCATCTTGGAAAGAGGCCAAAAAGAACAAGATCTTCTATTATTAATCAAGAGATAAAACCACTAGAAGATGATTTTTATAACTCTTGGAGAAGATTTATAGAGGAAATACTAAATCTTGATAAAGATGAAAAACCTGATATCATAATTCATAGCGGAGATTTTTTTGATACTCCATCAGGAACTGATCCTTCTCCACCGCCAGAATTAGCAAGAACAGTAGCTGCTGAGACATTCAAAAAATTACATGAAAATAATATTCCCATTGTTATAATTGACGGAAATCATGGTCGTTATATGCAATATAGAATTTCACCATTAACTGAATACACAATTTGGTTTGATAATGTATATCTTTTTACATATTTTGATATAAGAGATAGTATAAGAAATCAACAACCTTTATTCAAAGATTTTCCAACGTTGAATTTAAGAATTCATGCACATCCGTCATTAGAATCCAATGACTTGCCACAATTATTATTAAAATAAGAAGAATGGGTACATATACAAAATAATAATATTAATCCTGATATGATAAACGTATTTTTAGCACATGGAATGATAGAAAATCACACGTTAAACAGCAATTTTTTGATGGGAGATTATGACTATATTGGACTTGGAGATAATCATAAGATGCAACAAATAAATGATAATGGATGGTATGCTGGATCGACAGAATTGTGGAGTTTTAATGAAGAAACTTATCAAAAAGGTTATCTGATTATAGATATTGATGATTCGTCTTCTTACAAATCTAAAATTAAAGTGATTCAAAAACTTTTACCACAACAAAGAAAAATAGTAAGTGATCATGTAGAAATTTATTCAGACGATAATAATTCTAAAATTATTGATCGTATTAAAAAAGTATTTGAGAAAAATAAACTTAATACGCCTTATAATTATCAAACCGCTGCTAGAGTTAAAATAACTTTACAAGGAAATAAAAGTTATGGCTCATTTTTTAATATTAATGAAATATCATCTTATCTGAATAAGATAACATTAAATAGTAATGACTATAACATAGTAGAATTTATTCTAGAAACACCAAAATATTACGATGATACTATTATTAAACAAATTAAACAAGATGATACATTTATAGAATATTTAATAGAAGATCCAGAGAAAGAATTTAAAAAATATATTACATCTACTAGAAAAGAAGATCTAAAAAAACATAATTTAGATTCAAACATGCTTGCTAAACTTTTCTTTGAATCATTAAAGAATCAGTAGTGATATTATGAAAATTTTGAAAATAGAATCAAAAAATTTTAAACCATTTGATAATATTTCCATACCCTATGAGGGATATCTTGGAGAAGGATTCTTTATTATCAAGGGAAAAAATTCAATGGGTAAAACAAGTATAATAGAATCTATTCTATGGGGCCTACTTGGTGAACATCTTATGGCAGAAAAAGATAGAAAATCTATAATTAAAACAGGAGAATCTAAATGTGAAGTAGCCATCACATTTGAAATCAGTGACATTTTGTATAGAGTAATAAGAACAATTGAAGTTATTAAAAAAAGAAAGTCATCGACGGAATCTCAAAATGATTTAGTGAAATCTTCTGCATTGCTATTTAAAAAAGAAAAATATGAAGATAAGTTTATTCAGCTTTGTAGAGGCCCAAATATAGTTAATCAAGAAATTGAATCACTTTTGGGAGTATATCCAGAAGTAATAGAAAAAACTATATATATTAGACAAAAAGAAGTAGATAAACTTGCACTAGCAGATCCAAGTGAATTAAGGGAATTAATCAAGAACTTGTTTGGATTAAATGATTTCGACGATCATATAAAAAAATACTTAAAGAATCAAATTAATAATATTAATGAAGAAATCAAAGATTTAAAAATACAAATTGGAAGTTTATTAACAGAACAAAATGAATTGGAAAAGGAAAAAAAAATTGTAGAAGAAAAAGAAGAAAAACTTTCACTAAAATTACAGGAAATAAAAAAAGATAAAAGTACTTTAATGAGTTATCCATCTCAAGAGATATTACATAAAATTAAGGTAATAATAGAAAAAATAGAGAAACATAAAAAGGACTTGGATTACAAAGAAAAAATGTATAATTATAAAAAAGAAAATGTATTAGTACAAGAAAATCGTATAAAAGATTTTCAAGATAAAATATTTCTTTTAAATTCAAAAATTTCAAACCTTTCAAAAGAACTACAAGAATATCCACCAAAAGATAGTATAAGAAAAGCGAGTGATATATTAAAAGGAATAATTAATGATGAACAACAAATAAGAAATTTGGTATCAAAATCAAATCAAAAATTAAATATAGATATTCAAAATATATCAATAAATAATGTAGAAGAACTTAAAAAAGTTAAAGAAAAAAATCAAATTGAATTAGAAAAGACTGACAAAGAAAGAATTTCAATATTAAATATAATGGAGGAACATAAAAAAATTCTTACATCCAATCAGCTATTATATGAGATTCAGAACAATAGCATTAAATATATACAAGATAAAGATAAATGCCCAATATGTAGCAGCTACATTAACGATAAAAATACATTGATATTTGATCTCAAACGAGAAAGAGAAAATATTTTTAATAAAGAAAATTCATTTAAAAAAGAGATAAGTCAATTAGAAAAAAAATTAAAGAAAATAGAGACAGAACTTGATGAAAAAAAAGGAGCAAGACAGTTAATAGAAGTTATAGTTACCATAGTAAATGGGTTAATAGAAAAACGTTTCAATTTTTATGATGAGTTAAATTCTATTTCAGAAGTATATAAGAAATACAATAATGAACTAAATCATTTAAATTCAAGGATAATTGATGATCTTATCTCATCAATATCCGAGATAGAAAATAATATATTTTCATCAAAAGAGCTTGTAAAAAATTTTAAAGAGAGGATAGAATCTGAAAAAATTAAGCTCGAAAAAATGAAAAAAGAAATAAACATATTCAATAAAGAGAAAAATGACATCTTTTTAAAACTTGAGTCAAATAAATTAAATTTACAAACATTTTGTAATGATATAAAAGTATCAAATATTCATAACCTATTAGCAAATTTTTATT
>JANWKP010000377.1 GCA_025451315.1 Nitrososphaerales archaeon | reverse complement strand
GTTAATTATAGGTATAAATATATTGTTTTAGTTTATTTTTTAGTTATTTTTAGTTTTTAATTTAGATGGTTATCATACTTACGTTACATTTTGTACTAATTAGTATTTAGCAATAAGTTTTTTTTGACTCAACCAAGATCTTTATCTAGAATTACATCATTCTTCTTTGTTGTCTTTATATAGATGTAAATCAATGAAATGACAATTTATTCTACATATCTTAGTCTTCCTTTTTCTAGTAAATACAATAATAGGATGAATAAATCAACAATCAAATGATACACAAAAGTGAATCTTATCAAGTTATAGAATAATAATCTAATATAAAATAAACAATTAATAAGAAAAAAATGTTATTATTGGTTGATAATGATTAGACGACATTTTTACATTATTTTATTTTTTACAAATCTGTTTATGATGACCGTTTATGGATTCCAACAAGTCCAACTATTAAATTTAGCAGATGCTTATCAACACATACAAGATAAAAATATAGATAAACAATTAATTTCTACAAATCCTTTCATAAAAGAAGACATTCTCATTCACACAACAATATCTACGCTAACAGGAAAATCATCAGATATTGAAAAGAATATGTTAACTAACAAAGATTCTTTTGAACTGAACAAATATTCAATAGAGGAATTTACTGTTCCAGTAGGATCTCATCCACATGATGTTGCACCTGCAAAAGATGGAACAATTTGGTACACTGCCCAAGGATCAGGCGAGTTAGGACATTTAAATCCAAATACAGGAGCCACACGTCATATTCAACTTGGTAACGGATCTGCTCCTCACGGCGTTATTGTTGGTCCAGATGGTGCACCTTGGATTACAGATGGAGGACTTAATGCTATTGTACGAGTAGACCCCACAACTAATGAGACCAAAATTTTTTCCTTACCTGAAGATATTGGATACGCTAACCTAAATACAGCTACCTTTGATCATAGTGGGATATTATGGTTCACAGGACAAAGTGGTATTTATGGTAGCTTAAATCCTGCAACCGGGCATATTAAGATTTTTTCATCTCCAAAAGGTCCTGGACCATATGGGATAACTACAACACCAGACGGAGAAGTCTATTTTGCCTCTTTAGCTGGCAGTTATATAGCTCGTATTGATTTAGAGTCAGGAAATGTTACTATTTTGGATCCACCAACTCCGGAACAAGGAGCTAGACGTGTTTGGTCGGATTCTATTAACAGAATATGGGTAAGTGAATGGAATTCTGGAAAGTTAGGAGTTTACAATCCTGATACCAAGTCGTGGAACGAATGGCAGATTCCTGGAGAAAATCCATTGCCTTATGCTGTTTACGTTGATGAGCATGATATGGTATGGATTAGTGATTTTGCATCAAATTCATTGCTACGGTTTGATCCTATCCTAGAAAAATTTGGAGAATTTAAGTTACCTACCAAAGATGCTAAAGTACGTCAGATATTAGGAACTCTTGGAGAGGTCTGGGGAGCTGAATCTAATACGGATAAACTTGTTAGAATTAAAATGAGTAATTAAATAAATGAGGGTTAGATTATATCTATCATAGAACATCAAAATCATGCATAATTAGTATATACTTAACATCCCCCAAAAGATTGCTGAAGCTAAAAAAAAGAATTGTAAATACAAAATGAAGCAAGTTAGATTATATTATTTCAGGAATAAATCCGTATAAACCAGTTTCAGAAGAATATAGTACTGCAGAAGATGAGCCTTCGAAATATCCAGAAGATAATCAAAAATATCTTTAAAATATTGATGGGAAATTTGTTCCATATCTCAAAATTTAACGCTTATAAATTATCAAATGCTCAGATAATACATACTGGTATTGAAGAAGGAAAAGAAATAATAAAACAAGAAATAGGCATAGATACTGAAATGGAAACTGGAGAAGGAAAAGCAGAAGTTTTATTACCATCAGATATATTCAAAGCTCAAAATACGAAAGAATCAATCATTACCTATAAAACCAATAATTGAGGGAGAATTTCGATAGAAAATATTAAGTGTTTATAGATATGTACATATCTGATACACTACTTGGAAAATGGAAGTCTTTTTTCTGGTTCGTATTTTTCAACCAATTCGGATATAGGAAATCTTCTTCCTCCTACTATTTTTATATCAATATTTACATTTTTTTCTTTTACTTCTATAATATTATAAGTATCCTCAAATATACCTCTATATCTCCAAGAAGACGATGTTCCTGCATAAGCAATTTTTAAATTTCCTAAATTCCATAACCATGGTCTATGTTTATGTCCACATAAGACTAATGAAACACTATTTTCGGTTAAAATTCTTAAAGCATCTCCAGAATCTAAAATACCTACCAAATTAGTAAATCCTGTATCAGGTATAGCTATTAAATGATGATGCATAGCAACAATCTTTATTGTGTTGTTGTCATAGGTTTTTAATACTTCATTTATCCAAAGATTCTGGCTATCTCCTACTTCTCCTTCATCTCGATCAGGTAATGCAGTATCTAATGAAAGGATCACAACATTCTCAGTTTCTGATTTGAATTCATATACTTTTTTTGATGATGTAGGAAAATACTTTTGAAAAAGTAGATATCCTGTATGACGATAATCATGATTGCCAGGAAAGATTATCAGATGTGGACATGTAAATTTTTTAATTTCATCTGAAGCTTTTTTAAATTGAAAAATCAAGCCCTCATCAGTTAAATCTCCAGAGATAATTATTGCATCAGGGTTAAGGTCATTTATCTCATCTACTAGCATATTGAATGCTTCTTGTTTGAATAACCCACCTACATGTAAATCTGATATTTGAACGAATTTCATCAAAATATCAACTGCTTTCTAGTATTTATAAGTCAATGTTCACTAAGAATTTTTATTTATTGAACATTTAATAGTATCAAAACTAACTTCTTTAAAAATCAATAGTAAATATAGTATCAAAGCCAGTTAATAAAAATTGATTGGTAAAAATTAATTTTAAAGCATTAGATTTTGATTTCACCAAATCATCCTAATATATAAACGATTTTAATACTAGAAACTTCTTTTTAAAGAATATGTAGAGATTTTATTTTATTTACTATATTTTCAACACTGAAATATTTGATATTTTAATAATATGTACACTTACCTTTAGGATTTATCAGCCTCTCAGGATGGATATATTTATTTGATCTTTTTCATTATCAGACCAAATCACTCCGTATCCATGTATTAAGGTAGATCTCTATTTAGCCCATGAATCAACAACGCTAACCGTTACTCCATTTAAAGATCAACTTTAGAATCACTAATTTCAAATCTACAATTTAAAGAAATGGATTTACTTTTGTATGAAAATTTTCTTTTACAGGTAAATAAATTTTTATTTTAAAGTGAATTAAATTTTTTTGTAATTCTAATTTGTTACTTTATAACAAAACTATATATTAGATTAAATGGAACGCTTGATTCAGTATTAATTTTACTTTAATTATTGAATTTTATGATCACAACATATATAAATAGATAACTATATTGTGGACACATGTTAAGTAAAACTGATCAACCTAAGTGGATTTCTGCAGCTCAAATAGGAATAGGAGCACTAGCAATTATTTTATCCATATTAATTCTAATTAATCCGATAATTTCCGTAATATCTCTTATAGTTCTTGTTTCAGTTCTTCTATTAATAGTAGGAATTGAAAAAGTTATTGCAGGTATATTTGTTAAAAATAGGGCACGCTTTTCAAATTTAGGACTAGGTATACTTGTAATTATATTAGCTATAGTAGCAATGACATTTCCTGTTGGAACAAGCGTTTTCTTGGTTATACTACTTGCAGTTGCATTACTATTTGACGGTATTTCAAGAATTGTACATGGTCTAGGACATAAAAACCAAAGTAAACTCGATCGAGCTTTTACTATAGGTGTAGGTGTTATTGAGATTGCGCTTTCTATACTCATATTGGCATCACCTGCATTTGGATTTGGCTTAGTTGCAGCCATCATAGCAATAGCGCTTTTAATAACAGGAATACAAATTCTCGTAGCTGGATTAACAGGTAGAAGAATGTCAGTACACTCACAGGATCCCAATAATAGCATATAATAACTGGCTATTCAAATTATTCTCACCTTGCATTTGTGAATAATTTCTTCATTTTATTATCTAAGCAGCACCTGAAAGGATTCACATTGAAGTTAAGATATTTCTATTAAAAATGTAAACTTATAATATTTTATTAAAATTAATATGTCTAATATAACCAATCATATTGAATTGTGTAGTAATATTAACTTGATTCTTATAATGTCGGAACTTGAACATTTTGAGACAATAATTCATCTAAAGCACTTTGAACAGTTCTTGTAAACATATAGATTAGATTAATCGATTCCGATGGATCTATTGGATGTTAGTCTCAATTATAAAATAAAAATTTTAATGCTAGTCCATCGTCTGGAGATTTGAGATTTAAGCTAAAGCTAGAATTAGAGGCAAAACCTAAACATTGAGATTTAATGAATATAACAATTTTTTGTGTTATTCTGTAAGACGAACTCCAAATTTAATCTTTAAATTTAACTATCGATGCGTATTGAGATTCAAGTGATGCTTTAAAATAAAAGTGTTAGGAAGATATTTTGAAATGATATTCTTTAATATTAACCTCGCAATTTTTGGATACCATACACTAATTTGTATTACTTTTAGAAAGTTTCTATAAATTTGATTCATCTAAGCATTAAAATATTATTTCATAAATTGCCATATTATACTTATGAATCATATTTATATAACATCTTATAATATTTTACATTTTTCATATTCTATATCTATAAAATTTTTTATATAATTCAAGTAATAACTTCAAAATATGCTTCAAGTAGTAGATAATATAAATATCACAATTTTAGTTGATAATATTACAGATAGACTATTACCTAATTTATCTTTTGTAAAACGACCTCCAATGATAAGTAATAAAAAATTTACCAAACCGCCTATTGCAGAACATGGTTTTTCAGCATTAGTAGAGATATCATACACCTATAAAGAGAAGATATTTAAAAAAAAGTTTCTTTTTGATACAGGTGTAAGTAAAAACGGTATAATTTATAATTCGGAGATTTTTAATATAAATTTTGAAGATATTGAAACAATAATTCTAAGTCATGGACATTTTGACCATTTCTCAGGACTAATAAGTGTCTTAAAGAAAACTAAGAATCCTATTGAAATAGTTGCACATACAGATGCATTTCTCAAACGATGGATTATTTTTCCAGATGGCAGAAAAGCTAGAATGGACATAC
>JANWKP010000376.1 GCA_025451315.1 Nitrososphaerales archaeon | reverse complement strand
TGCCATTGCAGCCAAGATTGAGGCAGCCAGGATAGATGACGTACCACCTCAAGATGTGCAAATAAGAAGAGCCTTGTGGGAGTCATTTGATATCGAATGTCCTGACAACGAGAGATTTGACTTTCTAATAGACATGAAAAAGAAAAAAATCGCATGGGTAGGCACAGATTTTCATTACCAGGAATCGTGGTACAGAGTTGATGAGGCGGATTCATTTGTAAGGGCAAGAATAGCGAATGATTTTAATACGATAGAGCAAGTATTCCAGAAATTAAAAGACAGATTTGATCACCGAAAAGAAAATTATGATCCAATGACGCGCCTAAAAGAAATGCTTAGGAAGCCAGAAATCCAAAAAAATCTCATGTTAGAAGATATGCCGGAGGTAGAAGAATATGTAGTATCCAACCTTCACAAGAACGGAATTGTAACCTATAAAGCAGTAGGATTTACAAGGAAACATGTTCCATATATTGAGAACGGAAATGCTGTTGCCGAACTCGTATCAAGCGTGGTCACTTCGTAAATGATATGCGAATTACTTTTTAACCACATATAATTATGAATATTAGGTAGATGTGTTAAGCTAAAACAAGTTAAGAAATGCAAAGGAGAACAAAGCAATCAGAACAACTTAAAAATCAGAACCCTGGTCTAATCTTATGAACCCGATAAAGTCATAGGCTAGCAAACAAGTTTATCAGTTCCATCAATATTGTCACCTTAATACAGCAGCTTCCCTAATCTAATTGACTACGGATGAACTAAGGAATAAGATAGTGATAAAGTATCGGATCAGCACAACCAGCAACTAATTTGTCGTTGATCTTTTTCTCTAGTACAGATCATTAGTGTACTTAAAGCCAACGGAACGATCGATGTATTAACCAAGTCAGATTATTCATAAATAGCGAACGGGGTAACGAAAAATGTAAGAAGAGACTGCCACCTAAATGGACTTTAATTTTATGTATGTACTATATCTCGCTAGGATAGGCTAAAAGATGATCTGCTAAGTCTTGTTGGATTAGTATTTGATTCTGGATATTACTTGTCACAATTCTCACCATAAACTTTCCTATCTCCAAAAATGGTTAAATAGAACTATTATAGAGTAGAACAATGGAAAATGAAGATGAATCTGTAAAGACGGAAAATATGGGAGCAGAAGGTTCTATTCAGGGAAAGAAACATGGATTCTCATCTCACAGTTCTGGTACTTGGAATCAAGATGAAATGATTTCGAGTGCAGAAAAAGACTCTAAAGTACAATTACCACCGAAATCGACTTCTACTGAGGAAAAGGCCTGATAGGGCAATGACTCTTACCATATGTAACGAATATTCGTCTCCTATTTCAGTTGCTATAGCATATTATAATCCTAATGAATGTGCTAATGCCGGGAAATGGAGAAAAGTAGGTTGGTACAATATAGCACCTGGCGTATGCAGAGTAGTCTATAACAGTAATCTAACAGATGTCAATAGTCATTGGTTATATTATGCTCGTACTTATGACAGAACCCTTGAATGGGCTGGTAACTATAATGCCTACGTTACTGATCAATCATTCCGCATGTGCTGGAACGAGCCCTCCCTTGATCCTGGATTTATTCGTGCATATCAAGTAGGTTTTAGACTATTCGATATCAATTCCTACGACAATTACACACTCAGGCTTGACCGGTAGCATATAGTCTATAGTTCGACATAGACGCTGATACAGAAGGTATCAATAAAACTATGCTACAGCCTGGTAGCTCCTAACAATGACCGTTTTGTATTTACCGAAAATCATATTTCGTCTTTTTTCACTAACTTGAGCTGAACGTTATAAAATGCAAAAATAACTAAATCGTTATGAACGTACAAGAGCGTTGTAGAAGGTATCATGGTGGGCATTTACATCCTACACTTAATCCGAACCAATTCAAGTGTAATTACTGTGGTTGGACAAGAATTGAAATGAATTTACGTACAAAGAAATTAACATAGCTCGGATTATTTTTTGGTAATACATTACTGGAAATCCCTTAAATAACGAAAATGTATACGAGCAAGGTAACCGTACTAAGGATAATATCAACAATGCCAAGATTTACAATTTAAGCTTTAATACTATTTGATCTGGGAAATAATCGAGTTTACCTTAAGCTAACTATTCACAGCGGCCTTGTTGGTGGAGACCAAATAAGGGTAAAAGTGATCACAATTTTAGAATGAAAAGATCAGCGTGACACTCATGATCATGATCATGATTTTGTCCGAAATGGCAACAGGCCATGAGATGGCGTTCATATAATTGGCTGGGTGTATTTTAGTTTGGTAAAGGTTTGGTCAAACTTAATTATTTTCATTTCATTACATTTAACCTGACTAACTAATATCATCTCATCCAACCGCTTAATTCTTATAGACTTTGTCATGAAAAATCAGAAAAATTGTTGCTAGTTTCCTCATGGTTAAGTGTATCCAAATGTAGTTTTGCTCGCGGAGCTAAAAAATACTCCTTACCCTTTCTTTTGTCTTACCAAAAATAAATCCCAGATTGGTTTGGTTATTTTTTCCCAAATTGTCTCAACAATAATACATAGCCCAGACCGATTATAATGATTGGCGCAAGCCAAATGGTAACACTAATGTCATTTATGATCTAGGTTTTGATTCTTACCATTTGATTCAGAAAAGTTTCTTAAAATCCTTTTGCGGGATTTGCTTGTTCATGAATCCATACTGGGATTCTATAGCCTCGGGAAATCTGTGAATCTGGGATATTCATAATCTGCTCCAATGGTTCAGCTGAAGACGGATTTATATTACCTTCTCTAATTTGTGATAGTAATACTCTGTTTCCTTTCTGGAAATCCAAACAAAGATACTTCACAAATTCTTCATATCCTGCACCTTGTCCTAATAACTCGGCTTTTAGATACTTTGTACTAATATGGCTTTGTTTAGCTCTTTGAAAAAGGTAGGAATTGGCTAATGATTCTTCTATACAATTTGAAGAATTAAAAACTTGAGTATAAACATTGCATAAATATCTGCCGTAGATATTAGGATCGGATGATATCAGCTCCATCATGCTTGAAGCATTCTCTGTAATATGGTGAAATAATGTATGATTAAATAAATAAAAAAACGCGGCCTTTACAGAATTAACTGGCTTAAACACTAGAGATGGGCAGCTACGATTAAACCTAGCAGCTATCATCACCAATGCGGCCATCCTTACATGAATTCCCCATTTTAATGGACTATAATGATATGATAGATACCATGAAGCAAAGCTTTTTTCAAAATTTCCCTTAATCATGAGCTTAATATCGACCTTGTGAATATTATTGGCAATATCATGAACTAGATTAAATCTGTCCAAATTTTCCCAGGTCAGTTCAACATCGTTAAAAACTTCATAGCTAGAAGAGTAATACCATTGTGGAGTTACAATCTCCATTATAGGGTCAGAAGATTTTCCATCTTTTGGACTCTTACCATTATTTTCTTGCAATTTCTTAATAGCAAGTATTATCTCATATGCAGTATATTGATTTTCCATCACTGGAAATTAGGAACGACTATCAATAAAGAGTTCTGATAAATGTTATATTAAAGCATGCATGATGATATGATTATCTATAATCACTTACACACTTAAAAAAGCTCCTGATTTCACATGGATCGACTCTATTACAAAAAGTATCAAAAACAATGTTTCTAGTACATCATACCATATTTATACTTATCAGAATGTAAGGCATACAGCAAACAAGAATTATCCGAAAGGAACGATAGTGTTTCTACCCTACCAACCAGGCAACGAGAAATAAATTTAGTTGAGTTGAATGCAAACACACTATTAATTAGAATGTTCCATATCTAGAAATGAATGGGAAATTGTAAAAGATCGTACCTACTGGATTACCAATTATGGAAGAAATCAAGGAAATCATTTATAGTTTTGATAGTAGACTGTCTATTTTTTTTGATGATAGTTAATAATGTTCAAAAAAACTTAAAAAGCATCAAAAGTCTATGTCCCTGGTGGGTAAAAATGAAGTCCCGACGGATGAATCTAAAGTAAAATCCATTTCTGGTAATGAAAGTAACGTCATATCAATAGAATCTGAAGATCATATTCAATCTTTAAAAATTCCGAAGGAACGCGCAAAGTTTAAAAAAGAAGGGTTGCGGCCTTCTAAAAAACGTATAAGACTTACAAAAAAAACTGCCAGGTCTAAACGACCAAAAATAATATCAGAAGCACCAAAATTCACTCAAGAATCTATGATCGGAGAAACAAATGATTTAAGGCCGATTAATTTTCTAATAGAAGGATCAAACATTCAAAAAGCGGTATGTAAGGTAGAGGTGAAGGCGATTACAACTTCTGGTGAGCAATGTATCTGGTATGGAACTGGATTTATGATATCAGACGACCTTTTGATGACAAACCATCATGTAGTCCCAGATGCCAATACTCATATGATACTTCCAAATAAAGGCGGGGTAAAAGTTGACAAAATTATTGAGTGTAATGTGATATTCAATTTTCAGAAAGATTGGGCTAATAGGCTTCAAAATACTACATTATCCAAATTCGATCTCGACTTCATTTACTATGTTGGAAATGCACAGCTAGACTATTCCATTTTCAAAATAAATAATTGCCCGGGTAAGGAATTTGGTACTGTGCAATTAGATGTTACTACCCAAGTTTTTGAACAGACGCCTGTAATTATAATCCAACATCCAGAGGGCGGAGTTAAACAAATTGCTCTTGAAAATAACCTTGTTACCAGAATCAAAAGAGATGAAAAAGATAATTTCCCACCATATTTGGTACGCTACACTACAGATACCGAGGAAGGTTCGTCAGGATCACCAGTATTCACTCCTGCGTGGGATCTTGTTGCATTGCATCATGGTAACCAAGATTCTAAAAATGAAGGTACCTTAGTGAAAAAAATAATAGAGGACATAGTCACGAAGTATCAAGAGACTGAATTATCTAATGAAATG
>JANWKP010000375.1 GCA_025451315.1 Nitrososphaerales archaeon | reverse complement strand
TTCCAAACTATCAAGGATAATAATCTGTGATGTACAGATAAAAAGATACATTTACGAAATGTAACATGCAAGAGATAAACCCGGGTTGTAACGTTGTAAAGTTCAAATCCCTAGTAAAAAAATGCGATATCAAGATTTACGGAAATGGCTGGTAGAATAACAAGGCTTGATGAAGAGGAGTTAAAGATCTGTGAGCAGATAGGAAAACTGAACTCTAAAAAGTTTGAGTTAGAAAGAGAGATTGAAGAAACCCTAAAGGAATTGGAGCAATATAATATCAGTCTATTAGAAAAAAATCAAAATATATGATATGTTACTATTTTAAGTTAGTGGTAATAATTTTATTTTGAAAGTATATTAACTAAGTACTATTTCAAAACGCATCAGTACCTATATTTTATTTAAAGATTATTCTAAAGAGTTCTGTCAACTTATCGTCATATTGACACTCGTATTAAGATTGTAAAGAACCGTCAGATGATACAGAAAAAGCTATAGCTAACCTGTTGTTTATATAAAAAGCTATGAATAAATATCAGAACATAAATCTAAACTCATTTGATAGAAGAAATATTATTTATAGATTTTGATGGAATATGGAACACAATTTCACTACATATAATAGAAATAATCGTAGGGGTAATAATAGCCGTGTTGGCAACAATATTCGCTATCCCGATAACCCGTTTTTTAGTGAATCCCCTAAGAAAAGAGAGGAACAAAGAAACATACATCATAAGAATATAATAAATGTCTTTCAACAATGGTTCGAAACTTCAAACCCTACACCTTTACAAATACGTGCAATAGATATTCAAAATTATGATTTAGCTTATATTGAAAATACACTAAAACTTGAGATAGGTCCTAACTACTCGTCTATAGATTTTGCAACAGCCGAAGAAATGGCTTTGTCTCATTTAAAGGATAAAAAGTATAAGAAAATTTATGATATATATGCAGAACTTGTAAGCCTTCAAAATGACTTTAATAAAAAATGCGATAATTTTATTGATTCAAACCTTAATGATCTAGAAGTCAAAATAGGATTAGAGAAAGAAGATGAGGAAAAAGTATATGATTTATTCCTTTATTATTTGGTAAAAGCCGACGACGTAATCGAATGGATTGATAACCCGGATAGTATTCAATATAGACTATACCATCTCGAATCATTGATCGATTTAAATGGAAATATATATTCAATTCAATTTCCTGAAAAAATAGAAAATATACGGAATGATATTTCTTCCAGATATAAAGAAATCATCAAAGTAATTGAAGAATTAAACAAAGACTTGATTTATTTTGGTGATATGATTGGTAAATTCAAGGATGCACTTAAACCAATAATTGATAATGGAGTGTTAGGAATAAAAGGTAAATGTTCCATTGAAGAACAACTAAGTTTGAAAGGTAGGATTAAATCCTTTTTGCATGTGTCAAAGTAACATTCTCAATTAACGTTTTCCACTCGCTCTTTTCTTGAATCTTTATTCCCGCCCGCTAAGCGGGCGTCTTTACCATTAATTCTTCGTTTACATGCTATGTGTGATAAAATTGATATGTCAAAAATCATGAGTCCGCTCATTGTCACTTATTCATCATGCAAATATTAGAGATCATCTGGTTTTTTCTGTCTCTAAGATCTAAGATGTATTTGAACTGTTATTGAGCCGCCATTTAAGGGGCGGCGGTATCTATAGGGTTAAGGTAACTATTAGTTTATATTGTGGTATTAACCTAATAAAGTTACGAAAACAGTAGTTTAGTGTACTTTTACTGTAAAGTAAATAGCTTTAATAAAGTAAAACTAATATATGTATGTAAGGAAAAATGCAAACGCTTGAATGTAAAAGATGTTCAAATGTATGGAATTACAAAGGTTCTAACCTGTATTGTGCAAACTGCTCACGCTGTAAGTCTACAGTATTCATAAAAAGATCTCCTCATTTAGCCGACATTTGGTTACAAAGGGAAGAGAAAGAGCAAGATGGTCAATAGATCTCTAATGGTGCGTTACCTGTTGCAAAGAGGTAGTTTATGAGGACTTCCTTCTCTGAAAGTATAGTATCGCCTAAGCCTTTAAAAGCGAATGAAAATTCATGGCCTAATCATAACGAAGTACTAGAAAATATTACTCCACGGGACTCGGCCATAGATATGATTGCAGGGGCTAACTTTTGGCATCAAGAGATTGGAGTAAATGTTATACCCGCAGTTTCCAAAATCAAACAACCAAACATACAAGCTTGGAAGCCATTCCAAGATTCACCAAATTCAGATGAACAACACAATTCTTGGATAAAGGGAGGCTTGTTTGATAGTGGAATGGCAGTAATTACTGGAAAAATATGGCGAGGTGCTAATGAAGGTAAATATTTAATCTGTATAGACTGCGACAATCAACATGGAATTGACGAATTTTTAGAGAATTGTTTCCCCGGGAAGACCCTTGAGGATTTGTCGCATTATACCATAATTGAGCAACATTTAGACAACAGGGAAAAAGCACATATATACCTTATAGTGGAAAAGCCGTTGAAAAATAGGGCAGGGATCGCGGGCTCAAAAACAAAAGAGTTAAGCATTCCTATTGTAGAGGTTAAATCCGAGGGAAAAGCATACGTTGTCTGCTCACCTTCTATTCACAAGAATGGGTACCGATATCAAATCATAGGAACTAGATCGCCTGCCTGCTTGGATCTTGATCAAACAGAAATTCTGGAGAAAAGTCTGGCTCAGATTTATGAAAAATATGATGATACGGGAAATAAAACTACTGGAGGAAAAATCCCTATAGACGACCTTTATAAAGAGGATTTTATCGCATACGAAGGAAGCAGATCAACGAGTATTCTTAGATATATGACGTCCTACATGAGGAGGAACAAAGACAGGTCGTATAAAGACCTAAAAGGATACTTTTATTCGTGGAATCAATATCACTGTAAACCCCCATTAGGGGATAAGAAGTTTAATGATCAATTAAAGTGTGCAATAGGATATGTTGAGAAGGATCCTTCTGTATCACAAGATTTAGTTAACGGAACTAATTTTATTTCAAAAAAGATAAGGGACTCTCCGGAGGTGTATTATTACTCAGATTCTTATCGCAAAAGAATTGGACAGTATTATATGAAAAACATAAACAAGGAGAACAAAAAAGAACCATCGTATATCCCCCAATTTACTGAAATTATAATAGATGCTTATCCAAAAAAAATAAATATTTACAAGAATAATCCACTGGTGAATACTAAGACAGAAAGAACTAAAATTATCTTCGAATCTTCATCAGCTGATGAAGAGATTGATATCGGACCATATGATGACACTGAGATGATCCTAAAAGAGTTGGAAAACAGACATTTGGTAATAAATAGGAGAAACGCAAAGGACGCTTTGTCATGTATTATCAATGCTTTTAAAGAAAGAAAATTAGTTGAAACACATGACGATATTATAACACCTGGCTACTACTTTTTAGGCGGGAACCTAAAGATGGTAAAGCCTACTCAAAAATTGGATTCCCAACCAGACAAGAACAAGGTAATAAGATGTATAGATTTTCTCGATTACTTGGCCACCAAAGGGTGGAAAAACAAAAACATCTTTCCGACTGTTTTAAAATGGGGATTAATTGCTCCATTTAGCTTTAGTATAAAATTTGCTTCAGATAGCTGGCTTCCTTGGCTTCAGCTGTATGGTTGTGGTCAAACAGGAAAGACGACTATAGGACAACTTGTACTACATATTTGGAACCAAGACAAAAGAGTAAAGTCAATAGGTTTTAATAACATAGACAGTGTAGCCCGGTTCGGGCATACCATAAGTAAAGATACATATCCCATTTTGGTAAATGAGGTGGGATCACTTTCTACAAACAATTACAGTGGCAAGCAAGTGTCCATAATTGAGACAATTAAACATTCAGTGGAAAGTATTACCTGTAGAGGTAAATACTTCGAGGGTAAGAACTATCAAGAGATTGCGGCTCTTAGCTCCATGATCCTGACCTCAAATTACTCTCCACCAAATGATGGCTCATATAACAGGAGGTTTATATCTATACATTTTCCTGAGGAGGAAAAAAAAGAAAAGGAAGGGCAAGAGGAATTCAAAAAACTCATGGCAGAGAACAAGGACTGTCTCTCAATATTAGGTGATTATACTGCCTCTTATATCATAGACGATCCATCAATCCTTGTTACTAAGGAATGGACAGATATCTCAAAAAATATACTCATCAGCTTTTGGAGGTTGGTAGGAAAGGAAGCTCCATCTTGGTTAGATTTTTTTGAGGAGCAAAGGGATGCCGTTGATGAAAGCTCTGAAAAAATGGTCTTTGAGCTGAGAGCCTTTTTGCTAAGCACAGTAAATGAAGCGTTTAATAGGAATAGACAGTTTGGTGAACCCTCTATACATCCAAGCAAAGATTTGGAAATGACGGATAAGTTACATTATTGTCTAAAAAACATGCTTGTACCATTTATTTCTCAAACCAAAGACAGCAAGATAATAATAACAGTTGATATAATGAAGGAACTTAAAAAAAATCAGAGCATCGAGAATTTATCTTCCCTAAAAGATCTTGGTGCACAATTGGGTTTTGAGTATTCAAACAAGTATGTCAATGGTAAAAGAATGAGAGTACTTGAGGGAACAAGGGATGTTTTTGTCAAATTTATGGAACCTATAATGGAATAAGGATATTCAAACTATGTCTCTTTTATAGTATTGCTACAAAAATATTTCACCTATGGAGCTCTCACTAAATATGTCTGGGTTGAAAAAGGAATAGTGTCTAATGCTTATTGTGCCCTACCCCACTAATTCTTTCATCAACTCATTGAGCACTGGCTTTGTTTTCTTACTAATCATGGCGCTGCCCCTTAAAAGGGGCAGCCATAAAATAAGAACCGATTAGAAAAGTGTGATAAACTAAGAAAGTTGGATTTTAATCCCCGAAGAGAGGGTAACAGTAGGTTAAGAAGTGTTGGACCATTCCTACCGTCATCCAGAGAAAAATTGAAAAATCAACTGCCTGAATTGTATATTCTATTAGTAAAATATAATGTAATCAAGAAGCCTTAGTTCTTATGTATTAGTTGGTATAAAATTTGGGCTACTATGCAACAGGCACCTTTTGTACTTATGAAATCTGAGATTATAGCCTTCAGGTAAAATAAAAACTTAATACGTTTTATGTTCATAATCCTTCAAGGTAGAATAAAAGATAGTTAGAAGAATCCAAGAACATGCAACGCTGCTATAATACTAGCGATCGTAGCGCCAACTTTGATCACTTTATAAAGCGTCCCAAAAACATGTCTTAGGTCCTGCTTTTCAAGCCAGGTGAAGAGGTCTATAAGCCATCACCCCCTAGTGATGTACCTATCTTTGTTCTACCTAGTTTGGTTTTATGAGTTTGAGGCAGTTGAAACGGAGGGTACATAACCACTTAGATTTATTGTATGCATGTAATTGTACTTATAGTTGATTAAATCTTACAATATTATAAAATCTTTTTCACACAGCGAGCCCTATACTCATCTACAAATTGAATTGCATGAGCGAATTGAAGCTCAAATTTGTCAGAAAAAAAGATAAATAGTTGTTTATTTAATACTAACGTTTCTAAATCAGGATGGAGATTGTGTTCCTTGGTTTGTTTGTAGTTCTCCTAAAATATCACCTCTTGGAAATTTAGGTTTATTGTCACTAGTATCACCAGGTAATTGAGTAGTAGGAGTACAATTACCATTCTGGTCTACTGCTGAGTTATCAGGACACTTTTCTGTTGAAGGTGGTGGTGCTTTTCCTGAAGGAGGTGGTGCGATAACGTTGTCATTCGGCATGCCTTTAGACGTCACCTCTCCACAATTCCCGATATCACCATTATCATCAATATCGCAAACCTGACAGACATTCCTTCCGCCATTCGCATTATCCCTCCAGCAACAAGAAATGGTGTTTGACTCCGGACTATTTTCGCATGTTCTATCTTGACATCCCCAGGGGTAGGGATGCTCAATGCACGGGTCAGGTGGTGCGGCAAATATTGGTTTAACAGAAATTGGGCCATATATCAATCCTACCACTAATCCCATGATTACAGTAAGCAAAACCATTTGGTTAATGCTTTTCATGACAAATATCCTGCAAAGCTGTTATTAAAGACTTAGTTTATAATACCATAATTAATAGAATTTACTGAATCAGTTCATTTCTTAACTTATCCAATACTGGCCTAATCCTTTTGGTGATTATTTCGTTGATGTCAGGTCGATAGTAGTGATTAACAAATACCGAACTACTTATTCTTCCTTGCAATAAATCAATAATCTCTGGTTCTATTCCTTTGTTGCGAAGATAAGTAGCAAAGACCTTCCGACAGAAGTACATGTTCATTTTCAATCTACTTTTATCAAAAGCACTTCTCACTGTATAATAGTACGAATCTCTTAGTTCGATAGATTGCACCAAATCTAAAATGTTCTTGTTTATTATAGATATGTAGCACTTTTTAGTTGTCCTGAAAAATATAGTTGGATATAGATAGTGTAAAAGTAATCCTTTGACATTATTGACATATTCGTCTCTTTTTGTCTTGATAAGATGAATGGCTTTTTGTGCTTCTTCTGGCCTTAATCCTGTTAGCGTATTGAATAGTAAGATATTGCTGACTTCCTTTGGTAGTACGGAAATGCTTGTCTTTATCCACATAATCATTTTTGGAAGACTTTGTTCACTTCCTTCTTCAATTTCAAATATGTTCTTAAACGTATTTAGTGAATTGTAGTTCTCATTCTTCCATTTTAGCTGATATTTCTTTACTATTTTCATCCATTCG
>JANWKP010000374.1 GCA_025451315.1 Nitrososphaerales archaeon | reverse complement strand
ATTTTAGATATGATGTCTAATTCTTAGAAGCCTTTATCTATATTTCCTAGAAGATTTGGAACCGGTCAAGAAAGTATTAGATATATTAAAGAATGATCAAGATATAGGGGTTCGTAACTACGCTACTAAATCTCTAGAATTCTTTAACAAAAAATAAATTCCATAGTTTTGTTGCCTTGACAAAATTTTGTTAAATATAGGCTTTAATTTTTACAATATAACTATTTTAGAAGATTAAATTATACAATTTCGTATCTGGGGATTAGGTTCCTTGCGGCAGTAGCATCCTAATACAATTTGACGATAATATGTTTTACCTTGAATTAGATTTGATTAATGGGCCCGGTGGGCTTCGAATCCATGAGGTACATGGGATCTGTCAATTTATTAAATTGTTTAATTTTCGTTTACGTTGCATTATGTTTTTATAGAGATCTATGGTAATCAAAGTTATAGATAGTGCTCTTATAGCCTTTACGATAAAATTTGCAAATGAAATTCTAACTTGACATCCATTATCGATCATAAATTATTTAATTCATAATTTATTGGAAAAATAAATGTTAAAGCAGCCTGTTCAACATCATCGTAAATTGATTCATTATATAGGTAATATGGGCAATGATTTTATGTTTTTTTACAACTTACATTAAATCAAAAGAGACTCAAGCTCCATAAGCTGGATAGATTGTATGCTGTCTTCGATATGATTTTTAGGTTTATTTGTTATCGTTGGCTCTGTTCATTTAACGATAAGCCTATAGCTCGAAGATGCCCGATCTCTTCCATGAACATCAGAAACAGAACACCTTCGGAATATGTTTGCTATGGTTTGTATTTGTACTTTTCAGGTTTGTCATTAAGAAGAACCTCTGAGAGACTATCTTGTTTTATCAAACGGAATCATGTATCGATTTGGAATTGGATTCAGGCATATCATCCTCTAAAGTTATTGTCCAAAAGAAAGAGAATTTCAGAATATGTTGTTGATGAAACCATTTTAAAGGTTGGCTCAGAATACATCTGGCTATGGATTGCTATCGAATCAGAAAATAAGCAGATTCTCGCACTATCTATATCCAAAGAGAGAAACATGTTTGTAGCCGAGAGGCTTTTAGCAGGTCTCATCAATAGTCATGGAAAACATCCAGTTTCTACTGATGGTGGTACATGGTACCTATTGGCGTGTAGATTCCTGGGACTCAAACATCACATTCATTCCTCATATGAGAAAAGCCTGATTGAGAGAACCATGCAGTATGTCAAGGATAGAACTGAAGGATTTGATGATTACTTTCCATGTAGGATTAAGAAATGTAAACTAAAGCATGTGCGGAACTGGTTGAATCTATTTGTTGATTTTCATAATAAGGAAATTATCAACCTTAAGTGAACAGAGCCTTCTGCTAGAAATCCTGAGATATAAGCAGATCCATCATTACTGTTAGAATATTGGTCTATGGAAAGAGCCAAATCGGTTGTCCATGTATTTATATTCAATAGTATGTGTTCTTAAATTCTTGGTACTGCTTTGATTTGAATAAATTAATTCAAAATCATCTAGGTTTTCTTTTGGATCATTCAACACCTTATCCACTAATGTAGAAAGGGAATTGTTATATGGAATTTTAATTATGCGAAAAGCTTATTTAAATGAATCTACATTATTTTCTATTAGAGGATAAAAGGTATCGTTACCAGGACATCGAAATTAAAAAACGTCAAATTGGTAGATGGATTCGACTACGCTGTGCCTGTACCTTCAGCATCTTCAAATAATAGATTCAACATATTATAAGATATTCGAGATTGATTACTCAATATATCTGAAAATTTAGCTTTCATCAATCTTCTCTTATTTCCTGTTTTAAATCCGACAAGACCTCGCACAATCTCTCAATGTTAGGAGCATTGAATCTAATCGATGTTGATGTTAACTTCTGTTTAAGAACTTGCAATTCTAGCAAAAATCTTTCTTTTACCTATGTTTTATATAAAAATAACTTTTTTTTCTATGTTAACAACGTCTAAAAATCCCGCAGCCACTAGAATACTTAGATGCTTTGAAGCAGTATCACGATCTATTGGTAATTCATCATTTATATCCTGAATAGAATATTTTTTAAGCTTTTATTCTCAGCAGAAATTTTAAAAACAATTATCAAGGCAATCAAAAATAAACCAAAAATCCTATATGTTCTGTTGCCCAATAACTTTTTAAGTATATTGTTTAACAGCTACAATAAATGGAATCACGAAAACATGGTATTTACATATCATACAGTCTACTTTATATTTTCTTATTAGGTTTTTCTTTTTATATATATCATAATTCAAATGCATTTTTATCTTTTTCAATAGAACCAAAGGCAACAAATGACACCAATTTTTATTCAACAATATCCAACAATACCAAATCAGACTATACGCTGCTTGTATACATGATTGGTTCAGATTTAGAGTCAACTTCTTATGCAGCCACAAAAGATTTGGCAGAAATGAAAGCTGCACAACAAAACCCAAATACAAACATTATTGTTCAAACAGGAGGTGGCGGTGGCAATATTGATGGAAATAGGTTTATTGATTTTGACACCGTTCAGAGACACAAGATCGCGAATAGCACCATAAACACCCTAATGAACATGGGCAAATTAAATACGGGAGACCCTAAATCGCTTTCAGATTTTATAAAATGGGGAATAAAAGAATTTCCCGCAAAGAAATATTCCATAATTCTATGGGATCATGGAAGCGGGTTAAATGGTTTTGGCAAAGACATACTACATCATGATGATGGATTAAATCTAACAGAATTAAAAAAAGCCTTTGAAACAGCCAAATCATATACCAATACAACATTTGATATAATAGGGTTCGACGCATGTGTAATGTCTTCTCTAGAGGTAGCATCCCATCTACAAAGCTATACAAAATTGATGGTATCTTCAGAGGAGGTAGAACCCAACTGGGGATGGGATTACAAATCTATAATAAGTTACTTGACCACAAATCCCAAAACAACTGCTCAATCTTTTGCAAAACTAATAGTAGATTCATTTGTTAACCAATCTACGAGCTTTTCAATTTCAGACAAATCTGTTAAAAACAGCGATATAACTTTGTCAGTTATAGATCTCTCAAGACTACCAATACTGCTAAATGAAATAGAAAACACGGTCATTCAGATTTCTTCATTAATCAACGATAAAGGTCCTGCAATCAATCTATCAAAAGCTATATCCATAACAGAAAATTATGGACAAACTGCTAGAGGAAGTTCAGGCTTTGTAGACTTGTATGATCTTTTTTCAAATATCCAAACATCTTTTCCTGCTCTAAAAGAAAAAATAAACGAGATTAATAAGGATATCAATTCATCAGTAATCTATTCCTTTAAGGGAGATGCAAGGCCCTATGCTCATGGTCTTTCTGTCTATATGCCGCTGACAAAAAATGAATATAGCAATACATCTGAATTGAATGTAATTAATCCACAGTGGCTAAATTTATTGAATATTCAAAAATCAATGATAACAGCAGACGACCAACATCCAATAATCAAATCAATAAGGGAGGGTAATACCATAAATGTTCACATTTTAGGATCAGATATTGCAAGCATTTACTCTAAAATCATTACTAATTCATCCAAAGGTCATGATTTTACATATCTTCAAAGCATGAATCCTTCTGTTCTTAGCAAAGAAAATTATCTGCAATACAAGGATCATAAAATTTTAGAGATATGTAACGAGAGCAAATGCATACCTGTTTCAATGAGACTTGGAATAGACAAAGACAAACAGTTTGTATTTATACCTATTAGATTAGAACATAATAAAACAAGTTCCAATGATGATAACAATTACAATAAGGGTAACAAAAATGTTGGCAAAGATTTAAACTTATCACTAATATACGAAATTGATGGAAATGGCAAATTCATTTTCCTTGGTGCAAATCCAGAGGTTGATCCATCAAAAACAATTCCAAAGGGAAAAATTGGCTTAAATGCTGGTGATAAAATATATTTTAAGGGTCTACCTGCAAGGGCAACATACGAAGCTGTTAAAAGCATAATAGAGGAGGGTGTCGTTAATTCAACAGATTTTGAGGATGGACCACTAATAGTAAACAACCCCCAAATGATTCATCCCCTTTACGCAAATATGACTTTTCCTCATGCATTAAGTTTCATATTTTGTGATTATTCAGATAATTGCGATAAAAGTAGATGGTATTATTTTAATGGCCCATCTGAAGCCTCAGGTCAGAAAACAGTCATCATACCAAGAAACTTAGAGTTTGGTTTTACAGCAAACATAGAAGGAAAAAGCAATGGCAATGGCAATGATGATCATAATAACTTTAAAACTAGTCAAGTTTTTGGAAATGCAACTACTACTACCACAACAAACACAACATATGCCAATCCGACATTCGGATTTGTGTTAAGCCACCCAGCCAACTGGACAGAACAGGTTGAATATGTATATGACAATAGCAGTATGGCCAACATCTTTGCAGACGACCTTTTGGTTGATCCAACAGTAATAAGTCTTTTTCCACCGATACCAAAGTCCGAATCAGGAAATATGCCTACATCTATCTCAATATCATCAAATGATTGGCCTTTTAAGGATTCGTCAAAATCTCTTTTTAATTTTTTAAACAAAACAGACAATCAGAAAAGATCAATGGCAGGTAATCTAAAAATGTTAGAAGCTGCTCCCATATCAGTACCAAATAGCAGTGACGCCTTTAAATTCACATTCGAGTATATATCAATACCAGAAATACAGATGGGAATAGTAAAGGAACCAAGAATCGAACAAATGATATCTATACTGATGGACAAGCGTATGTACATTATAGACTTTAGTACTTATAGTTCACAGTTTTACTCATATCTGCCCACAGTTAACAAAATAATAGAGTCATTTAGACCATATGATAATAAAAGTGGCAACATTCACATAATCAAGACAGAGTCAATTAACGAAACACAAGGTTTTAGCTCAATATCCAAACAAGGTACAGCATTAGTGTTTGAAAACTATACTGACCCAAAGTATAATTACCAGATAGAATATCCTTATTACATAGGACAAGAACCGTTTTCTAATGAAAACAGTAATTCAAACACAATAGGTCAGACGTTTGTGTTAAATGAGCAAGCAGTGCTGTCTTCAAACCAAGGAAATGAGGTTAACCTCTTAATATCTCCATACTTTAAAGACAAGATAATAGGAAGCTTTGATGCAATTCCTCCAATTGTGATGAATCAATCAGGAGTTAAAAATTTTACATTAAAAGACATTATTAATTCACAAAACAGTCAGTTAGAGGTATTGAGTCATATGTTACCCAACTTTATTCTAGTAAACAAGGGTTTGACAACATTTAAGGATATACCCGCATACAATATAGAGTTTAAATACTTTAATCCATCTAACAAAAGTCCAACGGAACAAAGATATCTGACTACGATCTTTGGTAACTATATGTATATCTTCAATTATATTGCTAATCCTGATAACTATATAAAGTACATGTCTCTTGCCAACAAAATGCTCAACTCTTTTCAGTACAAAGGAATTGGGGGTGATGATGGTAGAGATAGGATATATTAAAATAAAAAAATAATTTCAAAACAAAGGTATAATTATGAAACGAAATTTGTATACTATCAAGTCAGTTTATGAAATATTATTATCATTAAAAAAAATAACAAACAGAAACAATAATAGATTTTACTCACAATCAACAATAATAATAATTTTTGTAAATATTATCATCTTAACAATCACTCTAACAATAATAACATTCATGCACCCGGCATATGGCCTTGTAAAGTCCCCACAGTTCTCTAACCAGGAAATATCGGATCCAACAAAGGACTGGATAAACATGAGCAGCAAACAGAACGATAAAAAAGGAGAATATTCAACGGACATAGAATACGTAGACTATTTTAGTGATGGTAACTCGTTTAATGCTACACTTTGGTTATATTTTCCATTCAAAGAATATCCACTAAAATACAATAGCATAAACTATGGTATGCTTATTGATTCAGATTTTGACAACAACACAGGGTTTGGAGGACAAGACTATCTTTATCAAATAGGATGGCAAAACAGCACACACTCCTGGATTCAAAAGATAGAAAAATTGTCCCCATCAGGAGATAATAAAACACTACAAATCAATAAAAACTATACAGGATTTTTTGAAAAAAAGAGAGACTATGTAGTATTGCCACTGAATTTAAGCTTATTGCAATACCCTCAAAAATACAAGGTGACATTTTTTGCTGAAAGTAAGAAGCAATACAATAGCAGCCTTTTAACAGATTTTACAAGGACTGTTGCCATCCCCCCTCTAAAAATAAATATAAAGACAATTCCTGCAGAAATTGAATTAAGGCCAGGCGAAAACAAAACTATTGAGCTAATAATAAACTCTACAGATGGTTTTGAGCCAACTATGATGCTTTCTGCAAGTAAGATAGACAGAGACATTCAAACACATATAAAATTTGAAAAGGTAAGAATGCCATCCTATGGAATTTCCTCCATACCTCTGTCCATAGCAGCAAGTAACAATGCGACTGTACATCCATACACACTATTTATTTTTGCAAATTCAAGTTTCCCCCAAGAGAATCTATTAGAACATTTTTCTGTTAAAAAAAATCAAAATATATCCAATCAGTTGTTGATACCTGTTTCGCAATATAAAAGCCAGAATATAATTACACAATCATCCTTTACCATAAATGTAAAGGAACCTTTGAGTGTTCTGGATAGAATAAGTGCGGTCTGGGATAAACTCGGTGGCTCTCTTCTATTTTTTTATGGTATTATCGCAGGTCTAGCTCCATTTCTATATACTAAAATAAAGGAAAGAAATTCAAAGGATAAAAAAGACTAAAATAATCTTATTTTCTTAAGGCAAGAATTTCATTCTTCTTGTCCAACGACAATTTATTTAATACTTGATCTGCTTGTGATTTTGTAAGAGTAATTGTTAATAGGGTTTTTAAATCATCTTGATAAAGCCCATGCAGAACCTTGTAAAGATTATCTACAGAAAGACCGTTTAACACTTGAACCACAATGGAAGGTTCCAAATCATTTATAGGATATGTATATATTTCGTCTGGAGAGCTGTTACTAAGTTCATCTATATATCTTTGTGTGTTTGAGTTTGTCATATTACAGGAAAGATCACAAGTAGACATTTTTATTCCATCAGAATCATTTTGAGAAGGAGACATATTATCATTTGATTTAGTAACAGAACCAGAAACATTAGTAGTATCAGTAGCAGTATTTTTGTTAATTTGTTCAGATGTAGTATTATCAAAATATCTATTAATAATTTTGGTATCATTACCTTTAAAGGAATTAACATCGTCCATATGTGATATATTATAAGAGAATACAAAAGATATGACTTTAAAACTGTAAATATTCAAGGAAACCAAAATTAAAAAAAGAGCAGTCAAAACAACAATTGATTTCGCGTATAAAACAACCATACAATAAAAGATATCTTTGTAGATATAAACATATTCTATTAGGTCCTATAATACAAAAATCACATAATCAAAAATACTATGCGCAATATAGTAGATCTATTGCATAATTAGCAATATTTAATCATATTTTCTAACCACCGTATATCTATGTAATTATCAGATGTTCATCATTCTGTAGTTTACCAGTCCAGAT
>JANWKP010000373.1 GCA_025451315.1 Nitrososphaerales archaeon | reverse complement strand
ATTTTTCCACTGCTCTCCTTCAGGAATAGTATTATTGACTAATAGATGTGATAATTCATTTAGAAGAATACTATCATTTTGTGGAGAGACCACTGTAGAGATTGTACCAGCCGGGGCTAATTCCTCAATATGGGGAACCATGTCAGAGTTAAAGCTAATTTTTGAAATCGGTTTATAATATTTGGAGAGATTACTTATAAGAGAATTATGGTCATTTTTAATTCCATGTTTTATTCTATTCAATATTCTTTTGGATTTCCACCCTATAAGGGGTTGATAAACACCGAAAATTTCGCTTGCATAAGGAAGAACTGAAGTATAATCTATCAAATCAGTAATTCGTTTAATAGTGGTCATAGATAGGTGTTATAAGTGATGGATATAAGTGTTCTGAATGGTTAAGGGGTACCTATCTTGTTGTAAAAATCGACACATGGATTGGGTCACTTTTATATAGGTTTAATTTACACATTGTCTTCCTATATGAAAAATAATGAAAGACTTTAATTCGTTCTTAAATATTGTATCGTTCTTTGTGATGCTTTTATCATACGATGGATGGATATATTGAGTTAGTTTTTCCAAAAAGAGGAATTGAGGAAGGCTTGCAGGAAGCAGGCGTAATTGATCAACTTATGTAAAAAATCAGGTTAGACAAGCTAATGGAGAGGTTCCAGGGATACAAGATTGACTCAATTGAGCTAAACATAAGCGGAGTGGCAAAGTCCTCTGGAATCACCTCACTCATAGTTTCTATGGATGGATCTGGAGGATGCAAAATAATACTCAAACCAAAACAATAAACAGGTTTGAATTGAAGATTTACCAAATCCCATAATAATTAGGGAAAAATTTAATTAGTAATTGATTGGACAAATAGTTCACTTAATAACCGTAATGTCTAAAATGCTGAATATATCATAGTTATCGTCGTATAATAGTTATTATGATTTATCGCCTAGGTTAATTTTACTTTTCATCTAAGTCACATTACGACGATACTACGGTTACTACGATATTTTCTCTAATTATTTGAGCCCGGGTCAAAATTCATAACAAATAAAGCTAGTCCAATGTAGCATCATATTTTGGTTGAAACAGATACTGACCAAAAGACTAGCAATAAATTGTTTATCATCCATTCTAATTAGCATTTTGTACATAAGGTTGTTTGATTGGTCATATGACAATATCAGTCCAATCAGTAGTCATCGTAGGGGTAGGCCTTTTGTAAATTCACCCACCATCATTCTTAGATGCTTTATAGTCCGTATATGGTTTCAACTTGATTCAAACAGGTCACTGAATCATTTTCTTTCTATAAGAGAGCATGTGGTGGATTGTCCGTTTTACGACTACAAAGCAGGCGTACATTTGATAGACGCTTAAAGACCATCTCTACGGATATTAGAGAAAGAATCGCAACAATGGGAAATCTGTTTGTTTCACAGGACATTGTCAAGCCTCACATCCTTGCAATAGACAGTACCATACTAAGATCAGAAGGTAAAGTTTGGCACCCATCATCTCGATGAAAGAAGGAATAATACCTCGTTCAGGAATTGATACGGATGCCAGATGGGTTTTAGTCATACTAAAGGATGGATATTCGGATACAAACTTCATCTGGTATGTAATACGGATCCTTCTTCTACAATTGTACCTCTGGTAGCAGATGTTACTACGGTCAATGTACCGGATAATCATGTTTATCCGGATCTGATGTCGGCGTCCGGTCTTTCTTCAGAAATCATAAAAAAATTACATTTTATGATAGCAGACCCAGGTTATGACGACCATGATCTGTATGAATCAAGCATCAAAAAGGGATTTCAGTATCTGTAAGAGGATATGATAAGATATGGTAACATTATTGTAATAAAAGTTAAACAGCGAATATTAAAGTCCCTAAAGGCCGTGGAGGGAGTGACTAGTGAATTTCTACTAGAGGCATGACAAATTGAGTGACTTAATTATCTTTATTGATATTAATCTCATTAAATAGCCATCTATACTTTGCTTTCAAGTTCATAAGATTAGTAAAGCCATGGGGATTTCTCTTTGCACTTTGAATTTTTTGACTCGGATCAAAGTCTCTATCCAATGGCTGGAGTTTATTGCATTTGTCTAACCATTCTTGTAGAATTCTAAATACTTCCGTATTATTTTTTCTCTTGGCTAAATATGGTCCCAGGATAAGTCTGAGTGTTTCTTTCCTTCCATCAGAAATTCCAGTTTGCAATAACTTTTCTATCCATTTTATCTCCGAAATATTATGGTTGTAAAATTTATTAGTAATTACATTTTGCCTCTTCTTTTGTATTTTTTGGTTGATTTCTTCTTGAATTAAGCATCTTCTAAATTCCTTGGTCAAGAGTTGAATTGGTGGACGAAAGCCATTCCATTTTTGAATTACATTGACCTTAGATTCTTCAGAGTTTAGTCCCTTGTCCAGGCATTTCGAATTATATGTATTAGGAATTCTTATCAAACATGCTTTATATTTTGGCCTATGCTGTGGATCAGCTTTTCCTTCAGTGAGATATAGTTTTGCAAATAGTAGAAAAACCTCTGATACTGAATAATCACTGTATTTACCGTTATAAGGGGAAAAGAGGCTAGGAAATTTGTCTTTTGAGAATGGATCAAAGTCGTCCAAGATCAAGGCTTGAATGGGTAGATAAATATGATATCCATTTCCAGACCATAAAACAGTCGGCTTGACTTCATTTATAATGTCATCATTTGGTTGCTGAATTTCTTCTCGAGGTGAACGCTGTGAGTGCTGTGAGTGCTCCTGAGAGAAGGTTATAGATATTTTATATAACGTCTTTTGTAATACTTTGTCAAGCATTTTCCTTGGATTTTTACACTTTGAGAAATTTGACAAATCAAGATCGATGAAAATAAAGTTAGGTGGATAGCGTATTATTTCGTATTTATTCCACTTAGTGAATTCAGGATAGGCATTGATTCTGCAGTCTATTAACTCAAGAACCTATACATTCTCTAATTAATTCATCTTTAGAGTTGATGGAAAACTGATAATTTGACGTTTTGGTCATCATTCTCCTAGGAAATAGCGATGCTTGATCAAAATGAGATAGGAGAAAATCGATATCATCTTCAATATTCATAGATTGTTCTTTCCGTTTATCTAGAATGAATGATTATGATCCGCGACAAGGATGTTGTTGCATAAACCATTTATCATCTCTTAAATTGCATTTTTCACAACCCCAAATGTCAGTTTTTCCTATTCTATAGAGGCTAGAATTTGTTAAATCTTGTTCGTCCTCTATAGGTGAATGCTGTGTATGCTGTGAAGGCACTACGTAAGGAGGGTTATCTATATTATCTTCACTTGTCTTCACAAATATATCTTTTAGATCATCCTTTTCGTCATTTAAGCCGTTTTCATTACATATAGTTGCTCCTTTCGCACTATTATTGATCTGTTTTTCCTCTACAGTGGAAATATTTTTGACTAGGGAGTCTATAGAGCGTTCACTCCGTTCACTGCGTTCACCGGTATGATCTATAATGAAGTTTGAACCGAGACATTATATTGACTTGCAATCTTCATTATTTTTTTGAAATTAAAGATCAATTCGACGAAACTATTATGGCGTTTAGTTCCGACACCTAATTTTTGCAATGTATGGGATATAGAGTTTCTATAAATAACACCAAAGTCTTCTGTATGATATTCATTAGGTCTTTTTTCATCAAAATGTCCCGGAATAACAGATCGAAGCCTATCCCAAAAATTAGAAAATTTTATTTTGTTGCTTTTAGATTGTACCATTAGTTCTATTATAATGGGAACCAATGCTGCTTCTATTGTAAAGTCTTTCTTGTCCGATTTTATTTTTAGAAATATCTCAAATGTATTTCTAATCTCTTGGAATATTTGTCTATCTTGTTCAGAGTTTATATTTGAAAATAATTGCAGATAAGGCTTGACGAGTTCTTTTTTTCTCGCTGTTATTCCCATATCAAAATTTTGAATGAGATCCTTGTAATGAATTAACCTATAAACAAACAAAAGATTTCTAAATTGCTTAATTTCTCTAAATAATGACTGGAACTCTTGATGACTGGAATCCGTTGTATTTAGTATCTCCTTTATATCGTGATTAGGGGTCCCATAGTAAACGATATCTGATAACAACCTGTCGTTTAATCCCTTGGCTAAAATTGGACTGGGTGCACGTTCGCCAATAATTAATTTTTGACAATATGTAAAGAATCTCTCTGATTTGCGAGTAAAATCATTTACCTTTGAAACCGTTTTCCTATAGTCATATCCTGTTTTTAGTATCGTCATCATTTCATGCGATTGATCTATTTTTTCTGCTTCATCTAATACTAGTGTTATCTGACCGGGTTCCACAGGACCAAGGGATCGAAATATGTTGGCTGGACTTGGGTCGGTAGTATTTAGCGTCCTATAGACTAAAGCTTTAAAAACGTCACCCATACTACTCTTACCAGAGTTATTGTCTCCAAAAATACCTAAATAATGAACAGTAGGGAATCTATCTTGAAAATAGGAAAAGAGTATATCTGTGGTAAGTATCTGTATTACATGAGACTCTTGATCAATGTATTTTGAAACAATTGACTTGCCTTTCTGATATAATGAAAAATTAGTTTCGTTGTTTGCCGCCTCTACGAACTTGTTTATTTCATCTTCTGACTGGAATTCATAGGGTTCATGGAGGTATTCTTCTAGTGAGGGTGGACACAATACCCTAGTTTTTTCCTCAATAGAGGGTTGAAATACCACTTTTCCTCCCTCTTCTATTGTAAGGAATGTAGGCTCACCATCCAAAATTATTGCCTCATATAAACGGCTTTTCCTATTTTTAGAATATTTGTTGACTGTCAATTCTCTCTTTTCTTTGGGCTTACCAGACTGTTTTGTCTCCTCTAAGTCATGTTCTGTTATATTAGAACATATAAAATCCTCCAAAATATTGTATTCGCTTGTTGACAAACCAACAGTCTCCTTTACTTTTGTCTCTAATCTTCTTAGCGAAGTGGATGGATCCTTTAGAATAAAGGGAGAAACTATCTCTCTATTTCCATATTCTACAGAGAATCTGATTTTGATTAACTTGGCAGGATGATACGATAGCGAGGTTATAAAGTGTTGAAGATTTTGTGGGATAGGAATATCCATTTTATTCTCTAAGATCCTTTGCTGTTTCTTCAATCACTTTTCGATTGGTTATCAAGAAATCTTGGAGTACTTCAATATCTTCTGCAGGAAAACAAGAAGGATGGGCGAGTATTTGAGACTCGGATTCCTTGACAAAAGCATCAAAAATATCATAACGCGCGAAGACAATTGTACCATCGAAGCTTTCGATTGTAACATATAAGACTTTTGAACAATCGAAATTGGTTATGGAAATGACATGGATTCCTCTTCTTCTTAATTCTAAGTTAATGGGAATATTTATTTCAGTCATTTTATTTTACAATAATCCTTTGTAGTGTTACAACAAGACAAATCGTTATTCTGTAAACATCTAGTTATATAGAATTGACTATCTTCAGATTCTCTCCATTTATTGCTCTTTGAAAATGTAGGTGTAACTGAGGATGAATATGAGAATTCTTCCTTAAACTTATATTTGTGTAATTGTCCAAGTATCATAGGATAATCATCCTTGAGATTCAATTTGATCCTATCCTGGTTGAGGGACTCAGGATCATCTTGGATTTGAATTAAGTATTTTTTCAATCTTTGTTACTCCTTGTTTAAGCCTTTTCAATAATCATTTTCTTGTCGATATATGATACCTTTACAAATTCACCTTTACTAATTCCGAGGTCGATTGCGTAGGACTTTGGAAGAACAATTGAAAAAGACGATTCTCCGACCAGTCCCTGGACCTTTCTGTATTCCTTACTATTATTATTTTCTATAATAGACATTGATTTCATAAACTATATTTTATATATGATATATTAAGTGCAATACCCAAAAAAGTAATGGAAAATGTCCGTTGAGAACTCGTCATTATTAGACCTTTATGATAATGTCGATGAAGAATGTTGGAAGGTAGATAAAAAACTAAAGAAGGTTCTATCTTCGAT
>JANWKP010000372.1 GCA_025451315.1 Nitrososphaerales archaeon | reverse complement strand
CTTTTGATTCATATACATTTAATTCAAACTTGTTATTTTTCAATAAATTAAAGAAAAATTTTTTATTTGTAATTTTTTCAAAACAACTTAATTCGTAGTCTATATAAGTGAGAAATTGTTTTGGTAGTATATCACTATAACTATTAGTATTAACACTATTAAAATTATTACTATTAGACATTAACATTTCTATAGTATTTTTTATTATTTAATATTTTAATTTATTACTTATTGCTGAATCATCTGGTAAATAAAATTCATTCAATTATATAGTCATAATATGAGAACAAGTATCATTCCATGTAGTAAAAGTAAATTAAAATTTAAATGTTACAAATTTGACAATTTTGTAGAATAATTTAATTTAACCAATTAATATACATTTTTATATCAATTTTTTTAAGTAATAATGTTCGTATTATTTTGTTGTCACCTGAAGAAATTTTAAAGCATAACAAAGCAACAAGAAAGACAAGAAGAAAAAGAAATAAAGTAATAAATCCAATCAAAGAAAAGAAAGTGAACGAAGTGAACGAAGAAGAAGAATCATCAGAAAAAATGAAGTTATTTCCAAAACCTATAATTTATGACCCTGACAAAAATCAAAGAAATATACCACTAGTAGATATTGATGATAATACTAATTTCAAACAAGATACGCAACAAGAACAAATTACTAAAGATGCAAAAGAGATTACTAACTATTATCTAAACCTTCACAATAACATGATAAATACCTACAACTCGATAAATTCTCAAATATTACAAGATATTTTCAATTTATCTTATGATAGTTTTTTTACTATTTCTGAAAGGTTCATAAATCGTCTATCATTTGAAATTCAAAATATGTATGCTACTTTAAGTAGTAATAGAGACAAATCATTAAAATTGATAGACAATATTATAACAGAAAATTTGGATACATTTATCAAATCAATTGAACTTACACAAAGATTCTACAAAGACGTAATTGAGAGTTATTTGAATTGCATAAAAAAATTAGACTAGTAATAATATCCAGAAATCTTATCAACATAAAAAATAGGTAAAGTATTTTTTTACCTTAATTATAATTCAATTTATTGCATAACATTTTTTTTCAAATATTTTGTTTATCGTTCTTTAGATGTAGGACAAATTTCAATTAATTCACTACTTATCTGTTTCAATTGCTGAAATGATTTTTTTAGTTCAAAAAGAAACTTTTCAGAATTCTTTAAAAATGATTGTAATTTTTGTAGAGATTCATTTGTATTTCCATTAGTAAATAATTCATTTATTTGGTCTAAACCATTATTTAATTGACGTTATAATTGATCTATTTGAGCATAAACAATTCTATCCTGAGTATACCAATTATTTAGTAAATTCTCAAGTTCTCTCAGATGTTTTTCATTATCGTCATCTTTGTTTTTTCTTCTAAATGGATTAGATAATTGTCTAAATGTATTTGACTTCATCCGTGATCTTTGGTTAGTTGATCAAGTTTATCTTTTGCTACATTACAACTATAACCTACATCAATAAGATCTTGTAAATAGAATTTTTTAAAATTCATATATCTATTTCCAAACTCTTTTTTAAAATTTGTATTATTATTTAGTTCATAAAATGGATAAATAGTATCCACAATTTATAGATTTGATTTAATATTTAGTATGAGACCGATCACTGAAGAGAAACATTTGAGGGAATACACATATCGAAAGTCACAAATTATTAATGATAGGCCAGAACCAGATTATACCCAATATTTAAGAAAACATATAATATATATCGACAACAAAATATATGTCTCTTCGATTCTGCCATTGATGAAGCCTCTAGTTGCAAATAAAAGACTATTGATTAAAGTCTGTTCTAAATAACAATAAAATATATTCCGAAGTTAAAACATTAAGTAATTTAAAACTATTCATAAAATTTCTTCCTTAACAGAAACCCTACAATCGTAGTTCCTATAAAGGGAGCAGTAAGATATAGCCATAAATCAATATAATAACCAGACACAATAGCAGGTGCCAAAGAACGAGCAGGATTCATTGAAGCACCAGAAATTAATCCAAACAAAAAGATATCTAAACCTACTATCGCACCTATTGCTATTCCTCCAAATCTCTTTAATCCTTTTGTATAAACTACTATTAGTATTACTAACATAACTAAAGCAGATGCTAATATTTCAATCCCGACAATAACATAAATTGGATAGTTAAGATAGTTGGGAGCATTAGCACCTAAATTTACCACATTACCAAAAATAACAAAAATAAAAATACTTGCCATAATTCCCCCTATTACTTCTGCCAAAAGATAAATCAACAATACCCTTTTTTTCCTTTCTAGATGTTTTGATATTAAAAATCCTATTGTAACTGCCGGATTGAAATGTGCCATTGATGTTTTACCAAATAGATAAACTCCAATAGCGACAGCAATAGCAGGAGCAATAGCTATAAACGGTAAGCCTAATGTTCCATTTAATCTTGAATCTAATACAACTGAGCCAGTTGCAAATAGTATGACTAGAAATGTTCCAATTAGTTCTGCAAAGAAAATTTTTTTATTCTTGTCTAATCTATTTTTCAGTAATAATTGTAATTGCTGAAACAAGTTCTTTTACCATTTTTTCTATTTCATTTCGAATCTCTCTAACTTCTTCTATTGCTTTTCCTTTTGGATCTTCTAAATTCCACTCTATAACCTTTGGCAAAAATATTGTTGGACAGAAACTTTTATCCATGCATCCCATGTTCACAATATGATCTGAATTTCTAATCATTTCATCTGTTAGTCCTTTAGATTTTTGTGTACTGATATCTATTCCTATTTCTTTCATTGATTGTACTGCAATAGGATTGATTTGTAAAATTGGTTTTGTCCCAGCACTTTGAACTTTGAATTCTTTTAGAGCATATTTTTTAAAAAATCCTTCCGCTATCTGACTCCTTCCAGAATTTTCAACACATACGAAAAGGACTGTTATAGTATTCTTGTTATCCCTTAATTTCAAGATTGAATCAAGCCTTTTTGTTGCATACTAAGGTTTACAAAGGAAACTATTTAAATTGTCAAGGTGACCATATTACACAAAGTGTAATGAGAGAAACAAAGGGACAAAAAGTAAACAAATTACCTGTCTATAATAATAGTTGCAATTTCGAAGGATACGATTCTCAAAAACTGATGTTGCAGACTAAAAAACTTCGAAATTTGATAACAAAAAGAGGAACGTTTGAAATGCTAATTCCTTTATGTTGCACAACTAATCCTGTAAGATATAAACAATTTAGAGAATTAATGAAAGGTATCAGTAGTAAAACTCTTGCTCGCAGACTAAAAGAACTAGAGAAAGATGGCATACTAGAAAGACATGCATATAATGAAATCCCACCTAGAGTAGAATATAAAATGACTGAGAAAGGACAAGAACTAGTAGAATCTATTTTTAATTTAATAGATTGGATGATAAAGTGGTCTTGATAATAGCGAATACTAACTAAATATAGAAATTTACAATGTTTAGAGAATAGGGTGGCGAAAGTGTTAAAGGGAATTGATTCAAAAATAATAGATATAGTGACTGCTAAAGAAAGGCCAATATCCATTACAGTAGAAGGTCTTCTTGGTCGCCCTTTAAATGATGTTGAAAAAAAGTTTTCTCCTACTAATCTGTATGTCAAAGGCAGTATACAAATACCGTTACCAAGACCGAGAGTATCAATAGTTGGATCTAGAAAAGCTTCACCAGAAGGACTTAGAGACAGTGCAACAATTGCAAAAAAATTAGTTAAGAAGGAAGTCGTGATTGTTAGTGGACTTGCAGAAGGAATTGATACAGCAGCTCATGAAGCAACTATCGCAACTGGTGGTCGAACTATTGCAGTGCTTGGGACTCCATTGAATAAGACCTATCCACTAAAGAACTTTAAACTTCAGCAAGAAATCATGTATAATCATCTCGCTATTTCTCAATTTCCAATAGGATATGTTACTCAACCAAAGGATTTGTTGTTCGAAATCGAACAATGGCATTAATTTCAGATGCTACAATAATTGTGGAAGCTCAAGATACAAGTGGTTCACTACATCAAGGCTGGGAAGCTCTTAGATTAGGACGCTCATTATATATCTGAAAATCTATCATGACTAATAATCAAGTAACATGGCCTCAGAAGATGCTCCAATATGGAGCGATGGAACTTTCTGATCCGATTGACATACTTGAATCTCTACCATCATCTCTTGGAATTCTAAATAGCATGTTCCGTAAATAATATGCATTTATCTACCATTGAGTTTGGTTCTCTTCTTTCTTATTCGCCACGTGGTATGTCATACTTTAATAGGGAGTCGAGAACAGCTATGAATGCTCTCAAACATGACGAATATGTATCAAACTCGCCTATTTTGATGTCTGACTTCATTTCTAAGATGGTTAAGGAAGATATGACAACCTTACCTTTCGCTCATTTCTTTCAAAATAATCCAATATTAGTTCCTGTTCCAAATAGTTCTTTAATGCGTCCTGGCACTTTATGGGTTCCTCAACGTTTGGCAAATGCATTGATTAAACAAGAACTTAGATCTGTAGTGGAATGTGTTAGACGTATCAAGCCATTACCAAAAGCTGCAACGAGTTTATCTGAAAACAGACCGAAAGCTACTCAACATTATGACTCCATTGAGATTCAAAAAATATTATCACTGTCATCAGATGATATAATATTAGTAGATGATATTATAACACGTGGTGCCACAATATTTGGAATAGCTAACAAGCTGGCAGATGTCTTTCCCACAGATCGTATTAAAGCATTCGCAGCAATACGAACGATTAGCTTACCCACGGATTTTAAAGAAGTCTATGATCCATGTATCGGAAAAATCATGCTTATAGGTGAAGAAATTTTCAGAACTCCATAGATAAAAATTGATTACTAATATTAGAACAGAAGCAGGCAAGACTTAATCTTTACCATACTTCAATAAACAGCAGTAATTGGTTTAAATCCCATCCACTCCGCACTGTTATGAAATTTTTCAACAATACTGATCTATCGATTTAAAAATCATTTGATTGCGTGTGATAATAATAAATTATAAAAATAAGAACCCCCAAGTGAACCTTATGGGTTCGAATCCCACTCTGTAAAAAAAGATTTAAACCGATATCTTCAATTTAGATTCAATTAATATAGACACAATAAAATATTTAATATTACAATATTATAACTATTATAAGCTCCCATTATTATTATACTAATTACGAGCAAGATTATATTGAATTAACTTTATTTCTCTTTTTTATCATCATACTTACACAATTTTTCCATTAGATTTTCTTTTACCTGTTTCCATTAGATTTTCTTTTACCTGTTTCCATTCTGATTTTATAATACTATAACATATAACAAACTGTATCCCTTATTCTTCCATCTTTCATTATCTTATGATGACGTAATATGCCATCTTGTTTGGCGCCTAATCTTTGGATTGATTGACGTGAAACTATATTGAGAACATCAGAACATCGAAGAATAATAATACCAAGTAAAATTGTATTTCATAAAACAATTTTGGCAAATTATCATTATCAAAAAAAAAGCTGGGTAGTATTAGGGAAAAGTGGATTACGAGTTTCTGAACTCTGTTTAGGAGCAATGACATTTGGAGAAGATTGGGACTCCTTTTTAAAAGGTGCCTCGAAGGAAGAATCAAAAAAAATATTCAATTTGGTTGTAAAGGTATGTGGAATTTGTACATTATATTTTAAACAATTATAAATTCTAAATTGTATGTTATTGAAAAATGTTTTACTATGATCGTCGTATTTAGAATAGTGTTTTGTTGTTGTTGATATCAATTAAAGAAATCGTAACAACATTACTAGTATTGGTAACATAAACATTTTTACTATTTTCCTCATACTATGATTTATGAATTGGAAGAGATGGTAGCAGTGTTGCTAATATTGATTGAGGGTTCAAATCCCCTGTCCCTTCTTTAATTGGGTTCATAAACTTTGGGTTTGATATTAGTAGATTTTGTAAAGGAAAAGAGAAAAAAAGAAGCATAAATGCCATTAAAACTATCTATAACAATAGAAAAGATTTAAAATATTTCTGATACAAATATTAAATTTATAAATAAATTACTCGAGTATATTAGAAGTAATGGTTCTTCAAAATATCATCAATATAACAATTTAAAAGTTGTGATAGCATTTAGTAAAGATATATAATCATTTAGATATGGACCAAAAAAAGAGAACAAATTATAGTTTTTCCAATACTAAAATCAATTATTTATTAATAGAGTACAGTAAAATAATTAATTCTAATGTTGTGGACAACCATAATCATTGATGAAACTTTGGGTTTAACCATTCTATGAAACTTGCATAGTTCAAAGAACGTACATCATCTAAATAATTTGGAAGTATTTTTATAAATTTAAATCCATTATCAAGTTCAAATGATAATACAGGGTCCCTAAGTTCTCCTCTAATTACTTTTTCTGCATATTCCAAAGCAGACATTTTATTGGTGTAATCACAATAGTTAAATAATCTTCCTCCTGATATCATTCTTCTTAAATTCAATTTCATAACCAAATCTTTTCTAGCTGCATAAAGCATACTTCCTATACCTTCATGTCTATGCTTTGGATGTGATGAAATATCCGCCCCATATAGACTATCGCCATCATAAGAATGATTAGTAAACATACCATTTGCAGTAATATCGATCCATGTATGTTCTTTATATTTTGGATCAAGAGAAACTATAAGAGTGCTTGCTGAACCTACTATTGTGCCATCTGGTTCGACAGCAACAAATTGCCCTTCAGGAAAAATCTCAAGATGACTATTGAGTTCTTCTTGCTTCCATATATTGCCATATTGTGCAAGAAATGGAAAAGATTGCTTGTCTAGATCTATAATCTTTGGAATATCGCTTTTTATCGTATTTCTAACCTTAACACCTGTATTATGAGGATGTAATAATTCGGTCATATTAATAAAAATTGATTAGATTATTAACCAAATTTAATTCTAATTGTAAAAATATTGCGAATAAAAAATAAAAATATATCTAAATCTAGAATAGAGTCTTATGTATTTTTGTATTAGATAAAATGGATGTATATTATTATTAAGTTTTACAATATATTATATAAAATACTATTAATGATAAAAGAATAATTATCAAAATCTAAATTGTGATGACATGTACTCCTTCATAAAAAGGAGTTTTATAATTATTTTAAATAGTTTAAGATATCCATAATAATAATGCTAAAAATTAATATTTCATAAATCTATAAGATAGATTCAACGTATAAATTCTAAGTTCAAATAATTAAAACATATAATGCCAATTATAGACTGTCATGTTCACCTAAATTATTACGGTAATATTCAAAAGAGAAAAAGAATTCCATCATTAAAAGATAGACTAACAGATCTACTACAGACTATGAGGAATAACAATATTGCTTATTCCCTTATTTTAACATCCTATAAAATTGATAGTAAGAGACCATCAACATCTCAAATTATTGATATCTTAAAAAATAAAGACTATAAGCTTGGAATAGTAGCTGGATTTACAATTGATAATCACACTAATGAATACTTTAAAAAATGTAAAGAATGGCTAAAAGATGGATTAATCAAAGGTATAAAACTATATTGTGGATATGAATATTATTATCCATATGATAAAAAATATCAAAAAATTTATGATATTTGTATAGAATATAAAGTTCCTGTTATGATTCATACTGGAGATACATTTTCCACTACATCCAAAGTTCGCTTTGCCCATCCATTGAATATAGACGATATAGCTGTTGATAATCCGGAATTAACTGTTATTATGTGTCATATAGGAAACCCTTGGTTATTAGATTGTCAAGAAATACTATACAAAAATAAAAATGTCTATGCAGATATTTCAGGATTAGTAATTGGAAATTTTACATTAAATGATCAAAAATATTATACATATAAAATAAAGGAATTATTAAAGTATATTGATATGCCCCATCGTTTACTGTATGGAAGTGATTGGCCGATTTCCAATATGGAGAGTTACATAAAGTTCGTCGATAAACTTAAACTTAATAAACAAATGCGTGATCTTTTATTATTTAAAAATTCTAGTAATGTTTTTCGACTATAATTTTTGATTTTATTTTTGTAATTAGAGAAAAGTCTTATATACTGACTAACTAAACTTCGTAGATATACTTTTAGCTAACTGTTATCTATAGACATTCAATAATTGAGAACGT
>JANWKP010000371.1 GCA_025451315.1 Nitrososphaerales archaeon | reverse complement strand
TTCTCATATTTTCCTCTTTTGAATTTAAAATGCGGGCTGTTTCCTTGGTCAAGACCCTTACTAATTCTCTTTTTTGTTCAAGAGTTCTACCTTCGCTCATTGTTATTTGAATTACGGGCATGTTACTAGTGATTAAAAACCTTATAAATCAATTTTATGAATGTTTTTATATATTTGAATCAGAATAAAACAAGATTGAGATAGAAAATACTTTCATAACAGTTTTATTATAACATCAACCTGTAATATTGAATTGAAAAAAATTAATGTTATAGAGATTACTTCTATTTTTATTACAGCCATTTTTGTCATTTCATTTTCTATGGTTGATCAGTTATCACAAGTTTTTGCTCATAGTTTTACTTCTGATGATTCATCTTATTTTCTAGGTTTAGATAAACGAACTAAAGTAGAATTGGAACTTGCTGAGAAAAACTATCCTCTAAACATTACTCTATCTATGGACCATTCCGATAATGCTGCAAGACTAGTATATGATATTTATTATGCTGACGACGACATTGTGGAAGACAACGATTTTATCAAAAGATACAACAAGGAAATTTCCTCTTCTAATTCAACAACCTACGCACTAGTTGTCGCTGATCTTTTAGATGAAGTATTAAGGGGATATGCTGACGCATTAGTAATAGACACAGATCTTACAAATATGTCTAATCTAGTCCTCTTAGATGAATTGAAAAATCTAACAAAACAACCTGAATTGACGAGTACCTCTTCAAATAGTTCTGATAATGAGGGGTCGGTGTCAGAACATTCCAAACTCATCTCAACAAATAATTCAATATTTAATTATGCTGATTATGAAACAGCAAAGGCATTGTTAGTTGAGATCAAAAATATATTTGAAAATCATCTAAAATCATCATCCAATAATGCTACCAGCCAATCTAAAATTCCCATTTCAAAACTAGGAAAGGATCTTGAGAAACTAATCAATATAATTCATCATAACAATGGTTCGCCAGCAGAAGTGATGGAATTAGTTCATTTACAAATACATCCATCTTTACAGAAAGGATTCGGATTACAGACGAAAATGAACATGAATGGACAAATGAACATGAATGGACAAATGAACATGAATGGACAAATGAACATGAATGATGATAAAAATTAAATATATTTTAAGAATATAGTCATTATATCAAAATTAATATATAATTTTTTGTTTCCTTGCAAAATAATAATTATAATCAATTAGATAATTATCTAAAACTAAATACAAAAGGTTTTTTAATCAATTATTTTGATATTGAGGAAGATTTATCTTTAGACAAATTTTATCATATTAATTACTATTGATAAGACAATCATGGATAGTTTTTTTATTTGCTTTTATTTTATCATTTGAATCAATTCTAATTGAATACCTCACACTGTTATTAGGGATTTCTCCATTAGCTATATCTGCATTTAGTATTGCTATATCCGGTACTCTATTATTATTAATCTTAAAGTTTGTCTATAAGAGACAAATACCTCTATTTTGTTCATTTAAAGATTTTGTTCCTGCTTCTATTTTTCTCTCTGCCGGTGTATTTACATGGTACGATGCAGTAAGTAGAGTTGGCGCTTCAAAAGAAAGTCTACTGGCAGGACCAATCGAAATTATAGCCGTTTTATTCTTGGCACGAATCTTCCTTTACGAAAAATTAAATAGAAAACAATTGTCGGGAGTTGGTATAGCATTAGTAGGATTTATAATTGTACTATTAAGTGATCATAATATTAGTAATAATGGAATTATAAATGTTACCCTAATTGAAGTTGAAACACTAAATTTTTCTATTACATTTGGGGATATCGAGGCAATTATTTCTGCAATATCTTTTGCATTAGCAGTATTTTTTTTAGCTAAATTATCAAAGAAATATTCACCATTAGAAATTTCAGGAATGTGTCTGTTACTTTCGGGATTAATTTTAATTATTGTAATGCTTATCTTTACACCTGAAATGTCAGTCAATTTGTTTATGTCATATTGGTATATATTTATAATATTTTCTCTGTTACCATTATTTGGTACTATATGTTATGTAGAAGGGATAAAAAGAATAGGAGCTTCCTTAACAGCTACAATTGCATCTTCTAGAATTCTTTTAACACTAATTATTCAAATATTACTAACTCATATCGGAATCAGAAATACTCTACCTGATAATGTATTGTTAGCATTAATAGGAGGTGTACTAGGTATCACTGGAATCATTATTATACATATGCATTTTTATTTTTCAAAACATACTAATTAATTTTTAACTGCAGTTATTTCGTAACTTGAACAGTATCATTCAGCAATTTTTTATATTATTTTAAATATATAGTTGAAATGGTATTAGTCCATAAATTAAATAGTCATAAGAAAAATAGAACTGCCTAATTAATTCAAACTGTTATAGATCCACTACTGACAAAAATATTGGACAAAGAAAAAAAGAATCTATTAATTTTTTTATTTAAGTTAAGGGGAATTGCAACTGCAAAAAATGATATATACATCTATCAGTATATACATCTATTACCATTTTTATTATATTCTATTTTTGTGACCTAACACAATCAATCTTTATATTCGTTAGATTTCATTGTAGTAGTATTAGGTAATTAATAACCGGAAAATATATTTATAACAATCGCTAACTAAAATAAATTAATTTTTTTGTTTTTAACCATATAAATTATTATCGAAGAATGTTTTAGTTAAAAATTATGTAAAATTGACCATATAGTTTATATTCTTTAAAAAATAAATAATAACATACTGAAATCTTGTATTTTATGTGGTAAAATTATAAAAAAAGATAAAATCTTTACCTATAACAAGTTGGTAAATAATTTAAATTACGAGCTTACTTTTGACAAAGAAGACTGTTTTCTTTTCTTCAAGAGATTGGCTAGTGTTTATGGCGAAGCTTTTGAAAATGAAGTTCTATATTCTGTCGAGAAATGTCTATTAATTAAATAACCAATCGAACCTAGTAGGTTGCGAATACTTTAAAGCGGAGAAAATATTACTAGTATATATCTCGAATATTGACTAATCAAAATGAAAATACTACTACACATACAAAAAATGAAAAAGAAGAAGCAGCAGCAGAATCAAATGTTATGCTTACATGCTCTTTATGTGGGAAAAAGTTATTTTCTAATGAATCCAGTGATATTTTAATTGAAGAGATAGCTGGATCACAGTACCATTTTGATAATCCTCAATGTCTTGTTATGTTTAAGAGATTAAATCATGCGTATGGTAAAAATCTGAAAAACTTTATGGGTACTACTCAATTTATTTCTGATCCATTTTGGGATAAAACAATTCCTACAGAGAAAGAAATTAATGAAATTAATCAAGAATCATACAAGCCTGATATCAGGGTAATTGATAACCATGAAGAGGCTTTAAAAACAAGTGAGCAATTAGTTAGGACTGCAAAAAATGAAATATTGCTATTATTTTCATCTGCAAACGCACTTCATAGACGATTTATAAGAGCAGACGGTTTGGATCTTGTGAGACAATTACTTCAGACTCGTAAGGAAATTAAAATTAGAATTCTTGCACCTTTTGATGAAAAAATAAGTGATTTAGTAAATGAGTTGAAGAAATCGTTGAACATAGAGGTAAAGTTTTTAGCAGAACCACTTCAACTAAAAGTAACAATTCTTGTAGTAGATAGGAGTTACTCGATGGCGGTGGAATTAGTAAATGATGAAGTTGATAACTCTATAGATGCTATGGGATTGTCCACTTATTCAAATAGCAAGTCAACTGTATTATATTATGTTTCTATTTTTGAGAGTTTGTGGAAACAAGCTGATATATATAAAAAGGCAGAAGAACTTTATGACCAACTTAAATATAAAAATGAAACACAAAGACAGTTTCTCAATATAGCTGCTCATGAATTGCGTAATCCTATTCAGCCAATTTTAGGTTTGGCCGAGGTAATGCTTTCCAATAAAAACTTGAATGTAATACAACAAGAAGAGTTACTAAGAATAATAATAAACAATGCAAAAAAGTTACATTTTCTTACAAATAATCTTTTAGATGTAGCGAGAATAGATGAAAATCTTTTTTCATTAGAGTTGCAAGAATTTGATATAGTTGAATTGGCAAATGATGTTATAAAAGAAGTAAGAAATCAAATTATTAATAAAAAGATCAAAATAGATCTTCAGTGTCATGAAAAATCTTTCAATGTTATTGGAGATAAAATTAGATTAAATCAGGTTTTTCTCAATCTTATCAATAATTCAATTAAATATACTGATGAAGGCAATATCTTACTATCTATTAAAAGAAGTAGTAAGAATGGCAATATTGATAAGGATAAGGATAAGGATAAGGATAATACCTTTGCCCTTGTTCAAATTATAGATAATGGTCTAGGAATACAAGAGAACATAAAAGAAAAACTATTTTCTAAATTTACAAAAGGAACAAAAGTCGGAACAGGTCTGGGATTATTTATATGCAAAAACATTGTAGAAAGTCATGGAGGCAAAATCTGGGCTGCTAATAACTCAGATAAAGGTGCTACATTTAGCTTTACAATCCCAACAAGTAAAACTATAATTTAATTATTATTCTTATTTTATCAATCTTCTAATCGTTTAACATAAAGAAATTTAGTTTTTTAGATATTTGCCTATGTGAGTAAATATTTTTATATATTGAATGGACATTTTCTGCTATACTAGCAGCATGAAAAAAAGAATATTGATAGTAGATGATGACCAAGGAACGACACTTCCTTTCAAATTAGGGTTAGAAAATCAAGGATTTATAGTTGAGACTTTTAACGACCCAAAGCTGGCATTACTAAATTTTAAGAATAGTTATTATGATTTATCTCTTATAGACGTTAGAATGGAGGGAATGAACGGTTTTGAATTAGTACAAGAACTAAAAAAGATTGATAAAAATCTTAAAGTTTGTTTTATTACCTCTTTTAAAGCATATTATGATTCTTTAATAGAAGAATACCCTAACATGGATCACAAATGCTTCATCCAAAAACCGATATCAATTGACGATTTAATAAAACAAATTGAAAAGGCTTTGCCCCATTCAAATTCGGTATTATGATAATTGTGTTAATATAAGTACAGCCACAATTGTGAATTAGAAGATGACAAAGTGTATCGCTTTTCATTCCTATAAGGGAGGAACAGGTAAAACAACAATTTCAGCAAATTTTAGTGCATTACTAGCAAAAAAAGGATATAATGTCTATTTGTTGGATCTTGATGTTTACGCTCCTAGTCTTGGATCTTACTTTGACATACATGAACCAAAAAAATGGATAAACGATTTTCTTCTCGGAAATGCTTCAGTTGATGATGTGTGTATTGATATTACCAAAAAAATTTCAGATGATATAAAGGGAAAATTAAATGTGGGATTTGCTAATTCTAGTAAAGAAGAAATTTACAAACTTGAGGGTAATGTATCTAGACAAAGTTCACAAATGCAACTTCTTAGAAATTTTATTCTTTTAAGAGAAGAGCTTTTTGTTAAAAAAAATGCAGACTTTGTGATAATTGACACTAGCCCAGGAATAAGGTACTGGTCGATTAACACTCTTGCTGTTTCTGATATAGTTATATTAACTCTAAAAATGGGAGACCTCGATATCGAAGGTACTAAAAAAATGGCTCAAGAGATTTATGGTGCGTTCACTAAATTTGGAACATTATGTTATTTATTGTTGAATCGAGGACCGGGTTACTGTTCAATTCCTAAAAACCAAAATAATCCCGTGGGTATTACCACGGAGAAACACAAAGCTAATTCAATACATTATGACTCACTTGAAGATTTATCGAGCACAATCGACATAGGTATAATTTCAGAAATTCCTTGTTACTGTGATATTCAATTTAGCAAAAAAGAATTTCTAACTGGACTAGAATACCCAGAGCATCCATTCACCATGAAACTTGCAAATCTAGCAGATAAATTGGAAACAAGTGAAACTTATAGTCAACAATAGATGATAAAATTATTATAGAAAAAATCTTATTTTTTAAAAAAATTATATCATAGTGCCAACAAGGTTAAATACTTTACAACGAAAGAGATTATATGCAGAAAATACATTCCACTTCAAATAGCATTATAGGTCTTTTAGACAATATAGATATTTCACAAATAAAACCATTCAAATATTCCTATCGAAGAAATATCAGCGAAGATTTACATGAATTGTGCTATTCAATAAAGGAGAAGGGACTGCTACATCCTATTATTGTTAGAATGATTGAAGACGGTGGATATGAAATTGTTGCAGGTACTAGAAGGTATAATGCTTGTAAGATGCTGGGTTGGAGGAAGATTTTTTGTCAGGTCGTAGAGTTAGAGGATAAAGATGCGTTCGAGGTATCATTAATAGAAAATATTCACTCCAAAAATCTCAATCCAATAGAAGAAGCTCATGCATTCCAAGACTATGTCACAAATTATGGGTGGGGAGGAATATCTGAATTAGCTGCCAGAATGGGAAAAAGTATCAGTTATGTAGACAAACGCATAAGATTGCTTAATCTACCACCAGATGTTGTTGAATCTCTTTCTACAGGTAGTTTGAGTGTAAGTATAGGAGATGAATTACTACCGTTAAAGGAAAAAGAACAACAATCAAAATTAGCTGAACTGATCAAGAAAAGAAAACTATCATCCAGACAAGTTCGTGAGTTAAAGAATGAGATGAAAAGCTCTGACAATCCGTATGATGTATTAGACTTTCAAACTAAAATAATCGATATAGATGCAAAAACTCAAAAATCATTTGATAAAGCTATTATTGCCATAAGAGTTGCCATGAATAAATTGGCTTCTGTTATTGATGATGTAGAAGATAACTGGACTGTATATGAAATTCTTTTACAGCACAAGAATATGCTGCACAACCAGATAGATATTCTTTACAAGGAAAAGAAAAAGATCTGATACTGTTGCAAAATTTTTCGGCGCCGAAAAATTTTTCTCGTTTTTAATTATTTTTTCAAGTTCTAACATATCTTAAATTCATATCAATCTATAATGTATAATTTTTCTTCTCTTCTTTCATATTCTTCATCTTCAACATAGTTTTGCTACATAGATCAAAATACAAATATACTAAATGTAAATAGATCATAGTTTTTATTTGCTGATTATTGGCATTACAGATATCTAAAATGAATTCAATATTTATAATAAAATGTAAATAAATATCAATTCTTTGGCTTTTACTTTATAGCGTCTGTAGCTACTTTATTTATTTATTTATATAATTATATACTTGTTAGACATAACAAAACTTGCAAATATAACAGTTCGGTAATGTTAGTTTTCTTAATTTGTATTTTTATCTCTATAGCTATAATTTCCGAAAATCTAGGAAAAATCGAAAACTAAAAAGTTATGAGAGTGATGGGGGGTTTTATTTTAGGTTTTTAATTTATAAAATAAAATAAACGACCCATATAATTTGTCGTTTATTCTATATATTCTATATTTATTCTCTATAGTATATGTTAATTGTATTGAGTACAATAACAAATAATATTAATTATTTGAAATTTCTGTCAACAAAAGCAGAATTTGTATTTACATTTGTTAATTTCCTTTGAAAATATATGATTACTTGAAAAAGTTATGATATACAATTTACAAGAATAATTTACATTTTTGTAAAATATATGTCGATGTAATACATTTAGACCTGAATTTTATATTAAAAACTCAATACTTAAAAGATATACACACATAGTTTACTATAAAGTGTTAAAGGATTCAAAAAATAATCATGAATCAAAGAATCAGATGTCTTTAGAGTTTGATATTCAAAGATATCTTGATGTTAGTATAACTTCTAGTTTTGATGATAATTATTACTTTGGGCTTAAAGATGCAATACCTATTACATTAAATGTAGAAAGTTTTATTTTTATCAAATCATATTGTATACATAATATTCATCATACTTTTAGATTACCTGTAAAGACTGAAATTAAATGGAAAATAAAAGGAGGTACTGATAACGGTGCTTTTAAAATAGGAAGTGGAATCGATGCTGAATATTTTGCTCGCGATTATGGTGATTCTGTTATTTTTTATCCTCAATTAAAAAATATTAGTAAAGATACAACTTACAAAAATATCAGTATTTATCTAACAATTAATCAAGTGGGATCAAGCCTATTTAAAGAGCAAGAGTACAATTTTATTGTTAACGTAAATATGTTACTAATAAAAAAATTTTTGAAACGAAATTACAGAGTAAAGATGTTTGTAAGTAAGCTTAACAATATTGATTATGATTATGTTGATGAAGATAAGATAGTAAATGATAACAACAATAATTCTATTTTAAATTCAAATATTTTAAGGTCTAACGATGATGATCTAAAATCTATCGCTACTGTAGAACAAGATGGAGATCTAATACTGTTTAAATCTTTAAACAGTTGCAATATTTGTAATTTAATGGTTATTGTCAAATCTAGTAAAACCTCTTTTTATATAAAATTTTTTAAAAAACACTTGATAACAACTGAAATTGTTAAGATTACTGCAGAGAGCAATACTATCACCACCACAAAAAATACTTATGAAAATAGTTCTGTTATGTTAACAGGATCAAATTACAAAAAATATTTTTTAGAGGGTGTACAAATTGAACCAAGGCTTTTTTGGAAATCCAATTCAGGTAAACTTGTATATGGAAATTTAGGACATTCTCTAATTTATTATACTCCAGGTGAAGATGATTTGTCACAATCTCCATTAACAATAAATTTGTATTTTCAATACGATCATAATCTAGAAGATTTAGAACAAGCGACCCTTTTAGATAGTAAAAAGTTTTGGATATTAAGACAACCACCTTTAATGGGAGGATAAATAAGTATAGTATTCTTGAGTATTATTTTATTTTTTGATTTCTTATTTATTTTTCTTTGATGATCGATAATTTTTTTTATAAAATTACTTTATATTTGAGTATTACTATGTCAAAAAATAACGATATTTCTAGACTACATCTATTTTGTTATTAAATATTGTATGTATATAATCATTATTAGTAGGTTTTTTATCAGTTGGAAAGAGTAGTTATTACACAATCACTCTAAGCATTTGAGAATAGAAAATGTGAGAGTACAAAATTTTACCTCACATTTCTAAATATTACATAATTATATCCTTAATGATTGTGTTGCAGTAGGAATTGAAATGATAATTTATTGTAATAATATCATATTTTATATCCCTTATTCGTAATTATTATTGTAGATATGACACAACAACAAGGATGTATTTTTTGTAAAATTGCACTAAAAAAAATAAAAACAAATATAATTATTGAAAATGACAAGGCAATGGCTTTTCTAGATGCATATCCATTATCCAAGGGACATACTCTTGTAATACCCAAAGATCATTATTCAAAAATTCAAGAGTTAGACGAAAATTCATCACAATCATTGTTCAATATGTTATGGAAAATAACTAATCCAATTGAGAAAGCCATGGGTGTTAATAGTTCAACTATAGCAATCCACAATGGAAAAGAAGCAGGACAAGAAATCCCTCATGTTCACATTCATATAATTCCAAGAGAGATTGGTGATGGTGCAGGACCAGTTCATTCGATGTTTAAGAATAAACCGAATGTTAGTAGTTTTGATATGTCTTCTATTGTTGAAGAAATAACAAAAGCTTTAACATAATTATTTCACATTTGTTATTTGCAAGGTTTTACAATTGTCCCAAAAAAAAGACAATACAGTACATATCAAAATTAAAGAAGCAAACAACATCTGCTATCATTAATCATATTTGTACTTATTTTATATACCATTTATGTTATCAGATCATTCAAATTTAAAATTAACATTGTAAAAAATTAAATTGGTCTACTTATAAAAAAAATATTTAATTCTTATATAGCTAAAAGTCAAGATTCTTTATTGAAAAATAATAAAACAAAAATATTTCAAAACATCAAAGATAAAATTATAGATCTAGATGAATTTGTTTTTCTTACCGGAGCTGGAATATCCCAAGAAAGTGGAATACCTACCTTTCGTGGTCCTGAAGGGCTATGGAGAAAATATGATCCTATGATACTTGCCTCTATTTCTGGGTTTTATGAAAATCCAAAATTAGTTTGGGAATTTTATAAAGATAGACAAGAATTAATATGTAACTGCAATCCTAATCACGGTCATAGAGCTATAGCAGAATTTCAAAAAATA
>JANWKP010000370.1 GCA_025451315.1 Nitrososphaerales archaeon | reverse complement strand
GTTTAATTCCCATCAATGAAAATTATTATTTAATTTTTACTATGGATTTTGAGGAAAGTAATTTTGATAAAATAATAATGGAAAAAATCATTCCTTTAATTAAACAAGAAGAAGAGAAATTCGTTATCAACAAGAAAAATGAATAAAGAAAATTTAGACTATATCAAATACAAATTCCATGATAAAGATTCGGAATTTTATAGTTGGGAGTATGAAATACTTAGAGATAACGATAAATCAACAATATTAAGATTAGATATCAATGTATTACAAAAAGATATTGAACAATTAATAACAGAATTATATGAACGACATCTATACATATCATTATTATTAATCGGTTCAGATGAAATTGAAAATGAATATTTGGTTATTGGAATTACCGAAGCAGAAATAGATAAGGCAATATTCTAACTATATATTTTAGATTATAATGAAATTGTTCTTATTTTGTAGTTATTAATTTATTTCTTGATTGTTTTTTTTTAGTGGTAGTTGATATTTTTTATTAATTACCTTTATAATGTCATCCGCCATACATTCTAAATCCTCATTATCAAACATATTTTCTGTTCCAAAATGCCATTCTTTCAATACGTTGTTGATATCTTCTCTTATGTCAGTTGTTGTTGGTGGCGATGATGGTAGTGTTGTTGTTGCTATCATCTTTGATAACATCAGCATCAAGTTGGTTTAAACATCAGTTTAATGTATTTCAATAAACGTGTTTTCCATTCATTATGGTTATTTTTCTTCATTACATTTATTTTCATATTAGTATAGTTGTTGTCGATTTATAGATTAATGCTTTAAACTCTAAATAAATTGATAAAAAAATAAACTAAAACTAGAAATACTTTTAAGAATTAAATTTAATTCTTATTTTCAATATCTTTTTTAATAGAATCTAATCAAACTTTTTTGTGCTGAATAAACTTTTAAGCCGTTCTAAATCTATTTGTTTTATCATAAAAATTTAGTAATTTTCTTATAACATATTCTATATTTATAATGGGTAATTCATACTATATTCAACGTTCAATCATTGTAAATAATACTATCATTTTTAGTTTCAATAATATTTTCTTCTACTAAATGATCTGAATCTCCTATATTGTTATTATAAATTATTTTTGGATGTTCTTGTTGGTGTTTGGATCTTGATGGTAATTATGTTTTTATATGATTTTCTAATATTATGTTTGATTGTTTTATAGCAGTGATATTTGCTGATTCAAGTTTCAAGATATTTATCGTTATTGATTCTGTAGTATATGCTAAATTGGACAAGTCACTCATTTTTGTATATGGGTCTTTGATTCTTTTTGCCAACACTGAAAATATGAGACATTCGGTTTTTAATGGTTTGAACCTCTAGCCAAACATTAGTATCGTTTTTTTCCTTCTGTATTTTTTCTAATTTTTTCGCCAATTTTTGTTTGTATTTGTAATAATTTCTCTCGGATAACAATACAGTACGCATGATATCTTTGTCACTTTCTTCATTGATAAGTCTAAATTGTATTTCATTCATTCGCCATTGTATACGTGACCTATTTGCTCTTTTTAGTTCTCTTTTTATATTTTGTTGTAGTTGTATATTTGAAGAGAAACCTGAACTATACTGAACTAAAATAACTAAAATAGTTTTGCTATAGTCATATCGTTAAACAATTTTTTTTGCACTATATTGATTGTTTCTGAAGTATAATCAGATCAATATCTGATATTGACCATTTATTTAGATAAAATATATTTTCTTTTTTATTTAGACATGAATAATCGTTAAGATGGAATTCAAATTCCATGGGAACAATAAATATACTCAATTTTGTCATGCTAAAAATTAGCATTTATAAATATTAATTAATCATATCATATCAAATGATTAAAAATTTTGTAATATGTGGATTTTTATCTGTTTTATTTTATGGTATTTCATCATATGGAATTATTTTTGGTGAAAGTAATAATACGGAATATCAATTTCTAAATAAATTTGGAGGCAAAGGAAGTGAAGATGGACAATTGATATCTCCTCATAGTATTGATATTGATAAAAAAGGCTCAAAGGTGGATTGTCAAAGCAATTGGCAATAACTGTCATTTGTGCCGTTGTTCCCGTTGCATTAGAATATACAATTTCTACAAACCATCTTTTGGAAGGATCACCCCCACAGGTTGATTTTGGAATACATTGATATTGCTAAAAAACGGATCCGAAACCTCAAGGTTATAACCTCCATTTATGACTGTATCCTCAGGGTCACATGAAACAAGAACTCCTACTCCCGTATTATTTGGAATAGAAGTAACATTAGAAATTTCTTGATACACATTACTGGAATTTAATTGAGTTATTCCTCCTGGACCAGGAATCCCTTGAATTCCTTGAGGACCTGCTGGACCTTGAGGACCTGTTCCACTATCTCTATTATCCTTTCTATCCTTATCATCGAATTTAACATGTTTACAAAATTCAACAGAACTTATAAAGAAGCCTTCAAAGGGACCTGTTCTACATTCATATTTGTTCTCGTCTGTTGGATATTTGCTATAACTACTATCGCCATAATAGCCTGCATCATATCCTTGAGCCAATGCTACTGTATTTGAAAAAAGATTCTGTTGGTTAAGAACTGGCATTATTGCTAACATTACCAGTGAACTTGCCAAAAGTCTAAAAGTAAATACTGATATTTTCCTATCATTTTTAAACAGATAAAATATAATTGAAGTGCTTAGGTACACTTGCTAACATAGTATTACTAAATTAGATTAGTTAATTAGGTTAGATAATGTTTATTGTGATTTTCTGTGCTAATTTTTATTAGGAAAACAATATTGAAAATTTATTTTTTAAAAAAAATAAAATAAAAAATTGGTTTGGTTTAATTCAGTTATGACTCTTTTATGGAACTAGATCTAACTATTGTTTCTTTAACTTTTCTATCTTTTCTAATGCTGTTAATCCAGGTGAATCTTGTGTGCCTTGAGCTATTATAAGTGAACTAGCTACTGTGAACTCGTTAGCGTCCTCCTCGATTATAAAATGGTTTACTATATCACAGTTCTGTTGTTCTCCTGGTGCTATTATTCCTGTTGTCGAAAATACATTAGGAGCGGCTGGTAAACAATCTCCTCTAAATGATGGAAATGGACCAGTAATTGTGGAATCTTCATCATCTAAAGCATCTATGTCATTTAAAATTGATGGATCTGGTGTTTCCGCTAGTGTATAACTAGTTGCATCCAATGTAACAACTGTTCCAGTCTCTGAACCAGTAAAAGGTGGTAATGAATTGTTATCTGTTACGAAGATATTAAATTGATCTTCTGTTATTGTTGATAAAAGTTGTGCACAGGTTACACCATTTTCAACATTTTCATCCTCACAAGTGACAAGTTTGGTCACATTTAAGGTAGCTGTTTGCGGCGTCACATTTGTATCAATTACAGTATTGGTTATATTACACAAAAGATTCTGACCTGCACTTATATCACCATCACAATCTTCACTGAAATTGGTACAGATGAAGGTATCAGCTTGAGCTGTTTGTTGTCCTCCATCAAAACCAAGGGCACTACAAGCTTGCAGACCTGGTACAAATCCTGCTTCACTAACGTTATATTGTCCTGTACCCAATGTTACAACTATTGGAGTCTGAGATGTAGGGAATGAAATTGGATTTGGATCAGTGCCTGTTACTGTTATTTGAGGATTAAAGTTACAAATATCTCCAAATTCTTGTTCATCACATTGAGTAGTTTTGGTTACAGTTAATGTTTCTGTATCTATTGGTGGTATAGGGGGCAAACCCAGACATGCTTCTAGTATCCCTAAAGAAACTTGTACGTTTGCGGTTATTTGAGCAACTATTGCATCTATGTCAATATTTGCAATGATTTCGTTAATTAATGATGGGTCTATCGTATCACCAATTATTGTTTCAATTGCTATTACTATTTGGTTTACTAATTGGGTTAGATGGGCTAATACTATTGGCTCTAATCAACTTCAAGGCTGTCTAGTATAGCTTCGATGTCAAGACCTTGTGCATCGATTGCAGTACATATCTCGAATATGGTTGCATTTGCATCTAATCCTAAGTCAACTGCAAGTTGTTGCTGAAGCAAAAGAGCAACATCAACGTCAATTACTAATGGTACAGTAATGTTTTCTGGAATGGGTACTGGTGGTGTGCCTGGGATTGATGGACGAATGATATCAGTGAAGTTGCCTACTGTTACATTTACAAGAAGTGCTCCGCTGTCTAATTTAACTAAAGCATCTAGTAGACATGCAACACATGGGTTAAAGTCTGTTCCATTAACTCCTGGTGGACCTTGTGTTCCATTAACTCCTGGTGGACCTTGTGGGCCTGGTGGACCTTGTGGGCCTGGTGGACCTTGTGCACCTGTTTTGTTATCTCTGTCTCTATCTTTTTTATCGTCGAATCTTTTATCGTGTTTTGCATCACAGAATTCAACAGAACTTACAAAGAAGCCTTCAAAGGGACCTGTTCTACATTCATATTTTTTATCCTTGGTTTTATAATCGCTATAGTCACTGTATGAGCTTTGACTGCTGTAATCAGATTTAAGTTTGTCATAAGATGGTTGTTGTGGACCATAGACTGGTTGTGAATCATAACCGTAATTTTGGTCATAACTACTTCCATATGGATCATTTCCTTATGTTGATTGGTAGCTGTTGTCATATTGTCCCATTCCTTGGGCATTTGCAGATGCGAACATGTTCATGTTGACTGATGTTCCCAAAAGCAAAGACGCCATAAGAAATAGACCGAATATTGCTGACTTGTGCATGATACAATAACAATAAAAAAATATATTTGAACTTCGAATAATAGTAGATTAATATATTCTATATAGTAGATCAGGGAATCACAATTAAGTTTCTCATTAACTAATCATATTATCCAAAATAATACTGAAAAATGTTGAAACAGTAAATACTAGTGAATGTTCTATAATATTCACATTAGAAACTTATTTTTAAATCTATACAAAAATAGAATTACTATAAAAATTAATATTGTATGTTTTAAGATATCAAAAATTATTAAATTAATTAGTCGTTTTTAATTGTAGTAGTTTGTGGTAACAATTCTTCCAGTTCATTATGCATTTTAAGAAAGAACAATCCTTTTTCTGTTGTTTTATATTTATTAGCCCCCTCCAAATATTCTATGAGGTTATTTTCAACTAAAACAGAAAGATATTCTTTTAATTGGTTATAACTTAGGAAAGCAAAGTACATAATTTTTATTTTGGTTTCTCCTCCTTCGTTTGCAGCATCCAGTATCATTGCTACTATTTCGGTCCTACTTCTATTTCCCATATTATTAGAATTGTGATTTTACTATTTT
>JANWKP010000369.1 GCA_025451315.1 Nitrososphaerales archaeon | reverse complement strand
TGGACATATTAGGAAATACTTTGGAAGATTCAAGACTGGACATATTAGGAAATACTTTGGAAGATTCAAGACTGGACATATTAGGAAATACTTTGGAAGATTCAAGACTGGACATATTAGGAAATACATTATCACCTAGACTAGACAGATTAGTATAAACCCTAGTATCCCCAATACCAGTCATATTATTATACACCTTGTAGTTTTCAAGACTAGACATATTAGGATATAAGGATAGAGAAAAGACAATATTACCATCTGATATTGATTTATATCCATCATTTTGAATATATGGAACTAATTGAAATGAGTGGAAATAATTAAAATCTGGATATAAAAATTTTTCTACTTTTTTATGAAATAAGTTAGCAAGTTCTAGATCTGATTCAGGTTGCGTGTCTTGCAGAAATTTCCAGCAGTCAGTATATTTCAAATTGCAAGTATTTTCTTCATTTATATATTTTGATACAGCGTAAACCTGTTGGTAAATAAATAATAATACAAAAACTAACATCAAAATGAAAGTTACAATAGGTATATCTGATATTAGTTTCAATATATAATATCAAAAGAAAACCTATAAAAAAGATTTGTTTTTAGATACCAATAATATTTCATATTTTAAGAATAATTAGTAACACTGAAATAAATCCTTTTTTTTCGCACTAAACGGATGGATTTTGTTCATCCTTAACTCTCTTTTTGACGACTTACTCATGATATACATGGTTTAACTTAAATTTGATAATTATATTATTGTTTTAGTTAAATTTTTTCCATAACTAATAATATTAGACTACCAATTTGTATTAGTCAATATTGATCGAAAATTCTGTTAGGAAGCCTGAAAAATTATAAATCGGATGATATAATAAAAAATTGTCCAGGCATAACTGGTTTAAAATAAGAAAATTACCTAACAGATCCTATAGTTAAATAACATTAATTCTTAATTGAGTTATTTAAAAGCAAACAAATACTAAAATAATTAACGTGAAATTTTGTAGCTCATTTAAAGCCAATATTACTTGACACGGCTTTATGAAATTTTAAAAGATTGCTTACAAAAATGAATTTCATTTAATTTAATATTAGTTATAATATGAAGTAATTTTATATACTAGAAATTAAATTCCAGAGATTTCTACTATAGTGGAGCAATGACTGTTAGAGAAAACCATGATCAATTTAGACATCTTTTCTTGACAGATTGATATAATATATTAAATATTCAATATAATATTTAATTATTTAATAAATCGTTTGTTTATTATTTAGTAAACATATTGTCATAGTCGGATAGAGATAAAGTCCTGGCTAAGGATCATGATGATGATTATGTTCCGACTATGACAAATAAAGTGATTCGACTGGTTTGAGATATGTGAGATATTTGGTGGTATGATTATCATAATGGTAATTTTATTTATCATTATTTGTAAATGTATCTTGAGATTTTTATCAACAATAATCTATGTTATCTTGTATTTAATTACTCACTTGAAAATTAATTTTAGTCTAATGTGATATAATTATAAAAAAATAGAAAAAGATGAAATTAAGGTCTCAATGCGATGGTGGATTGTCAAAACATAATGTATTCATATTTTGTGTTATTGATTTGTATAATTCATGTGCTTGTACGATTACGATCCATCCTTCTCTGGGTGGTATTAATAGAGATATTTTCAGAGTATAATTTTTAATTTTACTTGTATAATTGAAGATATCAATCGCTAATTTGAGTAAAATGAAAAAAGAATTGACTATTATAATTATTGTAATTTAAAAGGATTAGATTGAGAATAAAGAAAAAAGAAATATCGAAAGAAAGATTTAATATAAATAATATGTTTGATAATAGAAAAAATGTAACAAAAGTTGCATTTAAAACAGGATCATCGAAAGCATCAGGAAAGGAATAGTAGAACTTGTAGATATTAAGAATTATCTTTAATTATTTTATTCTGTTTCATAACTAAAATCAAATTTTGTGATTCAAATGAATTACATCTATTATAATTGATAATAATTATCATATAGTATGAAAAAATTTGATTTAATTGTTATTGGTTCTGGTTCTGGACTAGATGTGGCTAATGCAGCAGCAACAGAAAAAGGGTTTAAAGTTGCAATTATCGAAAAAGATAAACTAGGAGGTACTTGCCTTAATAGAGGATGTATACCTTCAAAATTACTTATTCATAGTGCAGATATAATTGAAATAATAAAAAAAGCAGATGTTTTTGGCATTACAGTCAAGGATTATAGAATTGATTTTCAACAAATAGTAAATAGAGTTAATAAAATTGTGAATACTGATTCAAATGAAATTAAAAAAGGATTACAAGCAAGTAAAAATCCTCAACTTTTCTTACAGGAATGTAAATTCATAGGAGAGAAGAAGATCTTAATAGCAAATGATAAAATTATAACTTCAGACACAATTCTCATTGCATCAGGTACAAGACCAAATATTCCTAACATAAAAGGCTTAAAAAATGTAGAACATATAACAAGCAATGAAGCGTTAAGCTTAAACAACAACCAAAATCTCACTATAATAGGAGGAGGGTATATTGCCTGTGAATTGGCACATTTTTTTGGTTCATTAGGCACTAAAATCAATATAATACAACGAAATGATCTTTTAATTCCAAATGAAGATATAGATATTTCAACAAGAGTTACAGATATATTCTCAAAAAAATATAATATATATCTAGGATATAATGCGGAATTAGTATTTTATGATTCTAAAGATAAAAATGGTCTCAATAAAACAAAAATAATTAACGTAATCGCAAAGAACAAATTTGGAAATTATGTAAAAGTGAGTTCCGACCAATTATTAATTGCAATAGGAAGAATACCGAATTCTGATCTGCTAAGTATAGAAAAAAGTGGAGTTAAAATAAATGAAAGAGGTTTCATAGTTGTTGATGAATACCTAGAGACAAACATAAAAGGAATTTTTGCATTAGGAGATGTAGTAGGAAAATATCAATTTAAACATAATGCGAATAATGAAGCACAATATGCATATAATAATATTGTTCATCCTGACAAAAAAATACCCGTAAATTATACTGCAATACCTCATGCTATTTTTACAAATCCTCAAATCGCTGCTGTTGGATATACAGAACAGCAATTAACAAAAGAAAAGATAGAATATGAAAAATCTATTTACCCATATATTCAAACAGGAATGGGACAAGTAATAGAGGATAAAGAAGGATTTGTAAAATTCCTAATTGATAAAAGAAATAGAACAATTCTAGGATGTCATATTATGGGTACTGATGCCTCAATTTTAATTCATGAAGTATTAGTTGCAATGAGGATTGGAAAAGATGAAGGAAAAATAGATAATATTACTAGAACCATACATATACACCCCTCTTTATCTGAAGTAATAAGTAAAGCAGCTTATATTTAATAATATTATCATGATAATATATTTATATAATTTTAATGATTAGAGTAGAAAGGCTCTGTTAAGTTAAGCAGTAAAATCTATAGCTATGGATCCCCATTCTAATCTATGGTAATAAGTAGATATGAAAGAAACAGAAACTCCACTATTGTAGTTATGTATTCTTTGTATTTGTATTTTCTTGGTTTGAGTTTAAGAAATACATCAAAGACATTAGTAATATTTCGAGACTAGAAGAGGAGTTACGTGTTTGTCTGGAACTGGATTCAGAGATTTGGAGAGTATTCGATTTACAAAAGGAAAAGAGTAACAGTATTTATAATAGATGAACTGATATCCAAGTTGGAAACCAGCATTTTTGGTTATAGTTTTGTATAGAACCAGTACAAAGTTCTGTGCTTGGAATTTTCCTATCAGAAGAGAGAAACATGCTTGTTGCTGAAAAATTCATTAGATCTCTTGTATCCAAATATGGAAAACAAAGTGTATATACTGACGAAGGTATGATATGATAAAGTATATCATCTATTGATATTGAAACACTATTTACATTCCTCAATAGAGAAAAGTTTGATGTAAACAATCAATACTTCAAGTACATAACAAGAGTTTAGATGATTATTCTTCATTTATCAGAAATGATTGTAACTTATTACATGTATAGGAATGTATAGAATTCTCTGTATCTATGTAAAAAGATACTAAAGCGAAATAGTGAATGCAAAATCAGCTTCAGGAAAAAAATATTTCTTCAACTTGACATAATCAGTATAACGAAGTATTTAAAGTATTGTAACAAAAAGCAACAAAAAAAACCTCATAGTATATGCAATGCTGATAAATTAGTGCCATTTATATATTATTTTTTAATATGTTGTAAAGTATGACTGTTATTAGGACAAATAATACAAACGGTTTTGATAATTAATTCTATAAATTTGATAACTATTTTAGATTTTTGGATTACATTATACAATCTTTATAAAAATTATTAGTATTCTACATGTTACTACGTTTGTAATAATACTTTAGTCAATTGTAGGAAATCCTATGCAAAATATGTGTTTGGTCTTTGGTCTATCAAATTCTAGTAAGAATTTAGATAATCAAACTCGCATGAATTAGAGATAAACCAGAAACTATACTTTTTGAAAATACAACCCGTAGACGGTACTCATCAGACATAATCTCTTTTACGCATATACAACGATATTTTTAAATCTTAGACGAACCCCACAGATAACTTAGATTTGACCTATAATTCAGTTTTGAAGAATACATTTGAGGTGATAGAGGCTGAACGTGGTCTTCAGGAACTTCGACTGTTTAAGCACCATTGGCCAATCAAATCGTGGGATACATACAAAATGATTAAAATTATCAGTGGTGCAAAAAGAGAATCGTTTGTACTGGATGTAGGATGTTATGAGTCTCCTATTTTACCTATGCTAAAAAGATTAGGATTTTTTAACCTTTATGGTTGCGACCTAGTACTGAAATCGGATAGTAACTCAAAACTTACTAATATGAGTTCATTCGTGTATCACGAAGATTATAAACCAATTGCTGAAATGTACAATGACAAATCGTACCAACTTTCAATTCGAAATTTAGAGGATACAAACTACAGTGATCAAATGTTTGACTATGTCACTTCTTTATCCGTTATTGAACATGGTATTAACATTGAAAAGTACTTTAGAGAAATGAGTAGAATTATAAAAAATAATGGCTATCTTCTGACATCTACAGACTATTGGCCTGATAAACTAGTTAACAACAAAAATGTCCTTTCTAAGGGTACACCAGATAATATTTTCAGCAGAGATGAAATAGAAAATTTGGTAGCAATCGCAGAAAAAAGTGGATTGAAACTAATTGAACCGATAGATTTTGAATATAAAGATAAGGTTGTTCGATGGAATTCAATAGGTTTGGACTTTACTTTCATATTCTTTGCTATGCGAAAAGAATGAAACTTTTCTTCAGCAAAAAATCCTATTGTAAACAGACAAAACTAAAATATTGCAATTTTAAGAATGAATGCTAAAGAAAAGATAATTATAGTCATGTTTGATGAATAATAGTAAAACTATATCTTATGTTAAAAAAGAAGAAATACCATATATATTATGATAAAGTGTTGGAACAATATCCTAATTATTATCTCAATATGTTGGAGTATAATCTAGTTGTAGGATATAAATAAAAGGTTAAAAAAATTTTAGAAAATAAAGTTACCGTCACCAAAATCAAATAAGAGATGGATAAGAATACATTTAATAAGAAATTCTTGCAATTATTTAATTTTTAGCTTTTCTTAATGTTAGTTTGAATTTCCTATTTCTCGGACGACTTCTTAATCTATATCCACAACATGGGCAAAATATACCCTGCCAATTAATGAATAATTGACAAACCTGACAGCATTTTTGGCCGATCAAATAACGTTGGCCGGTTTTAGGCCTAATTGCTTTATGGCGTAAACATATTCCCTTACACACCATATTATATTATTATAAAATAATAATTTAACTTGATATTTGTAACTTGCTATCTTATTACTTTGACTATTACTTACTAGAGAACATTATTTCAAAAAAATATTCTTTTTTCTTTAATTATTATATGTTTTATT
>JANWKP010000368.1 GCA_025451315.1 Nitrososphaerales archaeon | reverse complement strand
TGATTTATCTCCAGTTTACTTCTACACTGTCTAATCTCCAAGATTGTTTTATAAATGCATTTTGAACCTTGATCGTTTTACCTGATGAAATATTATCACAGATAGCTGTCCATGCTATTTGAGCACCGTTATCACCTGAATAGTGTATAGGACAAGTATATAATTTTGCCTTTTGTCTTTTCGTTGCTATTTTTAACATATTAGAAAGACGGTTATTTGCCGAAACTCCTCCTACAATCAAAACTTCCTTTTTCTCCGTAAAAGATAAAGCTCTTTCAATAACTTCGGTTAACATTGCAAATGCAGTTTCTTGAAGGGAATAACATATGTTAAATTTATCATAGCCATTATCTAGCAATTTTTTTGTAGCAGTTAAGATACCAGAAAATGAAACATCATTGCCTTTTACAATATAGGGTAATTGAGAATATTTTTTTGAAGATTGGCTAGCATATTTTTCAATTGTGGTTCCACAAGGAGAGGCAAGGCCCATATATCTTCCAAATTGATCCAATAATTGACCAATTGTTATATCTAGCGTTTCGCCAAAGACTCTCCATTTCTTATTTAAAAATGCTAATATCATAGTATGACCTCCAGAGACTAGTAGAACAAGAGGATCTTGACATTTTGTAAGCATCATACCTAATTCAATATGTCCTAAGGCATGATTGGTTGGTATTATTGGTATATCATAAAATGATGAAAGAGCTCTTGCAATTACGGCACCAACTCTAAGACAAGGTCCCAAACCAGGTCCAGCCGAATATGAGATTAAGTCAATTTCATTAGGCTTTAGATTAGATTGCATTAACACTTGCCTTAGAATTGTAGGAGAATTCTCCAAATGATGTCTAGATGCTTCTCGTGGGTGTATTCCTGCTCCGTCAGGAGCTTTATATACACTTCTAGACTCTGAGATTATTTTACCTTTTTTTTTAATTAGGTCAAATTGAATTACCGAACATCCAAAAGTGTGAGCGGTACTCTCGATTCCGAGACAAAAAATATAATCGTTTGTTCTTTTACTTTTCATAATTATCTTCTACTAGTATTCGAGATTATTTTTATAACATCATTATGTTTCAATTCATAATCTGCTCCAATTCTTTGTTTATTTCTTACATCTATAGCAAACATAAATCCTTTAGCTAAATCTTCATGAATATTTGCAGCCAAATCTTTTGCTGTTGATCCTTGTCGTAATAAGAGTGCATTAGGTAGGACGTTTCCCTTTTTATCTGATAATTTTATTTCATCTTCAACAGGATATACTATAATTAGATTTAGTAATTTGAAGCATACAGTGTTTATTGCTTCCTGCACGCCAGTAGATCCATATTGGTCTAATACAGAATGTATTATTAATAATGCTTTTTTTTGTTGTTCATTTAATAAATTCTTATCCTTTAACTCAAAACTTGGGTCTCCTGGAAGATAATACCATAAACCTTTTTTTGCCCCTTTTCTAAGAACTAATTCTCCTTCCGATGCACAAGGGATTACTAAGTTAATTTGTTGTTTTAACTTTTCGATATTTTCTTTAGAAGAAGAAATATCAGCTTTATTGGCTAATATTAGTACGGGCTTTGAATTTCTTCTTATTAATCTTACAAACTCTAATAATTCTTCTTGTGTCCATTTGTCAGGATTTTTATGGGTCAATCCTATATGAGATATTGCATTTGAAATTGAATCAACTATTATAGATAATCCGGATAATCTTTTTGCTAATATTTGCTCAATTTTTAATTTTTGATTTGTCATATCTCTAGATATCTTATTCCAATCTCTATTGACAATTGAAAGAACCCATTGATCAAATTCCTCTTCTACAAACTTAATGTCAAAAAGCGGGTCGCCATGAGCCTTTTCTATAACTTTACCCTCCGGGTCAGTTGATCCTGAAGCGTCTACTACATGTATTAATGCATCTGCTTGTCTTGCATCGTCTAAAAATTTATTTCCTAATCCCTTTCCTAAATGAGCGCCAGGAACAAGTCCTGCTATATCTATTAATTTGATAGGTACAAATCTATTTCCATCTATACATAATGAATGTAGTGGATTATCTTGTACCTTAAATTCCCTACATACACACTTTTCTCTTACAAAGCTTATTCCTATATTCGGTTGGATAGTTGTGAAAGGATAATTTGCTGAAGGAACAGATTGATCCGTTGCAGAATTAAAAAAAGTAGATTTTCCAACATTCGCTTTTCCTATAACTCCGATAATCATGATAAGAATCATTCTTACTAGTATTATCAGTATTTTTTATTTTTCTATTTTTAATTTAAGAATTATCATCACCTCTTTATGAATTGTAATTATTATATTTTCATATTCTAAAATTGTTATATATTGAATATAATAAATTATAAGTTAAAGGATCTTGGCTGGAATAGTAGCACTTTACAATTTTGATACTAAAAAATACTCTCCGGGCGAAATTCTTTTTTATCTTGTAAGTTCGATGCGGATGGTTCAACACAGAGGCAAGGCATACTGGAAGATGATGATTGGAGATAGAGTTTTAGAAAGTAAAGGTTCTATTCCGTCAAATGATACCTTATCAAAATTAATAAAAAAAAAGAAATTAATTGGTTCAAATGCTATAGGATATCTTTCGAAAAGGGCTCCGATATTTCCCAGTATGGATTCTATTAAGATTGCGTTTGATGGTTTTCTTGTTGATACTGAAAAATTAGACCTTCATCCATATATAGGATCTGCAAAAGACGCAGATCCCTTGTTTCAGATTTATTCAATATTCATTAAATTAGTAAATGAAAAAAAAGATAATAGCCGTGCGGCAGAATTTTTAGATAGACATCTCAGAGGAAATCTTATACTAAAAGTAAATGATTCGATATTTGTTTTCCGAAATAGTACTGGATTTAAACCATTGATCATGGCCTTGGCCCCAAATGACGACTTGGTAATCTTTTCCTCAGAAAATTCTTTGAAAACTTCTTTCTCTAACTTTAAGTATACTGATGTAAAAATGGGGCAATTGCTTAAAATTACCGCCCAAAATCATATCCAGGAATTAACAAGTTTGGAAAATAATAAAATGTTAATGGACCCTTTTGAATTTATTAGGGAATCGCATGTGACGACCACTTTTAACAACAAAAGCATATATACGATAAGAAGAAACATTGGAAAAGTTCAAGCTAATTATCTATCAAAATTTGTCGATCTCGATACAGTATATGCAGAACCAGATTACACTAGACCTATGGCCCTTGGGATAGGATTAGAATTACAGAAGTCAATTTTAAATTTTGAAATCTCCGAAGGGGTAATCAAAGATAGATATGATGACTCAGATCATATGATTGATTTTTCAGAGGAGGAAAGTAAAAATAAGTTGCTAACTACCGGCAAGTCTCTAAAATTTATTTTAGCAGATATAACTAAGGGGAAAAAGGTAGCATCAATTCAAGGGACTATTCAGACGGGGAGCACTGCAAAAGAAACAATTTATTATTTAAATAAAAGTGGAGTAAAAAAAATAGATGTAATTATTAGTTATGTTCCTACTATTGATGGACGACAAGTTGGTTTATATACCTCTAATAGAGAATTTATTGCTAATCAATATATGGGAAGAGTTACTTCAATAGAGGAACTTAATAACCATATTGCTAAAGACCTTGGATGTGAAAAAGCATTTTATAATTCTCCAAATTTATTGGCCAGAGGAATAGGTGTTTCAGAAAATAATTTATGGTTCCCAGAGTGGATCAGGTTCCTTGACTATGAATAATAAAAGAATCATCCTAGATCTTGAAACGAATAATTTATTACAACAATCTCCAAAAAATTCCAAAATCATTTTAAGTAATATAATGTATGATAGTATACATTTTATTAAAAAACTAGAATTATTGATGTACATTACAAATAATCATAAAATACTCGGTGACTATTCAATTCTAGTCAGTATCATCGAAACAGATAAGGGAACTGTCATAATGAAATATGATGAAGGATATCGTGGCAAAGATGTTTTTGATAATTCAATAAAAATGCTAACACAATACAGTGGATTATCATCATTAATCAATCGAGCACTAATCGAATTAGATAACATTTAATTTTTTATTTTGTTCCAGTAAAAACTCATTATAAAATACGAAATAAATCTGATAACCGATTTATTCTAATTGGCCAATCAAAATTTCTATTCCACGGCTGATCAAATAAAATTGCTTTTTTCGGAAACTTTATGCCGGCTAGATTGTGAGGTGCGTCATCAATTAAAATATCAAATGGGTAAATACTTTTTGGAGTGGAATCAAAAATATATATTAAATCGTCGCAGTCTATATTCTTAGATTCTAACCATTTATAGACATAAGGAATTGTTTTCCTTTCCCTTCTTGTTAGAATAGATATCCTATAATTTTCAGTTTTTAGTTTCTCTATTATTTTTCCTATATTGTTTTGAGTAGGTGGTATATCTTTCCATCTATGTATCCATACGTCTGAAAATATCGAGTTACTTTCAATCTCTGTTATTGGTAAAAGAGTATGAATATCCCAAGCAACTATATCTTCTTTTGCTATATCAGAATCTTTTAGGCTATTATATTCATTAACCCACGTCACCACAACATCTGCTAAAACTGAGTCTAAATCAATAGCTAAAGTTTTACTCAATCCAATAATAATATTGTTATATACTTATATGTAAAAGTAGTCTATATTTTTGTCATTTATTAATTAAATATTACAGCAGTAGTAGTAAATATATTAATTAAAATATAAATAAGTTCAATATTTATTTCATTTAATGAGTTGTTCGGATGAATATGTTTACCATAATAACGAGAATAATTTGATAAATATAACTCCAAGTTTACAGGCCAAACTTCGTAAGGCGAAGTATGGCGTATTTAACCATTCCGCGGTCGAATTGTGTCATTGGACCAAAAAATCATTTTATGATCAAGGTGATTGCTATAAACACAAGTTCTATGGTATATCTACTCATAGATGTATGGAAATGACTCCTACTGCAATGAATTGTGAAAATAGATGTGTATATTGTTGGCGTCCAACTGAATTTTATGATACATTAGAAATGCCTGAACATTTAGTTGATGAACCAGATGCAATTATACATCAACTATTAAAAGAAAGAGAAAGGTTAATTATGGGATTTTACGGGAATTCCAAATCTAATAAGGAAAAACTAGATGAATCATTATTTCCTGCTCATTATGCTATTTCTTTATCTGGAGAACCAACAATGTATCCCAAGCTCCCTAATTTAATTAAATATCTTAAATTATTAAAGAATACAAAGTCTATTTTTTTGGTAACAAATGGACAGGAACCAGAAATGATAGTTCGTCTAATAAGGGAAAACGCTTTACCTACCCAATTGTATTTGTCTACAAATGCATCAAATAAAAAAATGTTTTATCAAATAAATAGGCCTAAATACAAAGATTCCTGGGATCGATGGCTTACCACATTAAATATTCTTTCTGAAATGAATACTCGAACCGTGTTAAGAATCACTCTTATCCGTAACTATAATTCTGATCTAAATCATATACCTGAATTTGTAGATTTAATTAATCAGGCTAATCCACATTTTATTGAAGTTAAATCATATATGCATATAGGAATGTCCACTAATAGATTAGAGCATAATAATATGCTTGATGTAGAAGAGGTACGAGAGTTTACTCGTGAACTGCAAAAAACTCTACAAGGTTATACTATCATGGATGAGAGTGAAATTTCTAGAATAGTTGTTTTGCAAAATCATAAGAGATATACTAACAGATGGATAAAGGAATATTTTGAACCTAATATCGTTCAAGAACAAACTTAAACATATAACTTTCTCATATTTTAATACCTATTTGTTGGTTTAATTCTTAAAACCACATTCAAATAGAATATAATATCCTTATCATTTCAAGACAAATATACTCTATAATACTTAACCCCTTAACTTTCTTCTCTTTTTTTTCTTTTTCGATTATTCTTTTTAAAAGGTTTTAAGTTAAAGGATTTTCTAAATATTTTATTAGGAATGTAGAAGCTGATAAAATAATTTGTATAGAATTAGATCATATATTATAAATGTATGATAAACACTCCTTGGTAATCTGAAAGATATGAACAGTTTCGATTGTCAGTAAAATATAATAATATTATTTAAGATTTCACTTTTTCCTTCTTATGGTATATTATTGAGGTAATTTGCTATACCTAAAACTAAAGCAGGAATTTCTGTATATTTAATTATAATAAATAAGAAAATAAGATCTTATATACTTTCAAAATAATTAATTCCTCTAAGATGATATGTATTTAAACTGTTGTTGTTACCCATTAGAATATAGTAATTGTAATCATATTTATATCAATGATTTTGAAATTAACATTTTGGTTTAGAAAATAAAAGTAAATAAATATTTCAGATTTATAAATCAATTTTTCATAGTTACAGATATTATTATGTTTAATCTCTCAATAAATTAATCCTTTGCGAGATTCTTAACCATAATTAATCATACAAAATTTAGAAATATTTAGAGATTTGTTTAAAAGTAAATATTTCCCATAACTATAATTTTATAATAAATTGAAAGGATTGGATACAGGTGAATTGATGAAAATAGGACTAGATTTAGCTGGATGGAAAAAAATACCATACGATAGTGCGATTCACATAAAAGGTAGTAATATCAAAAAGATTTTTGTTTCCATAGATGTAAACTCCTTTGATATTTTTCTTGCTAAAAATTTAGATTGTGATTGCGTATTAACACATCACCCCATAGGAAAGTCAATGATATCATTTCAGAAAGTTTTTGATAGACATATAGAATATATGGTCGAGAAAGGGATCAAAAAAAATTTAGCGTTTTCATTAGTTAAAGATTTAAAATATAAGACTTCTTTAAAATCTCATAGTTTAATCTATAATGACGTAATTAGCACTGCACAAATTCTCAAAATGCCATTATTGAATATTCACCAACCACTTGATGAATATATGAGAAAAATTATTTTATCTAAACTTTCTACTTCTAAATTGAAGTCAGTTTCAGATTTAGTTGAATCAATAGAAGAGATACCAGAATTTAACAAAGCTTTAACAAAAGTCAGAGTTTGCAATGGAAAATCAAACAATAAAGTAGGTCAGTGGGTTCTTGTTATAGCAGCCGGATCAAATGGCGGATATGATATTGCACGTACCTATTATGAAAATAATATTTCCACTGTTATATATCTCCATATTGATTATAATGAACTTGTAAAAGTAAAAAAAGACAAGAAGTGTAAGAATCTTGTTATTCTTGGACATTTGGCAGGAGATTCCATAGGAATGAATCAAATCTGTAAAGAGCTAGAAAAAAGAGAAATAGAAGTAGTTAAACGAGGATTAATTGATGATAATTAATTATTAATTTTATTTTTTATTTCTCTAAAGAATAAATAATACAGATTTTTATAAAACCTTAGTGGCCTTCGTAGTATAGCCTGGTTAGTATAGGCGGCTGTGGTCTTTTTATTATAACACAAGAAAGATAGAAACCGCTTGAGGAGGGTTCAAATCCCTCCGAAGGCCTAAATGATCACCACAATTATAATTTATTAATAATATTTCAGAATTAAGTTTAGTGAATTTTCCAAATACGGTAACAAATCGTATGTTATGATATTATGGTAAGAAACTACATATACCTCCTCCTCTATGAAACTTACTGATTTCGTATTGAGCGAAGCTATTTTATCAGGATTTATTTATCTAATGATAAATTTTGGGGACGGTTATTGATTTGTCAGCAGATAAAAAAATTGTCAAAGTAAATAATCACATATATCAACCTAAACATGAGATTCTTTCAAAAGATGAATCGGAGGCCATCCTTAAAAAATTTAACGTAAGAACGAATCAACTGCCATACATAATGTCAAGCGATAAAGGATTAGAAGAATTAGATATACGTCCGGGAGATATAATTAAAATTACAAGGAAAAGTCCAACTGCGGGTGAAAGTGTATATTACAGATATGTAGTACAAGGATAAGGAGATACAAGTTTTTTGGTAAGTAATTTTGTTGATATATGGCCTATTATTAATGATATTTTAAGACGAGAAGGTATTGCACGACAGCATTTGAATTCGTACAATGAGTTTATGGAGTCTGGATTACAAAGTATAATAGATGAAGTAAACGAAGTCGAAATAGAAACAGCTGAATTTCCATATAAATTGAAGTTAGGTAAGATAAAACTTCAACGACCAAGAATTATGGAGCTAGATGGATCTATCACTCATGTCGCTCCCGTAGAGGCGAGGCTACGAAACCTTACATATGCATCCCCAATTATGCTCGAATGTAGTATTGTAGAAGATGGTCGCATTATAGAATCTAGATTCATTCATGTAGGTGATATGCCTGTCATGGTAAAATCAAATGTATGTATCCTTCATAATCTTCCAGAATCTAAATTAATAGAATTAGGAGAAGACCCTCGAGATCCTGGTGGATATTTTGTGATAAATGGATCCGAAAGAGTAATAGTAGGATTAGAAGATTTATCATATAATAAAATTATAGTTGATTCAGAAGAGACTGCTGGAACACTAAATTATAAAGCAAAAGTTTATTCTTCAATAGTTGGTTATAGAGCAAAATTAGAGCTTATTATGAAGCCTGATGGCTCGATTGTGGCAAAGATACCTGGTTCTCCAGTTGATATTCCATTAGTAACATTGATTCGTGCGTTGGGGCTAGAGTCTGATAGAGATATTGCCAATGCAATTTCATTTAAAGAAAAAATACAAGATGAATTAGAGCCTTCATTTGAAAAAGTAGGTGAAATAATTTCAAGCAGAGATGCAATTGTTTATATCAGTAAAAGAATCGCGCCAGGGATGCTTGAAGAATTCCAAATAAAACGTGCAGAAACATTATTAGACTGGGGATTGTTACCTCATTTGGGAAAAAATCCAGAAAATCGTGGAGAAAAAGCCTTATTTTTGGGGGAAGCCGCTAGCAAGTTAGTAGAACTTAAACTTGGATGGGTAGATAATGATGATAAAGATCATTACGGAAATAAGGTTATAAAATTTGCAGGACAAATGCTTGCTGATCTTTTTAGGACTGCATTTAGAAATTTGATAAGAGATATGAAGTATCAACTCGAACGTTCTGGACAAAAAAGAGGAATTAACGCAGTAGCAGCAGCAGTACGGCCTGGTATTATATCAGACAAATTGAATAATGCAATAGCTACGGGGAATTGGGGTAGAGGAAGAGTGGGAGTTACTCAGTTGCTAGATAGAACTAATTATATGTCTACCATTAGTCATTTGCGTAGAATACAATCTCCTCTTAGCAGAAGCCAACCTAATTTTGAAGCAAGAGATTTACATACAACTCATTTCGGCAGAATCTGTCCAGCTGAGACTCCAGAAGGATCAAATTGTGGACTTGTAAAAAATCTTGCCCTCTCTGCAATAATCTCAGTAAGTGTCCGTTCATCAGAAATTATAGAAAAGCTATATGAATTTAGAGTTCAACATATTGATGATGCTGATGAAAGTTTAAGATACAATGGTTGTAGAATATTTGTAGATGGAAAATTAATAGGATATATTGAAGATGGTTCCCAACTAGCAAATACACTCAAAAACCTTAGAAGAAATGGTAAAATCCACCCACATGTTGGAATATATTTTTACTCTTCATTAAATGAAAATGCAACAAAAAGATTGTATATATCTTGTAACTCAGGACGTGTATTAAGACCACTTGCAATTGTTAAAGAAGGAAAATCCTTAATGACATCTGAAGTTGTTGAGAAGATCAATAAAAAATTCTTATCATGGATAGACCTGATTTATATGGGAATAATAGAATTGGTAGATGCCAATGAAGAAGAAAATTGTTTTATCTCTATTGATCTAAATACACTAGACTCTAAGACAACACATATTGAAATATATCCACCGTCAATCCTTGGAATTGGTGCGTCTATTATACCATATCCTGAACATAATCAGTCTCCACGTAACACTTACGAAAGTGCAATGGCTAAACAAAGTCTTGGATTTTCAACACCACTAATGAATGCAAGTACGTATGTCAGGCAACACTTTATGTTGTACCCACAAATTCCCATAGTTAGTACAAAAGCAATAAATCTTCTAGGTCTTGATGAGCGTCCGACCGGACAGAATTGTGTTGTAGCAGTCCTTCCATTTGAGGGATATAACATTGAGGATGCAGTAGTTTTTAACAAGTCATCAGTAGAGCGAGGGTTAGCAAGAACTTTTTTTTATAGAGTATATGAAGCGGAAGCAAAACAATATCCAGGAGGGATGAAAGATACTTTTGAGTTACCTTCAGCAGATGAAAATATTCGTGGCTTTAGAGGAGAAAAAGCATACCGATTGTTAGAACAAGACGGTGCAGTTATGCATGAAGCGATAGTTACTGGAGGCGATATTTTGATTGGTAGAACATCTCCTCCAAGGTTCATTGAAGAATACAAAGAATTTGAAGTTAAAGGTCCCTATAGACGTGATACCTCGATAGGAGTGAGACCCTCTGAGAATGGTGTTGTAGATAGCGTAATAATGACTCAATCAGTAGAGGGAGGTAAAATGTATAAAATTCGTGTTAGAGATATGAGAATTCCAGAAATTGGTGATAAATTTGCCTCGAGACATGGACAAAAAGGGATTCTTGGAATGCTCGTCAATCAAGAAGATTTACCATATACACAAGATGGTATAGTTCCCGATATAATGATAAACCCACATGCTTTTCCATCCCGAATGACTGTAGGTCAATTCATGGAATCATTGGGTGGTAAAGCAGCTGCATTAAGAGGAAAAGTGGTAGATGGTTCCGCTTTTCTTGGAGAAAAATTAAACGATATCAAAGGGTATATGGAACAATATGGATTCAAATATAGTGGGAAAGAAGAAATGTATGATGGAAGAACAGGATTAAAATTCCCAGCTGAAGTTTATATTGGAGTTGTATATTATCAGAAACTTCACCACATGGTAGCTGATAAGATTCACAGTAGAGCTCGAGGACAAGTTCAAATGTTAACTAAGCAACCTACAGAAGGTCGAGCAAGAGGAGGAGGACTAAGATTTGGAGAAATGGAAAGAGATTGCCTTATTGCATATGGTGCGTCAATGATGTTAAAAGATAGATTGCTAGAAGAGTCAGATAAAGCAGAAGTAAATGTATGTGAACGTTGTGGCCTATTGGCATACTATGATATTAAGCAACGAAGGCATATCTGTAGAGTCTGCGGAGACAAAGCAAAAGTTTCCACTATTGTAATAGCATATGCCTTTAAATTACTACTTCAAGAAATGATGAGTCTTAATATAGCTCCCAGACTTATTCCAAAAGACAAATTATAGGTAAGGTGAAAGGATATGGAAGAAGCAATTAAGAATTTAGGGGCAATAAAATTTAGTGTTTGGTCTCCAGTAGAAATTAGAAAATTTAGTGTTGCTGAAATCACAGCACCCGAGACATATGATGAAGATGGAATGCCTGTTCAAGGTGGGTTGATGGATAATCGGTTAGGAACTCTTGAACCTGGCCAAAAATGTATAACATGTGGTAATACTTCTGCCAAATGTCCAGGTCATTTTGGTCACATAGAATTAGCAGAACCTGTATTACATATAGCATTTGTAGATGATATTCATAAATTATTACTTACAACCTGTAGATCGTGTAATAGAATCAAGTTAGAAAATGAAGAACTAGCCTCATATAAAGAAATTAGAAATGCCAAAGCTTCCTATGCTGTTATAACATTAGACAATATTAAAGATGATATAATAGAAAAATCTAAAAAAATTAAAATTTGTCCTCATTGTCAAGCGGAACAATATGATCTTATCTTTACTAAACCTACTATATTTGTTGAAAAGACAGAAGCTGGAGAGAATCGACTATTACCAATAACTATTCGAGAAAGATTATCAAATATAACCGATGATGATCTAAAACTACTTGGCTATGATCCTTCTACTGCCCGTCCTGAATGGTTTGTACTTCAAGTTCTGCCAGTTCCACCAGTAACTGTTAGACCATCTATTATTCTTGAGACAGGTATACGTTCTGAAGATGATTTAACCCATAAACTTGTAGATATAATCCGAGTAAATCAACGATTAAAAGAAAGCAAAGAAGCAGGGACTCCACCGTTAATTGTTCAAGACCTGGTTGATTTATTACAGTATCATGTTACCACTTACTTTGATAATGAAGTATCAGGAATTCCACAGGCTCATCATCGATCAGGAAGACCGTTAAAAACCCTAACTCAAAGATTAAAAGGTAAAGAAGGTAGATTTAGGGGGTCATTGTCAGGAAAACGTGTAGACTTTTCGAGCAGAACTGTTATTTCACCTGATCCAAATATTGCTATTTCAGAGGTCGGTATCCCATATGAAGTTGCAAAAAAATTAACCATCCCTGAAACAGTGTCAAATTGGAATATAGAAAAATTAAAAACATTAGTTTTTAATGGCCCAAACAACTATCCTGGGGCAAATTATATTATTAGACCTGATGGGGTAAAAATAAGACTTGATTATGTAAATGACAGACAGATGGTTGCTGATTCTATCGTACCTGGTTATATTATTGAACGACATTTATCAGACTCTGATATTGTTATTTTTAATCGACAACCTTCTTTACATAGAATGTCAATTATGGCTCATTATGTAAGAGTTCTTCCTTATAGAACCTTCAGGCTTCATCCTGCAGTCTGCCCACCATATAATGCAGATTTTGATGGTGACGAAATGAATCTTCATGTTCCACAGAGCGAAGAGGCAAGATCAGAAGCTGCATTATTGATGGCCGTCCAAGATCAGTTGATATCTCCAAGATATGGAGGGCCTATAATTGGTGGTATTCGTGACTTTATTACAGGTGCATATATTTTAACAAGTGATGGAAGCTATCTATCTAAAGAGGAATTCTTTAATTTAGCATTGTTAGGAGGCTATGCCGGAACCTTACCAGAGCCTAAAGGCGAGAAAGATGGTAAAAAATTATATACAGGTAGACAGTTATTTTCACTATTTCTTCCAAAGGACTTTAATTTCATCATTACTTCAAAATGGAACAAGTCTATTAAAGGGGAAGGAAAAGATGTTGTAATTAAAAATGGAGAATTGATTAGTGGTGTCATAGATAAAGCATCAATTGGTGCTGAAGAACCTGATAGTGTTTTACATAGAATAGCGAAGGATTATGGAAATGATGTAGCACAGCAATTCCTCAATTCTATTTTAGTCATGTTGAAAACTTTTATTACTCATAGGGGTTTTACATATGGTTATTCAGATTTATGGTTATCAGAAGATACACATAAGGAAATTACTGAAGTAATTAAGAAAGCATATGATAAGATCGGTGAATTGATTCAACAATATAAAGAGGGAACATTACCGTTGACTAGAGGATTGTCTCCAGAAGAAGCGTTAGAATTATACCTTGTAAATGAACTTTCCAGAGCTAGAGATAGAGCTGGTAGACTTGCTGACAGATCATTTCCAAACGAAAACGCAGGTGTTATAATGGCTTCGACAGGAGCGCGAGGTTCTACTTTAAATATAGGACAAATGACAGCAGTTTTGGGTCAACAGTCTATACGAGGAAAAAGGATCCATAAGGGTTATCATAATCGATCATTACCACATTTCAAAATAAATGATACAAATCCTGATGCAAAAGGTTTTGTAAAATCGAATTATCGTGATGGCCTTACCCCGCTAGAATTCTTTTTCCATGCGATGGGTGGAAGAGAAGGCTTAGTGGATACTGCTGTTAGAACCCAACAATCAGGATATATGCAAAGAAGATTAATCAACGCTCTTGAACATTTGAAACTCGAATATGATAGTACTGTTAGAGATCCTCATGGTAATATTATTCAATATTTATACGGAGAGGATGGAATTGACCCTGCAAAAAGTGACCATGGTGAAGCAGTTAATATTTCCAGAATAATTGAGAGTGAATCAGTAGTTGATGAGGGAACCAAAGCAAATGAAGATGAAATTAGACATATATTACATCAAAATATTTCTAACTTCAATCTAAAATTAAAAAGTAATATAGAAAGCGTACTAATGCAAAACAAACTTAGTAAACAAGGTATAGAGAAAGTTATTAAAAAAATTATTGATTTGACAGAAAGAGCCATGGTAGAACCAGGAGAGGCAGTAGGAGTAGTTACTGCTCAATCTATTGGGGAACCTGGCACTCAGATGACCTTGAGAACATTTCATTACGCAGGAGTTAAAGAACGAAATGTAACCCTAGGACTTCCTCGCTTAATTGAATTAGTAGATGCGAGGAAAAAGCCTATAACACCTACCATGGATATCTACTTAGATGAAGAACACCGTATATCAAGAGAAAAAGCACTAAGTGTTGCAAAAGAGATAATACATACTAAGGTTGTTGATGTAGTTGGAAAGACCGATATTGATTATAGCGGAATTATAAAATTGACCTTTTCTGAGAATAAATTAAATGACAGAGGCTGCATTTTGACAGATATTTTTGAAATTTTAAAAGGCTCTAAGAAGAAATATGATACAACTCTTGATGAAAATGAAAAAAGTATTGTCTTAAAGATGAATGAAGAAATGGACGCTCAGACTTTATTACTATTGAAAAACAAGCTTCTAAATACCAGAATTAAGGGTGTGCCAGATATAGAACGAGTTACAATAGTTAAACAAAATGAAGAATGGGTAATACAAACTGCTGGATCTAATTTATCAAAAATAATTTATGTAGAGGGAATAGATCTTTCACGGGTTACAACAAATAACGTTTATGAAATAGGGCAAACTCTAGGAATTGAAGCTGCTAGAACTGCTCTAGTACGAGAGGTTACCAACACTCTAGAAGAACAAGGTCTTGAAGTAGATATCCGACATATTATGCTGGTAGCTGATTTAATGACATCTAAAGGATATCTTCAGCAAATCGGCAGACATGGGATTGCTGGAACCAAAACTTCTGTATTGGCTAGAGCAGCTTTTGAAATAACTGTTCCTACCATCGCAAAAGCAGCAATGGAAGGGCAAACGGAAGCATTAAAAGGAGTTACAGAGAATGTTATTGTAGGAGCAACTGTACCTGTTGGAACAGGAATGGTTGATTTATACATGAAGGTGAATGAACAAAATGAAGAATCTGGAGAAAATAATTAAAGAGGTAAAATCCTCCAATAAGTATAAGGAGGGAGTAAAGGAAGTTAGATCAAATGTTAAAGGATCTAAGTTAATTATCGTTTCTACCTCGCTTAGCAATACTGATAAGCAATTTATTGAAGAACACTGCAAAGAATTGAAAGTTCCTATTTATTATTATGGTGATAATTCAATAAAATTAGGACGACTTTTCAATAGACCTTATAGAATATCTACTGTAGCCCTTAAATCAGTGGCAGACGAAGATGTAAGTGCATTATTGGAAAATCAATAATTTTTTTTATTATTTTAAATTTTTTGGTCACTAGAATATCTAAACCATCAAAATATTTTAATAATTTCATTCTTATGTAGAAACATGGACTATCAATATAATTCTGACGAAGAAAATTATCTATCCACAAAGAAATTATTTTTGATCTTAGGATTATCAGTATTTGGTGTATTTATTGTTTTATCTTTTTTTGTCTTTCCAATCAATAATTTAATCCGAGAAACCGTCACTGAAGAAGCAATTATAATCTCTAAAAGTGACAATATATGCGTAGTTGAAACAATGGATCACCCTAGACAAATTAATAATTGCGTTTATGAGCCAGGAGATTTGGTACAAGTCACCTTTGATGAAGGGACACAGAGCATAAAAAAACACCAACTCGTAAATAATTAAATTCGTTTTTAATTTATTCCACTTGACAATTAATTCACATCCCTTAACTAATTTTTAAACTATCATAAAATTTTTACTAAAATTTAAATTATACTTTATTTCACAGCATCTTATTATTTGATGTATAATAATTCAAAATTGGAATTCGAGGTCTTGTGGTATAATGATTGAAAAAATAAAGTTAACATCTGATGAACTTCGGCTTATTTCCTTGTTTCAGAGCATCACTAGTGCTACTGCAAGAGATTGTATAGTAGATGAAAAAATGGATAGAGTAATTTTTGTTGTGAACAAGGGTCAGATGGGTCTTGCTATTGGCAAGGGAGGAACTACGATAAAACAATTACAAAATGTTATTCCACGTAGAATAGAATTAGTTGAATATTCTGATAATGAAGATGAATTTTTAAAAAATATTCTCAATTCTAGTATGATCAATGAAATAAAGATTAATAAAAGGATAGATGGTACCAAACAAGCAATTGTTGTTGTTGATTCAAAAAAAAAGGGTGTTGTAGTTGGAAAAGAAGGTAGAAATGCTGAAAAAGCTAGGTTACTTGCAAAGCGTTATTTCCACATATCAAATGTTTTAATATTGAGTCCTGAACAAACAATTAATGATAATAATGGTGTGAATATGTAAAATGGCAAAATCTCCTCTAGGATTGTTCGCTGGACGTGTACTTGAATCAAAAAGAAAACGTTCTAGATGGGCAAATAAATATTATAAAAGACGAGTATTATTGCTCGACAAGAAAACAAATCCGATGGAAGGAGCTCCTCAAGCAAGAGGAATTGTTTTAGAAAAAGTCGGAATAGAATCAAAGCAACCTAACTCAGCTGTACGTAAATGTGTAAGAATCCAGTTAATAAAGAATGGAAAATCAATTACTGCGTTTCTTCCTCGGGATGGTGCATTGAATTTTGTTGATGAGCATGATGAGGTTATAGTAGAGGGCATCGGAGGTTCAATGGGTGGTGCCATGGGTGATATACCAGGAGTACGATGGCAAGTATTCAAAGTAAATGGTGTTTCATTAAAAGAGTTGGTATACGGTAGAAAGGAAAAGCCGAGGCGATAAATATGAGCGGGAAAGAAAACATAAAAATATTACTGTTTAACAAATGGGAAACTGGTAATATTGAAATCAATGATCCAGGTTTAACAAAGGTCATATCTTTAAATCCCTCAATGGTTATTCCGGTTTCTTTTGGAAGACATGAACATCAAAGACTCAAAAAAGCTGAGGTAAATCTTATTGAAAGATTAGCCAATAAATTAATGCGTTTCGGAAAAAAATATGCGAAGAATACAGGTCGAATGGGTGGAAAAAAAGCAAAGTCACTAAATGTTGTTCAAACCGCTTTTGACATAATACATTTAGAAACAGGAAAAAATCCTGTCGAGTTATTGGTAAGAGCCATCGAAAACTCTTCTCCAAACGAGGACACTACTAGAATTGTATATGGTGGTGTTGTCTATCACGTTTCAGTAGATGTATCTCCCCTCCGACGTCTTGATTTGGCACTTCGGTTCATAGCAGAAGGCGTAAGGGAGTCGACTTATTCCACTCCTCAAATAATCGAAGAAGCATTAGCAAAAGAAATTCTTTTAGCCTCAAATAATGATATGTCAAGCCATGCAATAAAGAAGAAAAATGAGCAGGAACGTATTGCAATGGCTTCAAGATAAATCTTTTTGGATTTTGTTTCCATTTTTTCTCTTTGTTATAGAAGGCTGATCAAAATCTTTTTATCGAGAGATGAAAGTTAATAAATAATGGCAATTACTACTCCACTCATTATAAATGAGTAGCAAAGACGATTTTGTTTTTTCCAAAGGGGCTTTGATGAGTACAAAAGCTGGGAAGGAAATACTTAAACAGGCCATATTGAGAGAAAGAGGATACAAGCAATATAATAAATACAAGCTTAAATATGAAACTGAATTTGAAGATTTCACTAAGCGTTTTCTTTTATCCTTACATCGACGCATAATTTCTGACACTTCTCCGAGTTCAACCCTATCTAAATTTGCTGAAGAAGTCGGTTCACAAGAAATGGATCTTGATTCATCAAAAATTGAAAATATTAAGAATCGTCTCTCTAGACCAGAAATTCTAGCAGATAGAGTGCAAAGGATATTGGACTCTAATTTTGTTAAAATGACCTTCCCTGTTTTTAATGCGTTATTCGATGGGTCGGTGGCTTTTTTTAAAGAAGACATTTCAAACGAACTTCGAACCTCTATAATAGATGGTCATATTATAGCTATAGATCTGAGCGAACCAATGGATAGAATTATGGATAAAGATGAAGATCTCGAATATCTTGATGACTATAGACTAATGAATCCATATATTTTGGATTTGGCACGGGAAAAAATTTCGTTCGGAGGCGATTCAGTTCTAAAGGCTTTTGAAGATGGATTTAAGGACGCCCGAATAGGTCAACTAATAGATAATAAACTAAAGGTTAAACCTGAATCCATTACGGATGAACTTATGATTGGTTGTTATAAAAAATATCGGTCAGTGATGGGTACTGCTGGTAGAAATATGGCCTTAAATCAGACACCATTAAATGAAATTTATCATTTGGGAATGTCGAAAGCAAGTGAATCCGTAGGTTGTGGAAATGAGATGCAAGATGCAATCAATGAAGGGGCAATTAAGATACCTTCCTGGCCTCTCTACTATTCACTTATTGCTAATGATGTTAGAAAAGGATTTGAACTCACCCTAAAGAAAAGCGAAATATATTTGGATGAAGCAAAACTCGCCCTCGAATTTCTTCCTGAAGAATTTGAACTCAAACCATTTCTAATGTTTTTATTTCTTACAGTAAGTCATTATAACCAGTACTGGTATCATGATATCACAAAACGTGATCTCTTTAAATATTTCGAAAGAACTATTCACCCCCTCACACGAAAGTTTACTTAATTTATATTTTGATAAAGTATGTATTGGACAGAAATATACAGACCAAAAAATTTAGAGAGCATTCTTGGCAATGAAGAAATTAGATTTAACCTTCTAAAATGGTTAATAAAATGGATTCCTGGAACAAAACCTCTCCTATTAGTAGGACCTCCCGGAGTAGGGAAAACTACAATTGTTAAAGTATTATCTTCTTTTTTGAACTACGATCTAATAGAATTAAACGCTAGTGATACTAGAAGTGGTGCACAATTAGAAAAATTAATAAATCCACTTCAAAATAATACGAGCATTTTTGGAAAAAAAATCCTTCTGTTTTTTGATGAAGTAGATGGTATTTATGGAAGGGAAGATACTGGCGGACTCGAAATTCTTATTAACATTGTAAAAACATCAAACTTTCCAATATTATTTGTGGCTAATTCAAATCATATTAGATTAAAAAATTTATCTAAATTATGCAAAATATTGAAATTCCAACGTATATCATCAAATCTCTTGATGATGTTTTTAAATTATGTATTATTTAAACAAGGTCATTCTCTTACTTTTGATGATAAAAAATGGATAGTGGAAAAAAGTAATGGAGATGTAAGAACAATGCTTAATCTAGCTCAATCAAAATGCTCTGGCTACGGACAGTTTATCCATCAAACATTTAAAGTAGATATTTCTGAAGGTCTAAATGAATTTTTTCTAAGTAAAAAAAAGGATGAGGCTAGAAAAATTTTGTTATCTTTAGATGCAAAATATTCTGATCCTCGATATGGTTCATCTTCTGAAGAACGGAGAAAAGATATTGTAAATTCGTTATTTACCAGCATTATATCCTCTAACCTAGATATTGATACTTTGGCTCCGCTATTGGATAATCTTTCTCAAATTGATTTATTTGTCGCGAGAATAAACAAAAATAGAAACTGGAATTTATTAAAATATATGAATAATGTAGTAATTGAACATTTGTATGAAAATATACAAAATAATTTAATATCATATCATCAATATGGAATTAGTTGGCCTCTGATGGGTCAAGTATTTTCCAGAGGGACACCTATACGTAGTTTGATTTCCAAGTTATCTTTGTCATTTCATGTTTCATCCAGTACTTTCGGAATGATATTTTTTCCATATCTATTGGAAATCATTAAGGAGTTTAAAATTGATATTGATGACTTGATTTCAAATCTAATGTTAGATGAAAAATTTGTAGAAATTATTCAGAAAGAAATTCTGAGGTCAAAACGATATGAGCGAAGTTGAATGGATAAAATTATTAGTAAAATTTAAAGGCAAATGTCAAAGTTGTGATAATCCAATTTCACCAGGTGAATATGCGTTATGGTCAAAATCTTCAAAAAAAATCAAACACTTAGAGTGTAAGACTGATAACAACAATAAAATTGCAAAAGAACAAGCCAAGCAATATTCGGTATTACAATTACAATGTTTTTTATGTAATACAGTTGAGGATATTTCTATTTATTTATTCAAGGATTTTTTATATCATGAAAGTCAAAAAGATTCGATATTCTTGTGTAGATCCTGTTTGGAAAACCCTAACTCCTATTTAAGATACCAAGAAATAATGTATGAAAAAGTCAAAAAGATAGCAAAATTAAAATCTTGATGTATGTAATATAAATAAAATGTCAAGTGAATATGAACAAAATGTTGCAAAGTTGCTATTCGAAAAAAAGCAAAAAATGGATCTATTATTAGAAAATCCACAAAAAAATAAATATGAAATACAATCATTGTCTAATGAAACTGAGACATTAAAAGCGCTATTTGAAAACTATAATCTTGGTATGAATGTTTTTAGAAGGGCACAAGGTGGACGCTCTCATTTACGTGAATAGTTTTTATTTTTTCAATATAATCACTAGTTCATCATAATAGTATTTTTGTATGAATCTTAATCCCGTAAATCTTTTTTGTCAGTATTTTTTGTTATATATATATACTAGATCGCCGGATTAATGCTGAAGCCATGCACGAAGAAAAGTTAAAGAAATTGTATGAATTGAAAAATTTAGCTGAATCGGGAGGTGGTAAGGAGAGAATTGAAGCTCAACATTCGAAAGGAAAACTCACAGCTAGAGAGAGAATTGATCTTCTTGTTGATGAAGGAAGTTTTATTGAATTGGACAAATATGTGACTCATAGAGGTGATGATCCTGAAACTCAAAAATTTTACGGCGACGGAGTAATAACTGGATTTGGTTCAATTAATGGTAGAAAAATCTTTGTGTTTGCCTATGACTTCACGGTTTTGGGTGGATCATTAGGAGAAATGGCCTCTAAAAAAATAGTAAAAATTATGGATAGAGCCATTAAAGTAGGTGCACCTCTTATAGGAATTATTGATTCAGGTGGAGCTAGGATTCAGGAAGGTGTAATGAGTTTAGATGGATATGGTGATATATTTTACAGAAATACTACAGCTTCTGGGATAATTCCACAGATAACTGCTAGCATTGGTCCTTGTGCTGGAGGGGCTGTATATTCTCCAGCAATGACGGATTTTGTAATAATGGTAGAAAATATAGGTCAGATGTTTGTGACTGGACCAGAAGTGGTTAAGGAAGTTTTAAGTGAAGATGTTTCTTTTGAAGAACTCGGAGGAACTTCTACCCACGCAACAAAATCTGGGGTAGCTCATATGGTGGCGGCTAATGAGTATGAATGTATGGAAAAGATTAAAAAATTAATAACATTCTTACCTCAAAACAATTTACAAGAACCACCTTCTCTCGAGACAAATGACGATCCAAATAGACTGGATCCATCATTAATTGATATGCTACCTGAAAATCCGTATCAACCATATGATATTAAATCGATCATAACAAGTATAATAGATGATAAAGAATTTTTTGAAATTCACGAAACCTTTGCAAGCAATATTATCGTAGGATTTGCAAGAATGGGTGGTAAAACTGTTGGTATTGTATCTAACCAACCTATGTTCTTAGCGGGCGTTTTAGATATTGATTCTTCTAATAAAGCAGCACGATTCATTAGATTTTGTGATTCTTTTAATATTCCTATTATTACATTAGTTGATACACCTGGTTATTTACCTGGAAGTGATCAAGAACAAAATGGAATTATTAGACATGGTAGCAAGTTATTGTATGCTTATTGTGAGGCTACAGTACCTAAAATTACTTGTATCATTGGAAAGGCTTACGGTGGAGCATATATTGCGATGGGTAGTAAGAACCTAAAAACAGATATCAATTTTGCATGGCCTACTGCTGAAATTGCTGTTTTAGGTCCAGAAGCAGCAATTACAATAATTCATAGAAGAGAACTTAAGAGTTCTTTAGATGCAAAAACAATTAAGAAGAAATTAGCAGATGAATTTAGGAAAAAATTTGCCAATCCATATATTGCAGCAGAGAAAGGAATCATTGATCAGGTCATTGATCCAATGGAAACCAGAACTATGATAATAGGAGCCCTTAACTCATTATCTGGCAAAAGGGAGATAGGTCCTTGGAAAAAACATGGAAATATAAATTTATAGGTGAACTTGAGAATGCCAAAGATTTCTAGCATCCTGATAGCAAATCGTGGAGAGATTGCTCTACGTGTTATAAGGGCATGTAAAGAGTTGGGTATAAGATCTATTTCAGTTTATTCAGATGACGATAGTAGATCCATCCATGTTAAACGAGCTGATGAAACATACAGACTAGGACCTCCACAAGCTTCAGAAAGTTATCTTCGTATAGACAAAATAATAGAAATTGCTAAATCATCGGGGGCGGATGCTATACATCCTGGTTATGGATTTCTATCAGAGAATGAAGGTTTTTCAGATGAATGTAAGAAAAATGGCATTATTTTTATCGGGCCAACAGCAAGAACCATGGAGTTAGCAGGTGACAAAATGAAATGTAAAGAAATCATGAAAAAAGCGGATGTTCCTATCGCCCCAGGAAGTGATGGAGTAGTTGATGATATAGAATTAGCTGCGGAAATAGCTAAGGAAGCAGGTTATCCTGTAATGCTTAAATCAGCTTTTGGAGGGGGAGGACGAGGAATTAGACTCGTAAATAATGAAAAAGAACTGAGACAAGAATTTGAACTAGCGTCTAATGAATCACAAGCTGCCTTTGGTAAATCTGCACTATTTATAGAAAAATACCTTACAAACATTAGACACATCGAATTTCAATTGATAAGAGATTCTAGTGGAAATGGTAGACATCTGTTCGAAAGAGAATGCTCTATTCAAAGAAGACACCAAAAACTTATCGAAATGTCTCCTTCCCCTGTTGTAAACAAAGAAAGGAGAGAGAAAGTAGGCGAAATTGCTGTTCGTGCATCTACTGCACTAGACTATTTAAATGCTGGTACAGCAGAATTTTTGGCTGATGCGGAAGGAAATTTTTATTTTATTGAAATTAATGCTAGACTGCAAGTAGAACATCCAATTACCGAGATTGTTACCGGAAAGGATTTGGTCAAGTTACAAATTCATGTCGCTCAGGGTGAAGAATTACCATTTAAACAACAGGATCTTGAATTAAAAGGCTCTGCTATAGAATGTCGTATCAATTCAGAAGACCCTTTTTATGATTTCGCTCCTTCTGTAGGATATGTTCCAAATTGTAATCTTCCGTATGGCCCTGGAGTGAGAGTTGATACCTATCTATACCCTGGTTGTAATGTTTCTGGGTATTACGATTCACTAATTGCTAAATTAATTACCTATGGTGGAGATTTTAATGAAGCACGCATACGAATGAAGAATGCTTTATCTGAGTTTACTATTGAGGGAATAAATACTACGATACCAATCCACAAAACAATTATAGAAGAATCAAATTTTATAAACGGCAATATTTCCACTGATTATATCGACAAATTTAATATAATTGAAAAGATGAAACATAAAAGAGATCAGGAGTACAAAGACAAAGCACATGCAGCCATTTCTGGAATTCTATTACAATCTGAATTTGTAAAAAAATCTTATTTAGCTCACAGAATAAATAAAAATCAAGAGTCAATGGATGGAGGATTTTTTTAATGAAATTTCAAATAGAAGGTAATAATAATAAAATAGATGCTGAATTAATTTACAATAGAGGATCGGGCGATCTTTTATTTGCGATAGATGATCAGAAATATAATTTAAAACTTTTAAAATCTACATCCAATGAATTTGAATTTATATTAGGCAATACATACCATTATGTTAAAATTCTCCCTTCTACGGAAACAAAATATAAAATTTTTATAGACGGAATAGTAATTGAAATTAAGAAACACTCAAAAATAACAGAAATAATTGAAAAAACATTAAAATCCAAAGGTATTGCAAGTCAAGCTAATAACATAACCAGCCAAATACCCGGTAGAGTGGTTAAGGTCTCGGTCTCAAATGGTGATAAAATAAAGGAAGGTGATCCTATTGTGGTACTCGAATCTATGAAAATGCAAATTGCAATCAAGTCTCATAAGGATGGTACAATAAGGATAATCAAAGTAAAAGAAGGATCAACGGTATCAAGAAATGAAATTGTTGCAATAATAGACTAAAGATTTTTATTTTTTTCGAGATATTTACACACATAAAAATTACAAATACAATATCTTCATTGTGAGGATCAATAGACAGCGTATCTGAAATCCACTTATGTATTCTTATTCTACCTTTGTCAAAATCTAATACAAACTTTCATTTTTCATTAATTAATTCCAACTAAGATCCAACATCTTCTATAGTGAAAAAATTATTCTAAATCAAGATGTACAGCTCATGATTACCTTTAAATCTTTGTTACTTGTCAAATTTATATTTGATAGGGGACAATTTTCGGAGCTCTGCAATTCTATTTTTTAAAACTATAACAGTTTTTTCTAAATCATCAATGGTATTTTGTATTCCTAAAGTAATCCGAATTGAACCTGAAATCTCATCATGATTCAAGCCAATAGCTTTCAAAACATGAGATTCTTGTTGTCTATTGGCAGAACAGGCGGAACCTGTAGAAACCAAAATTCCATCTTCGTCTAATTTAGTTAATAGATCTTCGCCGTTTAATCCTAAAAATGTAAAATTCACATTATTCGGTAATCTATGTTCTAGTGAACCATTTAATATTTTACCACAGATTTCCTCATTTATCCTTCTAATTAGATGATCTCTCAAATAATACAAGTACTGAGAATTAACTTTTAAGTTTAGCATACTTATTTCAGATGCTTTTCCTAAGCCTACAATACCTGGAACATTTTCTGTTCCAGATCTAAGGGTTGATTCCTGTCCACCTCCTTGTATCAAAGGTTCAAATTTTACTTTTTCACGAACATATAACGCACCTACTCCTTTCGGTCCATTAATTTTATGAGAAGATAATGATAATGAGTCAAGATCTAATTCTTTAACATTTATCGGTATTTTTCCTACCGCTTGAACTGCATCAGAATGAAATATTATCATTTTGCTGAAGTCGTGGACAATTTCTGATAATTCTTTAATTGGCTGGATAACACCTATTTCATTATTAGCTAGCATTATACTAACTAATGCTGTTTTATCGTTTAGATGGTTTTTTAATTCTGTTTTATCGATAATGCCGTCTTTGTCAACTTTAAGATACGTGACAGTAAATCCATCTCTTTCTAAATATCTACAAGTTTCTAATATTGCATCGTGTTCTATCGAGCTGGTAATTATATGATTCTTTATATTTTGATAATTCTTGATACTTTTACATAATCCTTTCAAAGCTAAATTATCAGATTCAGTTCCACCAGATGTAAAAAAAATTTCGCTGGGTTTAGAACCTATGAGCATTGCAACTCTTTTCCTAGCAATTTGAATTGCAATCTTTGATTTTATACCATATGTATGGATTGAAGAAGGATTACCATATAAATTTCCTAGATATGGTAACATTTCATTAATTATTTCTTGGAGGACAGGCGTTGATGCAGCATGATCTAGATAAATTAAACGGTCATATGATTTATTATTAATCAAGTTAGTCATTGATCACGATTAGGCCACCAGATCTATATCCGTATAAGTCTAAAGATGTATACCTGAAGCCCATCTTTTTTAATACTATATCTAACTGGTCAAGTTTTAATTTATTAAACATTTTTTCCATTTCATCTCTTCCAATTTCTATTCTAGCTATCTCACCATGGTCTCTTACTCTAACACGACTAACACCAAATAATTCTTTAACTTTTTCTTCAGCTAATTCTATTTTTTTTAGTTTTTCTTGAGTAATGTTGTTGCCATATGGAATTCTAGATGCTAAACATGAATTAGAAGGCTTATTCGCTATACTGATATTATATTTTCGAGCAATTTCTCTTATCTCTTTCTTTCCAATTCTTTCTTCTAATAAAGGACTTTTAATTTGATATTCTCTAATCGCTTTTAAGCCAGGACGATAGTCCTTAATATCATCCAAGTGAGTACCATCAACTACGTCAGTAATTTGGTATTTCTTCGTATATGTTTTAATATTTTCACCCAAACTTTTTCTACAGTAATAACATCTGTTAACATCATTCTTGACAAAATTCTCATCTTCCAATTCGTTATACTCAATTATTACATGTCGTATTCCTATTTCATAGGCTACTCTTTTTGCATCTTCCAGTTCCAACAACGCAAGAGTTTTGTAATTTGCAGTAATAGCAATTGCTTTCTCACCGAGTGCTTTTTTCGCCGCTAAAGCCACTACAGCACTATCTACTCCACCTGATAATGCAATGAATACATTTCCCTTTGTATTCTTTCTAAACCAACTTTTCAGATGGGAAAAACTTTTTTCACTACTCATAACTATTCTCCTTAAATTTTTTAAATATTTGATACATAACTATTTCTTGAATTGATTTTAATGAACTATCTTCAGTATCTGATATATGTTTCAAATCAGTAAATTCTGGTTTGATGTTGATTATATTATTTGATGAATCTCTTGTTATTTTTATTTTGACATCATACTTAGAATGATTAATGTTTACCTGTATAATTATTATGTTCCTCTTTAAAGATATTCTATTAATTTCATTTATTCTTATACCTGAAGTTCCAGTTTCTTTAAATAATCTTTCAACGATAAGGTCATTCTTCGTTAAATCAGAAAGGACTCTTATTATGTTTACAGGTCGATTTTTTTTGGTTATTCCAGGAATAATCGTTACATCTCTTGCTCCTTCTTTCATTAAAACGTCTATTAAATTACCAATTATCTCTCCGTCAACGTCATCTATATTTGTTTCAATCAAGAACATCTTTTCATTAGTTAACGTAGAACTCCCTGGGTCCTTCCCCACTACTATCCTGAGGACGTTGGGTCTATCATTTAGTTTTCTATGACCGGCTCCAAGACCTATTCTTTCTGGAATAATTGGAGGATAAGATCTAATACATTCAGAAGTTAGATTAACTAACATTGCTGCTCCAGTGGGGGTTGTCAGTTCTCCCTGATCAGAACCGGTTAAAACAAATGACTTGCCTTTAAAAATTTCTAAAACTGCATTTGTAGGATTGGGAATGGTTCCATGAGAGAAGGTAGTTAAACCATTTCCGATAGATATATAGGTAGATAATATTTTTGACTCAAAAATCTTTAAATCTTCTAATGCAACTGCACATCCTATCAAATCAACAAATGTATCAATACTCGAAGCTTCATGGAGGTATACTTTATTCACAGGTTCTCCATGAATTTTCGATTCTGCATCTATCAAAGTCCTGATAGAATTCACAATAAAAGACTTGGAACGAGGTTTTAAATCTAAATCCCCTATAGATTTGGTTATGTTTTTTAATATCTCAATACCTTTTCGTTCATGAAATTTCTCTCTGGATTCAAAGTAGAATCTGGTTGCGGTAAATCCATTAGAATTAACCTTCTCGAACCTAGCTTCCTTTATTTCGCTTCCTGACAGTATGTTTTCACAAGTGTAAATGGAATCAATCACCTTTTTTTTATTTGCTCCTAGATCTATTAATGCAGATAACATCATATCTCCTGATAAACCAGCAAGCTGAGCATCAATAATAGAAATTTTAGACAACAATATACGTTGTTATAGGAGTTAGACATAACTTAAAATTACTTGTTTTTTTAACAAATTTATTAACTAAATCCGTCCTATTATAGAGCATATTGTGACATTTTTTGAAATTTTGAATAAACTTATAATTCTCCAGAAATAATTCCATTCTATGACAATTACAATAGTGGGATCTGGAAGAGTAGGTGCATCTGTTGCTTTGAATTGTGGATTGAGAGAACTAGATGATATTCTTCTCTTGGACGTAATAGAAGGTCTTCCTCAAGGTGAAGCAATGGATATTAACCACCAATTATCGGAACTAGGAATAGATTGTAAAGTAAAAGGATCGAATAGTTATGAAGATATGAATAATTCTGAATTTGTTGTTCTTGTAGCAGGTCTGGGTAGAAAACCTGGAATGACAAGAATGGACTTGTTAAATAAAAACGCTAATATTGTAAAAGATGTTGCCACTAAAATTGCAACTCATGCAAATAATGCAACATTAATTGTTGTTACTAATCCACTTGATCCTATGACATATTTGGCTTTAAAAACTACCAAGTTCGATAAAAACAAGGTAATTGGAATGGGAGGTATGCTCGATTTATCAAGATTCAAAAGTTTTATTCATGATGCTACCGGTTGCTCAAGGGCATCGATCCAAGCAATGGTGATAAGCGAACATGGTGAGAATATGTTACCTTTACTCCGATTTTCTTCGATTGGTGGAATTCCCTTGAATGAATTTTTATCTAAAGGACAATCAGAGGAAATATTTGAAAAAACAAAGAAAGTTGCTGCAGAAGTTATCGCATTAAAAGGAGCTACGGTCTATGCTCCTGGAAATGCAGTCGCAACAATGATTGATAGCATTAAGAAAAACAAAAAAGAGGTAATTCCTGTTTCTGCCTATCTCGAAGGAGAATACGGGATCTCCGACTTGTGTATAGGGGTTCCAGTCGTATTGGGATCCAGTGGTATCGAAAAAATAATCGAACTAAACTTAAATGAATTTGAAAGAAAAATTTTTGATTTGGGAGTTACAAGTGTAAGAGAAGCAATTAATTTGTATAACCAGAAATAAAATAATGGAATTTGAAGAATTATTAAAAGAATATAATAATGGAAATATATCCATTAATGAACTTAAACGAATAATTACCCATTCCTACATCGTAAATGTAGGAAAAAATATTGCTAAACTAGATATTAATAGAAATTATAGAAAAGGAATTCCAGAAGTAATCTATGCAGCAAATAAAAATTATTCTGATATTGAAAAAATAATTTTAAACATATTAGAAAAAAATAAAACAATAGTAGTAAGCAAGATCCAAAAGGAACATAGCAATAAATTACTAAACTTTTTAAAAAAAAAAAAATTATATATTGAAAGTGGAAGAGGTAGCTCTACTATTTTCATATCCAAAATTTCAAAATTCGATTACCAATATTATAAAATAGGAGTTATTTCAGGTGGTACATCTGATATTGGAATAGCAGAGGAATCCCGATTAATGGCTAAAGCAATGAATTGTGACTCAATTATTTCATACGATGTTGGCATAGCAGGAGTTCATCGAGTGTTTCCAACTCTGGAAAAAATGATATCAGAAAATGTCCAAGCCATAGTAGTAGTTGCAGGTATGGAAGGAGCTCTAGCCTCTTTGGTCTCTTCATGTGTCAATGTACCAGTTATAGGAGTTCCTACTTCAGTTGGTTATGGGTTCGGTTCTAATGGTATTTCTGCTCTATCTTCAATGCTTCAAAGTTGTGCACTCGGATTAACTGTAGTGAATATAGATAATGGGATAGGAGCAGGCGCATGTGCTGCATTGATTGCTAATAGGATGAGCGATATGAAAAATAATCGATACTATAAAAACAATTAATAGAACGTTTATAAGTGCTTGTAAAATTCTGCTTTTATTATCAAAAAAGTGGAGAAAGAACTGTAATGAATTATGTACATACTTTAAAGAGGATTAGAGAAAGAAAAACTAACTATCATAAACGCTCATCATTATTACTCAGTAAAAAAAAATTTATAACTATAAAAGTTACAAATCAAAATATTCTAACGCAAGTATTAGAACCTTCTATTACAGGTGATAAGGTAATAACATCTGTTCATAGTACTAATTTACAAAAAATAGGTTGGAAAGGATCCTTAAATTCTCTTCCTGCTTGCTATTTAACAGGATTATTACTAGGTAAAAAAGCGGTTATAAAGGGAATTGATAATGCTATACTTTATACAGGCATTGATACCTTTACTGAAAGGATATCTGCATGTTTAAAAGGTATAATTGACGGTGGAGTTGAGATACCGTCATCTGAAGAATCTTTTCCAAGCACTGAACGAATCTGTGGAGAGCATATCTCTAATTATGCATCAGCTTTAAAATCTGATGTAGAAACGTATAATAAAAGATTTTCAAGTCTTATAAAAAATGGTTTAAATCCTGAGAATTATAAAAGTCATTTTGAGGAGTTTAAGGAAAAAATAATGAATCTAGAAATTAATAATTTTATCAAGAATGAAAACTCTAGTGTGCCTACTCATAATAAAAAAAAAGGAGATACAGTAGAACAAACGGAGGTGTCTAAATAAATGAGCCATCAATTTCGTAGGGAAGAAAAACAAGTCGAGTGGAAACCTCGAACAACATTAGGTATGCTTGTTGCAGGTGGCAAGATATCCTCTATGGAACAAGTTTTTGAAAATGGAATGCGAATCCAAGAATCTGAGATTGTAAAACAACTTCTTCCAGACATGAAAAGCCAGGTCGTACATGTAGGAATTGTTCAAAAGCAAACGGATGCTGGTGAAATGACACGGTTTGATGCATTGGTCGCAGTAGGAAATGAGGGAGGTTGGTTTGGTATAGGTAAAGGCAAGGCTGCACAAATGCGAAATGCAATTGACAAAGCCACTACAGCATCTTACCTAAATGTTATTCCAATTAAACTTGGATGTGGAAGTTGGGAATGTCGGTGTAATCAATTACATTCGATTCCATTCCTAGTAACTGGAAAAGGAGGAAGCGTAACTCTTGAAATATTACCTGGCCCTAGAGGATTAGGTTTGGTAGCGGGAGAAGATATAAAAAAACTCTTAAAATTGGCTGGAATAAAAGATGCTTGGACAAAATCCTATGGTTCAACAAACACTATGGCGTCAACAACAAAAGCTATATTCAATGCTTTAAGAAGTACATACACAGCAGGTTAATGATGGTATATGGTCTATCTAGTTATTAGAATTCGTGGAATAGTTAATATTCCAAGTTGGGCAGAAAAAACTTTAGATAATCTAAACTTGAGAAAAAAGTTTAACGCGACAATTGTTTCAGAAAACAGTCAAACTTTAGGTATGTTACGTAAAGTAAAAGATATTGTTGCTTGGAAATCTGTCGATGAATCGATTATTAAAGAGCTATTGCAAAAAAGAGGGAGAAAAAAAGGACTACATCCACTAAAGGATTCTAGCCTTCCGTCAAATTATAAAACAATTGATGATTTGGCTAATACTATTCATAAAAATAATATTAGTTTATCCGAACTAGAAGATTTGAAACCTTGGTTTTCATTAAGCCCTCCAAAAGGCGGGTTCAAGAGAAAGACAAAAACTCAATATACCCAGAAAGGTACATTGGGAGAAAACAACGAATTAATTGATCTAGTAAGGAGAATGATATAAATACTACAAAATTTTATTTATGCAAGAATGATGATGATTTTGCTAACCTTTTCTATTCATAAAAAAAAATTAAGGAGTTTTGATAATGGCTACTAGATTCAGAAAAAGTAGAAGGCAACGTGGAACAAGATACTGCGGTTGGGGACAAATTGGTCAACATAGACAGTCAGGCTCAAGAGGTGGGGTAGGACAAGCAGGAAAGCATAAACATTTCTGGATACGTACAGTTATTGAGGAGCCAGATCACTTCGGGCATCCTCAATTAAAATCTCATCATAAAATTGATGTAAAAAGATGGGCAAATTTGAGGGATTTAGATATTTTATACTTAAAACATATAAACAACAAATCTAATGAAAATGAGACTTTAGATTTAACTGCTCTTGGATATAACAAGTTGTTAGGAGCAGGTAGGATTACAACTAAAATGACTGTTAAAGTAGAACAAATTTCTCGACGTGCGGTTGAGAAAATAAAAGCAATTGGAGGGAAAGTAATTTCCAATGAACACGGTTCAGAATGAAGGTATTATTCGAAAATCAATAAAAGCAATATCGAGATATATTCCCCAGGTAGAAAAACCTAAGAAAAAAATATCTTTAACCGAAAAATTTGTTTGGTGTGGTATAGCAGTTTTTGCCTATCTGGTTATGGGTCAAATTCCTCTATATGGTGTTACTGATTCACCCCAGTTTGATTTTCTTGCATTTGCTCGTGTAATTTTTGCTGCACAACAGGGAACTATTCTAGAACTGGGAATAGGTCCTATTGTAACTGCTGGGTTACTTATGCAGTTACTAAAGGGGTCGGATATTTTAAAATTAAATTTCAAAAATCCCGATGATAGAGCCCTCTTTACTTCAGCAACTAAAATTGTAACCATTATGGTTATCTGTGCAGAGGGAGGCCTGTATGGGGCCAGTGTCTATGGACCTCTAGTTGCTTCACCTAGTTTTATACCAATTTTGATAGCACAATTGATATCTACTAGTCTTATTGTAATGCTCTTAGACGAATTAATCCAAAAAGGCTGGGGATTGGGATCAGGAATTAGCTTGTTTATCGCGGCTGGTGTGGCACAAACAATCCTATGGAGTGTATTTAGTCCTGTTGCAGGCCCAGATGGTCCAGTGGGAATTATCCCTTTTATAATCGATTCTGCAGCAAGTGGAGATCTTTCTGATACTTTCTTCAGAAGTGGCCAATTACCAAGTGTTTTTACTTTTATTTTGACTGGAGGTGTTTTGTCACTTCTCGTGTACACACAGGGAATTCATATTGATATTCCAATTGTTTCAACTAAGTACAGAGGCTTTACAGCAGTCTACCCAATTAAAATGCTTTATGTGTCTAATATTCCTGTCATTTTATCTACCGCTTTGATCGCAAATGCAATGTTTATGGGTCAAATGTTATGGGCCAATTATAATCCACAAAATGATAATCCATTTTTTAACTGGATAGCTCAGTTTGATCCTGGTCAACAACAGACTCCTACTGGTGGATTATTATACTATATAAGTACTCCAAGGGGACTAGATATAGTTGCTCAAGATCCACTCCGCGCTGTAACTAATATTATCTTTATAACGGCTATTGTTACTGTATTTGGTCGGTTATGGGTAGAACTTGGGGGACTTTCTGCAAAAGCGGCCGCGAAAAATCTCTTGGATGCAGATGTTCAAATACCAGGTTTCAGAAGGTCACAGAATTCTGTACAAAATGTCTTAGATAAATATATACCATCTGTAACTATAATTGGTGGTGTTGCAATTGGGCTATTGGCGTCAGTTTCTGATGTTCTTGGACTGTTTGGTGGTGGTATAGGATTGTTGTTAATGGTAGATATTCTAGTGAACTACTATAATTTGTTGATCAGAGAAAAGGTGGATACTACAATGCCAAAACTGGCGGCTTTAATTGGAAGAAAAGACTAAACGCATAATCGTAGTTGGTATACCAGGGGTAGGAAAAACTACTGTTGTTTCTAGTGTTAAAAACACACTAGAACAAACAGGGATTACAACTTGTTTGGCAGAATTTGGAAAGATAATGTTAGAAGAGGCAAAAAAGTTGAATATTAAAAGTAGAGATGAAATACGGCGCCTTTCTATTGACGAACAGAAAAAATTACAGAATCTCGCTGCCAAAAAAATTTCCCAAATGTATTCTGATGTGGTAATAATTGATACTCATTTATTTATAAATACCAAAGAAGGATACTATCCAGGGTTACCAGCAGACCTGTTAAACCATATGAAACCAACGCATTTAATATTAATAATTGCAAATCCAGAGGAAATTTATCATAGAAGACAAAACGACTCCTCCAGAGTTAGGGATATGATATCAATGGAATTTATAAAAAATGAAATCGATATGTCAAAGATGCTAATTTCTTGTTGTTCCATAATATCTGGCGCACCTTTCAAAATACTTGCTAATCACGAGGGCTCATTGACAGATTGTACTCAAAAAATGGTTTCATTAATATTGGACACATGAAAGAAAGACAAATAATATGTATTTAGGTGATCTTATTTTACAGATTCCTGGACTCGCTCCAGCATATACTAAACATCCAATCTTTCCGGATCTATTTTCTGCTATGATTGTAGCTGCTCTAATATCAATTGGTCTAAATTTTGCGTTCGCGATGCTGAGGAAAAAAACTACTGATATTGATAGACTATCAAAAGTTATGAAAGAAACAAATGAATGGAGAAAAGAATATACTGATGCTATAAGAAAACAGGATAAAGTTAGAATTAGCGAGTTAAAGAAAAAGCAAGCCTATGTTAATAAAATGAGTTTAGAAATGCAACAACAACAAATGCGACCCATGATGCTTTATATGATACCTTCATTTATGCTCTGGATTCTTGTATTTCCCTCCATTTTCGGTCAGACTGTAGCCCTTTCTCCTCTTCATATCCCTTATCTAATGTGTACAGATGAAAATGTAAAGCATGATACCGTCCTCGATGAAAATGGTCAGCCAAAAGGGGTCTGCAATATCTCTGGAGAAGTTTTTTTATGGGGTTGGTTTCTTATCACGTCACTAGGAACAAGTGGAATTATTGCCAAAATAACAAAAACATCCATGCCAAGTATGACATAAATGATTACCTCAAATTACAAAAATAAAATATTAAATAGTATTGTTATATCAGGTTGGCCAGCAGTAGGTAAGACAACTCTTGCTACAGAATTAGCGATCGAGTTTGGATACAAACATTACAATGGCGGTGATGTATTAAAAATGCTAGCTGCTGAAAAAGGTTATTTAGTATCTGGAAATGATTGGTGGGATACAGAGGAGGCAAAAAATTTCATGGAAGAAAGAGAGTCAAACTCTTATTTCGATATCGAAGTAGATAGAAAATTGGTAGAAATTGTGAGAATGGGTAAAGTTGTAGTTACAAGTTATACATTGCCATGGTTAGTTCCAGAATCAATTAAAATCTGGTTAAAAGGTTCCAGAAGTAACAGAATAAAAAGGATGGCGAAAAGAGATAGCCTAAACCTTAAACAAGCCAGAGATATTATTCAACAACGCGATGATAATAATGTGCGTATTTATAATAGTTTATATGGGTATGAGTTTGGAAAAGATCTTTCTGTTTTTGATTTTGTTTTAGATACTGATTTGCTAAATCTTAATTCACTTCTTTTAATATCAAAAACAATAGTCAAAAATTTACGACTTTAGATCAAAATCAAATTTTTCAATTATAATGAAAGGTTAAAATTATTAATAATAATCTCGAAATAATATTTTTAGCAATGGATTTAAAATATAATAAAAAACTCATTCAATTTGATAATTTACTAAGCTTAACCGAAAGTGTGACAGATGATAGATATGGTTATTATCCATATGAACGACCCATCCATATCTTATTCGATTACGGTTTAATTTTGATTGATAAGCCATCAGGACCGACTAGCCACGAAGTTGCATCCTGGGTGAAAAGGATATTGAATATAGATAAATCAGGACATAGCGGAACGTTAGATCCAGGCGCTACCGGCTTATTACCAATGGGATTAGGAGAAGGGACTAAAGCACTATCGATATTGTTGTTAGGCCCCAAGGAATACTATTCCATCGCTCGAATTCACTCTAACTTTGATCGGAACATACTTGAGAAGGTATTATTGGAGTTTCATGGAGACATTTACCAACGTCCTCCACAGCGTTCATCAGTAAAAAGAATGACACGAATACGACGAATTCACGAACTAGAATACGTAGAGGAAAATGAAAAACTTATTCTGCTTCGAATATTATGTCAAGCTGGTACATATATAAGAAAATTAATTTATGACATAGGGGAAATTATGGGTACTGGAGCTACAATGGTTGAACTTCGTCGTACTAGAGTCAGTCATTTCTTTGAACGAGACGGTTTAGTAAAACTCCATGATTTGTACAATGCTTTTTATCTATATAAAGAGAAAAAAATTGAAGAAAATCTTAGAAATATTGTAAAGCCGATTGAGATATGCTTCACGGGAATCCCATCTGTTCTCATTAGAGATACAGCAGTTGATGCTCTTTGCCACGGTGCACAATTAGCTATTCCTGGTATTTCTGAACTTTCACCATCTATTCAAAAGGATGATATTGTTGCTATATACACTTTAAAAGGAGAAATAGTCGGACTAGCCCAATCTCTTATGAATATGAACGAAATTGTTTCTAATAAAAATGGTATTTCTTTTACTATGAAGCGCCTTATTATGAAACCTAATACCTATCCTAAAGGTTGGCGTTCGTAAATTATAAACTGGAGGTTAATTGCTGAATCGATCCGAGATAACCTAAGGAAAATTTTCTGATAAAAATAAATTAATTAAATAGTTTCTCCTATACCCGGAGTCTTTCTATCTAATTTAGCAATCTTTTTTGCAAGATTTTCCATCGTTCCTGGTATATGACATTTACACATACAATCAGTACACTCTATATGGTTATTTCTTTTACAGTATTGAGAGATTTCTGCGCTTTCCATTTTTCAATAGACAAATTTCCTGATACCATATTTTTATTTTATCATAAATAGAATACCAAGACAAAATTAAGAATAGAAAACGGTATCCAATAGATTATATTTTCCACTCCATTCTTTTAATGTAATTTAAAAGATTTATTGCCGGGGTCGCCTAGCCTGGTAGGGCGCAAGCCTGG
>JANWKP010000367.1 GCA_025451315.1 Nitrososphaerales archaeon | reverse complement strand
GATCTTAATTCCTATTCTGTCGTTGTTGATGAGAAAAATGGAGAAATTTTTGTAGAAATTGATTAGATATTATTGAATTCTTTGTACTTTTAATCTTTAAGCATATTCCAATAATATAAACCCCGAAATAATGCTTCGAGGTTCGAGTCCCAATCCGAGAATTCATTTATTTTATTATAAATAGATAGTAATTCATGTAATTATTTGAAAAAGTTTATGAAAGTATATTATTACTAAATGGTTGAACTACTTGACTAATCTCATAATAATCATGAGTAATTATTTTGAGAAGGGGATGATAATGCTCCTGCAATTAGTGGATTCCAGGGTGAGGCTGATATGGATGAGGACGCTGAAGGTTATGAGAAAAATCAAGCAACAAGTCAAGCAAATGATTGTGGAAACGGAAGATTACATTTGAATGTTGGATGTGAAAACACATCTTCACAAATAGAGGGGGATGATAATGTTGTTGGAAAAATCTTTCCGACTAATTAATTCGTATTTATATTAAACGTTTGACTACAGTGTCTTTTTCTGTCTTTTTATCAATCTGTTTGAATTTTTCTTTTATTCTCTTACCTAAACGTAATCCAACTACTGAGATTTACATAACATATTCTAACCTAAATCTAGAATATAAATATAATAAATGTCATCAAAAAACTTTTTACATTCATAAGTTTATTTCACATTGTACTTGGATATTTCGATAGAAACATAGATATTTAAATATCTAACAACTTCGTTTAATAATTATTATTATTGACTGAATCAACTAACAGAAAATTTCCTACATGGGATGATTATTACAAAAATGAAAAAATAGAAAAAATGCCTTGGTATAATGAAAAACTAGATTTTGATTTAGAAGAGAAATTAAATGTTATGCAACTAAACGACGGAATTTTTCTGGATCTTGGTACTGGTCCTGGAACTCAAGCAATACAGCTAGCAAAGAAAGGATTTGATGTTATTGGTTCAGATATTTCTGAAACTGTCATTAAAAGAAATAAGATTAATTATGAAAATAAATATCCGAATATAAAATTTGTAATAGATAATATTCTTAATTCTGATTTCAAGGATAACTATTTTGATTATATATTTGATAGAGGATGTTTTCATGTCTTTTCAGAAGAAGATAGACCAAAATATTATAATCAAATTAAAAGAATATTGAAACAAAATGGAACTTTGTTTTTGAAATGTTTCAGTATTGATGAGCCAATGAAAGATGGTCCATACAGATTTTCTCATAATGACATTCATAATATATTTTCCAAAAATTTTGAAATAAAAGACATCAAAAAAACAGTTTATCAAGGAACGTTAGATCCTTTGCCAAAGGCATTATTTAGTATAATGAAGTTAATAAAATAAACACAATAATATTAAAATAAGAAAATGTCATTAGAGACTACAAGATAATATAGGCAATAGTTTTTAATCTGAGATTGGGATTGTCAATTTGTATATTAGGATTGAATCTTATAGCTTCACAACCAGATCCTACTATCTTGTATTGTTCTTTTTTAAAGTCCATTTATTATTTTAAACTATCTAGAGCTTTACTCTCTCCTTGAGCAATAAGCTTTTTAATTGTATTAACTGAAAATTCAGCATTTTGTGTTGAATGAGGGGATTTACTATTTTCTCTGCTAATTCTTTTTATATCCAAGATTTTAGCACCAAATTTCTCTACTAATATTTTATGTTCTCTTTCGATATATTCTATTATATCCCTATCTATCTTTGAATGATCGTATTCCTTAAAAATATCATATAATGTTTCAATCAAATTAATATGTCGGGTTATAAGTTTACTTATTTTTCTGAGACTTTGGTCCTTATCAGTAAACATTATGTCTTTGGCTCTTGATTGAACTTCACTCATGTTTGTTGGAAGTCTGTCTATTTTGCTAGGATAGTTTTCAATTATAAAAATATTTTTATCACTACTAGGAGATGCTACCATAACTTCTCGTACTGGAGTATTGCTTAACAATGAACCATCCCATGCATACACACCATCATCGACATCTACCCAAGGAAATCCATATTGAGGATAACCAATTGTAGCTAAGAGATGTTTCATCTGTATTTGTATTTTATAACTATCAAATATTATTGGTTGACCTGAAAGTACATCAACGGCAGTAATTATAAGACGCGGAATACTACTATTATTATTGTCCTCATTTGCATTATTATTATGAGTGTCATCAACTTTTTTTACGTTTGGAGATAGTTTTTTAAAATCTATGTATTTTTCTAAAGTTTTTCCTAATGGCGTATTGTCATAGATATAAGTCCATTGATGTGGTAATACGTTGGAATCATGTGAATTTTTATATTGAAATATATTCCAATTAAACCATCGAGGAACAAAGAATTTTGGTACTCCAAATATTGCTGCATTTAATGATGCTGAGGAGGATCTTTTGAAATCCAGTTGATGAGTTTGATCAACATAATCAGAGGAAAACATATCTGGTATTACATTAACACTACTCTCTGCAATCTCTATCCAAAAGTCTTCTAAATTCTTTGCAGGATTATCGTTTTTGCTTCCAGCAGCAATTGCTCCATTAATAGCACCTATTGATGTTCCGGATATTATATTAAATTTAATATTTTTTTTTGCAAATGTCTTGAAAACACCACATGCGAAGGCACCTAATGATCCTCCACCTTGTAAAATTAAGACATTTTCAATATTTTTTTTGTGTTTGTGTAGATACATTGTTCCTCTTTACATTTTTATATGGCACTCATTATATTTTGGTCTTTCCAAAAATAATTCAAAAAGTATCTACCAACAGTAGCAAAGATTTGCCAAGATTCAGGATTTAATACAGGAGATATCAGGATTTTTGTTTCGGGTCAACAGACATTAGAACAAATAACATATGTGAACTTTGAAGTGTTCCGGCAACATAGATAATGGCGAAACTCGAGAGTGTACTGTTGAGGACTATATTGTATCTCTTGGTGAGGTACCTATTAATGGTGATAGTGGTATTGTTTCAAACATGAACACTTCACAACAACATCTATATACAAATGATATATCTAACACTGAAAATAAATTAAAATAAAAACATCATTATCATTACCAACAGCACCTTTTATCAATAGGGTTTCTATCCATTAGGACTCTCAAGATGAAATGAGCTTTGTTCTAACGACTATGCATTTTTTGATAAATGAAAATACATTTACATTTTTTATATTCGTTATTTATTTAAAGTGTCTTAATATATTTCCATATTGTCTCAAAAAGAATATTCATAAAGTTGTGATGCAGAATTTCGTCTGGCAGAATAGATAAAAGATAAAAAGTACTTATTACAATAATTGATATTATTCTTTTGTATGAGAAAAAGTCTACCCACGAATATAAGGGATGGACACGAGTCCCACTCCCGGCGCTCAACTCGTGGAGTCCTAATGAATTTAATGTAAATATATTAGTACCAGAATTGGACTATACTGTTATAGAAATTTCAATAAATTATACTATATATTGTAAAATTTATAGATGGGTAGTTTGATAAATATCTTGCAATCAATATTTGAATGAATAGGATCGTTATTACACTTATTACCCGTTCTAATAATGAATGCCAAAACACAAGCTGTTCAACGCTTATTTAATTTGTTATTACACAATTGATTCGTTGAACTTTGAATCATTGCATTTGATAGATATAAAATCGATCCATATTCGTCTATATCTGGTGTTGAACGTCAAGTTGGAATATATTGACAAAATTGATGTGAAATACTAGTTTAAAGGGATTTAAAATATTATATAATTACAATTTTAATATTGATTCAATTCTATTCTAAGACTGATTTCTAACTTTGAATCAGATTCTTCAACCGTATAATAGGATTGAAAGCAACTACAAAAGAAGAGATCGAACTTAAAAGAAGGTTTTAATCGAACTGTTATGGATTGAAAGCAATTTTTTTATTGAAACCTATGATAAGTATTGAGATTTCCAAAATTTACTTTCTTTTTGTACTTTTAATAAAATTTGTAGAGATATAAATAATCTTAGAGAAACACGATCCGGTCTTTTTTAAAAGTCTCAAAAATCATCAAAAAAAGTTATAATCGACTATTATAGGATTGAAATATTGTTATTGCTTGCCGGCAAAGCCCTCTGAAAATGTTTTAATCGGACTATATAGGATTAAAAAAATTTCGATAGTCCGTAATACACTCCCTCTGAATGTTTTTATCCTATATAGGATTGAAATGATTTTAAGATGTTGTTTATAGCTTACCATGTCAGAAGTTTTAATCGAACTGTATCTGATTGAAATAACTAAAACTAACTTTTCTTGTATTATCAAATTGTATAAACCCGTGAATATAATGGAAGGGTTCGAGTCCCACTCCCGGCGCTTAGGATGTGTATTCTAATTCACTATAAACAATCTCTGTAAAGATCCTATTGTAAATCAAGACAAAGTGAAGAATAAGAAAATGACTTTGTAAATTATACGAATAACATCAACAGATCCTCAAATAGAATTAGAAAGAAGATTCTATTATAAAGTTATTATTTAGACTATATTTTAACACACTCTTAAAGAATCTAAAAGAAAAATTTTGATAATGCTAATACTATCTGTAATTATCTTTATGCTAAACAAATAGAAATAATATAGAAAAAAAGAAAAATTAAATAATTTTAGATAATCAATTACTTCACTCTTATTTAATTAAATATATTATATATAATAAACAATTTCGAAAAATTTGTTTACATCTATAATCTAAAACTATTTTTGTTGACACCTTTCTCCAATATTTTTTTTATGGGTTTTCCAGTGTTGTATGCATCCAATAAATTTATGTTCAGTACAACCACAAATAAAACATTGGTCAATTTTTTTTGAATCTTTTTTCAATACTAATTATAAAACTTAATATCTATATTAATTTATTATAATTTCAGGAAACGAATAATAGCTAGGATATCATTCTATAAATTTTAATTAATATTTAAAAAATTTATAAAAACGTATAAACCCGCGAATGTGGTTGCAGGGTTCGAGTCCACCCCTGGCGCTAAATTCCAGTAGTTAAAGATCAAGTAAATGATTCAACATTTCTGGTTATAGATTGTATAGAATCAGTGCATCGAACAGCTCTGTTAATTTAAGATAATATTCATCTCCTCTAATAACTCAAAATTATTATTATTATTTGCTATTTTATCAATACACATAGAAGCAAAGAATTGTTTCCAGTTATGTACATGTAAAAAATTACATTCAATCTGCATAGATGGATAACAGTTATCAAAACATTCTATTCTGTCTTTCATATACTGGGTGAAACCTACAAGTGGACAGAAGATGATGACAATAAATTTGTTAATCCAACTTTGAATTTAACTTCAGGAATAGACAATCAAATTACTGTAAAAAGTTTGCAAAATGATTCTGAAGAACTTGAAATAATAATAGAAGGTATTACATCTGATGGAGATAAAAAAGGAAATAGTAGCGAGTGATGAAATAAAAGGTGGTTCATCTGATACGATAAAATTTAATCCAGAAGATGTTCAGGATGAGGATTATCAATCCCTTGAATATTACTGTGAATACCATCCAGACACAATGAGAGGAAAGATATCAATAACACAATAAATTCACCATATTTTTAATTTGTTTCTTACAATTAAAGTAAGATTTTATTGAATGTTTTGTTACTCATTCTCCTTCTTCTTCAAGATGGATATCTGAGCCATCTATAACACTAATCTTCTTGACAGAGGGGATTGTAGATTTAGCATTAAGACTTAAAGACAGACAAATAAATAAGACTATTAGTCTAAATGTAACTTTTAATATAATATTTTTTATCGATAATTAAAAAGAAAGAAAATTAAGATGTCTTAGTTAATTCAAAATGATCTATTATCTCATCATCATTATTATTTGAATGAAAATCTCCAACTAGAGTCTTTCCATTATTTTCTAGATCTAGATTAAGAAATCCATATGCACCATCCTGTTGTATTACAAAGTAATCTTCATATTTTTTTATTTCAGCTAGTTCGTCTCCTGCTGTCCCTACTGTCAGGAATATTATACCATCTGGATTTTCATAATAAGATGGTGAGTCATCAGTAACGATAGGTTGAGGTACCGCTTTCTTACCTGTCTCTTGTTCTATTTCCGCATTATACAGGATTGGATATGTTCTTTCATAATATTGGTTATGACTTGAAATAACCATGTCTACTCCATATTTTTCAAATAAAGGCAAAAAAGTGTCTCTTAATTCCTCTGCCTCCGTTACATCTAGAGCAGTTGAATAATATGGTTTATGCTGATGTACAATTATCCAATCGATATTGGAATTTTTTGATGCATTTTTTAAATCATTTTTGATGAATTTATATTGTTCGCTTCCTTTATCGAAAGGATGTTCAGTAGATAGACTGATAAAATGAATATTTGCAAAGTCGTTAGAATAGTAGGGTGTTGTTAGATTATGATACACGATTATCTGTTTATATATTTTAGTAAATTCGGCATCATGATTTCCAATTGCAATCTTCATCTTTTCTTTTATTGGCTCAGACATTTTACTCCAACATTTGATAGATTTTACGTCTTTAACATGGTCTCCTGTTGTAATTATCAACTCAGGGTTAATTTTGATAATATTTTCGATAGTATCTTCTGTTTCATCATTACAATAAAAATCACCTACAGCTACTATATTGATATCTTTATTTGCAAGAGGAGAATCCTGTCTTTGGCCAAATACAGACAAGATACTAGTATTAAATAAAAAAAATAATACGAATATCGAGAGAATTGAAATTTTGGTAATATGATTTGAACATTTAAAAGTATTGTCGATGGCAAGGAAATTATTATTATTATTTTCATCCATTTTCTTTCACATTATGTAATTATTACCAATTTTACTTCCTATAATTAAAGATAGGATTGATTCTCAGAAAAGAGAATAAAATAGTATTTATGTTTTAGTTAATAATATTTTACTACAATGCAATAGGTTGAGTACCTAAATCCATAATAACAGAAATTATATTATGACGATAATTTTTACATATAATTATTATAAAGTAAAAAGTCAACATAAATTTTTATGACATTTTTTCCTTTATAATCAATCAAAACTGAAATTACATCAATACCCATTAATTAAATCAATGGCAAATGATAAGAAGAATACTAAACAATTTATTTGTAGTTTAGGGTGGTATGTTGTAGTACTTCCTATAATGGGATTATTAAATCCGTTTTGGCTATTGAATCCATCATTTCCAAATAATTGAGACAGTAATAAAGAAATAATTTCAAATACTATACTATCCTTCAAATTAGAAAAATTATAAAATAAAAAATAAAAAATCGCACTATAATTCATTATATTAAATTTATTAATAGTCTTAATTTTAATCTGACTATTGAAATTAAATAATAAAGTATATGAAATAAAAATGATAATTAAATGATAAATAAATTCCTATAATATAACTAATTTCATTATTACGTTAATCATAAATTAATCAAAATGGAATAATCAAAATATAATTCCTATTACAATAACGTAAATATCAAATTGAAAAATGATATATTGAGAAATAACAAATTATTATCATTTACCATTATCTTTTTTACTTTACTCAGAGATTTTCATTTTTTTTACATTAATTAGTGTCTGTTTTTATAAAAGTCATTTTCTAAATCAATAATGAAGTTCTATTTTATTAGAAGAAGTTTAATCTAGTAATTGATATTGTCGAACAATAATATGACGAATATATCATTAATAGCAATAATGATGTTAACAATGATGATGGGCGGAATATATAACATAAATGCAATAACTCATAACACGACTATTACCAATGAAGATGACGGTTCTATTGATAAAAGCAAATTTGACTGAGGGCCAGTGAATGGTTCCGAACCGGGAACAGTACCATCAGCAGAAGGTATTATTAATGACAATGTTCAACCTTACATTGCTACTCCTTTTTCCGAAGAAAAAGTAATTGAAGAGGATAAAAAAAGAATCTCAAAAAGAGACTTGCGAGGACCAGAATGGCAAATGGACAAAAGAAAGCAAATGCAAGTTCAAGAATAATTAATTAATTAAGATCATAATAATGATGCAACTTTTGACCATCTTTTAATATAAGTAAACATTATTTCATTTATTTTGCAAAAAAGTATTATGAATCTTAAGTTATCCCTTAACACCTATGTAATTGAAGCTCAAGTTAAACTCAAGCGAATCAAACAAATCATTAAAAATATCATAATAATTAGTATTAATTCTAGAAGTCTACTTTATATTTACGTCTCATTATTTAAAGATAAACTAGGTAAATATTAATGGAAATACCATTTGGAAATTACAACTTATCTTTGTAGTATGAATATGCAAAGCATCTATATTATCGCATCCTTATCATTGTTAATGAGATTCATCAAATAACATATTAAACACAGAAAATGAGAAATTCAAGAATTAATAAATAGGATTGTAATAAATAATAGTTGCAATATACTCTCTTTAAGGCCAATTGAATAGGCAAATCAATTAAACAACCAAAAGTTGTTGTCATAGTCTGGACTTTCTAAATCAAAGACACTCCTCTGATCATCCGTTAGTTCAGCTATGGCAATAGTAATATATTTAGCCATTCTAGCATTCTATAAAAATATGGATATTTTATTAATAGAGAAACTTAGTAAAGTTTTTTAATTACATTTTAAAAATAGAAAAGATGCTTTTAGAAAGGAAATGGTGTACACTTTTTAAATACCCTGCTATCTTTAGTGTTTTATTATTTCTTATTTTTATACCAACTTTAAATTTTTCTGATGTTTTAGCTTTAAGTAATAAATCTCTTGATACTACAAATGATAGTAGTATTCTTACTACTAATAGCACCGAACAAAGTTTTGTTAACACAAGCGGTTCTACTATTAATACTAATAATTCTTTTAATCTACCAAATCAATCTTTAAAAGAACAAAAAATTAAAATTGTTGCTGCAGGCGATTTTGGTTGCCGACTTGTAGCTCAAGATAACATTAAAAAAATTGAACAACAAAAACCAGATATTTTCTTGGTAATAGGAGATTTATCATATGAACCAAGCATGGATTGTTGGTATGCTATAACTAATGCTTTAGATTCAAAAATTAAAATTGCAATAGGAAATCATGAGGATGAGGAAGAAAAAGCAAAGGGAGGATCTACAGAACTAAAAGATTCATTGCTAAAACATTATAATTTAGAAAAATCATATTATTCATTTAACTATAAAAATGTACATTTTTTAGTGTTGGATACAGAATTAGAACTTTCACTTAATATTTTCAAACCAGAGGAAGAAGAAAGAGGAGAAAAGAAAGAAAATAATGATAACAATATAAATGAGGAGGGTAATAATAATGAACTAACAGGAACAAAATATTATTCTACAACGCTTAAAGATTTATTAGACAAACATAATATTAAAGCCGAAATTCCTCCATATCATTTAATAAATGATGAAGTGATTGTTGAAGATGTTCCAGTAAATACAGTACAATATCGATTTGTTGTAAATGATCTACAGAAGGCTAATACTAACTCCTCTATTGATTGGATTATTGTTCTATTTCACAAGCCATTTTATTCCTCGCTTTCAAGCCATATTCAGGAATATCTAATGAGGGAAAAATATCAACCTGTGTTTGATAAATATGGAGTTGATTTAGTATTACAAGGTCATAATCACATATATGATAGAACTTTACCTCTTCAATTTAATCCTAATAATATTAGCAATCCAATTGTAGATGAATCAAATAATACAACAAAAAACAAATTTTTTAATCCAGAAGGGGAAATTTTTTCGGTTATAGGTACAGGAGGAGACAGCAATCATATAATTTTAAACCATCCGTATTATGTAGTAAAACAGCATAATGGATTTGGATTTCTTGATATTGAGATAAATGGAAAAGAGCTGGATGCAAAATATTATGATATTGGATACAAATGTAAGAAAGAAAAATTAAAAGAAAAGGACTTGGAAGAAGGAGATTTTAAAATATATGCAATGTCAACATGTAAAAAAGATAATAATAATAATAAAAGTAAAGACTCCTTAGAGATAGTTGATCATTATACCATATCAAAAGAAAGGTAATAATAATTTTATAAAACTATTATTATATCATGTTTAAATAATTAAAATACCAATTTAAAAAATGCAAATAAATCTTTCATTTTTAGCATTATCATTTATTATCTTTTGTTTTACATAGTAATTGATTTGACTTATTCTAATGATGCTGCTTGTTCTTTTCCTATTGTCAACGTTTCTCCACAATGTGATATTTTGAGATCATAAAACTAATTTTACAGTTAATGGTTGGCAGTCAGCATTTCTGGTTATGAACATATATTGAACCAGTTAGTAAATCTGTCCTGTTTTCATGTGTTTTCAAGAGGACAACAACTATTTGTTTTCCACAGTCAAACCTCTATTGATAATTCTGATTGAACCACATTCATTACATTGGATAGCATCATCGGCAAATACTTTAGGTCATTTTGCTATAGCAAAATGACTTAGGTATTTTATTTTATTTTATTTTATGAAATCTTTTACTTGTTTCTCATTTATCTTAATGTATGGCATAAGAAATTACATGGTATGTTTTTGAAAACTATATCTTCAGCTTTCATACCATGAGCATTTATTACATGTTCAGCTCCCATCATTAAAACTTCCTCTCTTGTTTCACCTTTAATTATATAATCACAATCTAATCCTGTTTCACGACAAGAGAGTATTATATATGCCATTGAAATATTTACATTTTAGAAGGTAATAAGTTAATCTGATTATAGTAATAACAGAGATTTTAAGTATTTATTGAAATTTAAACGAGAAAATACAAAATATTTCTAAAACTATGAAAAGAGACTTAATTTAACTGGTCCCACTTTATCAAGGGTTCAAATCCCACACAACCTATTTTTGCAGATCTATTTACATCTTATTTGATTATTTTCTTTCTATTTCCTGAATTCTTTCACTTAAAACTAATAGTTGATTATACAAGGGTTGATTTTCATGATATGATTTATGATATTATTAACCCGCGAATATAGTTGCAAGGTTCGAATCCCACTCCCAACGTCCAACTCGTTGAGTCATATTTTTTGTTAATCTTCAAAGTTTATTTGTATAAGTGAAACCAATTTTC